>JACKNC010000001.1:641666-962500 GCA_024235095.1 Gammaproteobacteria bacterium
CGCTGATGGTCATGGGTTTGGTTGCCGTATTGGGGGCTATTCTGGAACGAGCGGCTTATCGGCCCCTGCGCGGATCGCCGCGCTTGTCCGCCGTCGTCTCAGCCCTGGGCGCATCGATCTTTCTGCAAAACACCCTGATGCTGATTTACGGGGCGCGTTTTCAGGTCTATCCCGATAACATTTTGCCCGTTGCTTCCCTCGATCTGTTCGGGTTGCAGATTCCACTGATGCGGGTGCTGATTGTGCTGGCGTCGGTGGTGATGATGGTGGCTTTGTATCTGTTTATCCAGAAGACGAAGATTGGCGCGGCGATTCGGGCGGCGGCGATTGATCAGGGCGCGGCGCGACTGATGGGCATTGATGTCAACCGGGTTATTTTGCTGGTGTTTCTGCTCGGCCCGGCGCTGGGCGGCGCAGCGGGATTAATGGTCGGTTTGTACTATGGACAAATCAACTTCACGATGGGCTGGGTTTACGGCATGAAGGCGTTTACCGCCGCGATCCTTGGCGGGATTGGCAACATTCCCGGCGCGATGGTCGGCGGATTATTGTTGGGGGTGGTGGAGGCTATGGGGGCGGCTTATCTCTCCATCGCCTGGAAAGACGCCATTGCTTTTTGCGTGCTGATTTTGATTTTAATTGTGCGACCGACCGGGTTATTGGGCGAACGGGTGGCGGACAAGGTTTAAGGTTTAAGTTTTAAGGCTGGATGATAACAGGCAGCAATTCCCGGTCTCTTTTTCCAGCATATTGAATCGCAATGATATTTTTCTTAATGCAACCTTGAATATACAGAAAAAACTTCTTGAAGATCAAAGATCAACCAAGAGACCGGGAATTGCTGGATAACAGGAAGAATAATGGGTCGTTTTACCTCTTTCGCTGCTGCCTTATTCATTGCGTTGATGGCTACGGCCCCGCTGTTGCTGAATGCCTATTATATCGATGTGCTAAACAGCATCGGACTGTATGCCTTGCTGGCGCTTAGCCTCAACCTGATTCTGGGCGAGGCGGGACTGTTCAATATGGGTCATGCGGCGTTTTATGCGATGGGGGCTTACACTGCGGCGATCCTGAATACCCGTTACCAAATTCCCATTCTGTGGACGTTGCCATTAAGCGGTTTGGTGGCCGGGTTATTTGCATTGGCAATAGCGCGACCGGTAGTCCATCTGCGCGGTGATTATCTGCTCATCGTGACGATCGGCATTGGTGAAATTGTGCGTATCGCCTTGGTCAATGATGTCTTTGGCATTACCGGCGGCGCAAATGGCGTCTTTGGCATCAGTCGCCCTAACCTGTTCGGTTTCGTCATTCGCCAGCCACAGCATTTCTATTATCTGATTTGGGGCTTTGTGGCGCTGACCATTTTCCTCTTTCTGCATTTGAAAAATTCACGATTTGGCCGGGCGCTTAATTATCTGCGCGAGGATGAAATCGCTGCGGAGGGGAGTGGCGTCAATACGGCTTATTACAAGCTGGCGGTTTTTGGGCTGGGCGCAGCTTGGGCTGGTATGGCCGGAACCCTGTTCGCTGCGAAGATGACGATTATTTCACCGGAATCCTTCAGTTTTTGGGAGTCAGTGGTGTTGTTCATGATCGTCATCCTTGGCGGGGCGGGTAATATGGCCGGTGTGCTGCTGGCGTCGTTTCTGGTGATCGGCCTCCCAGAGCTGTTCCGGGAATTCTCCAGCGCCCGGATGCTAGTGTTTGGGCTGGTGATGATGGTGATGATGGTGGTCCGTCCGCAGGGGCTGTTGCCGGCAAGAGGTCGATGATCATGGATCTGCTCACCCTGCATCATCTGACCAAAACCTTCGGCGGTCTGACAGCGGTCAAGGACGTATCCTTTAGCGTTGACCAAGGCGCGGTCGTTGGACTGATCGGTCCCAACGGTGCGGGCAAGACTACGGTCTTTAACCTGATCACCGGTCAATATCGGTCCGATCAGGGTGAAATTACTTTCGCCGGCGCTCGGCTAAATGGTCTTCGCACCCATCGTATTATCACTCTGGGCATTGCCCGCACCTTTCAGAATATCCGGCTGTTTCAGAAATTAACCGTTCTGGAGAATGTGCTGGCCGGTTGTCATTATCGGATGCGCAGCGGGATTCTTGGCGCGATGTTGCGCCTGCCCGCTCAGCAGCGCGAGGAGCGGGAGGCGATGGAGCGCGCCTTGCAGGAACTGGAATTCGTCGGGCTGGGCCAGCAGGCGTCTACCATGGCGAAGAATCTGGCTTACGGCGATCAGCGGCGCTTGGAAATCGCCCGGGCGCTGGCGACCCAACCGCGCCTGCTGATCCTGGATGAGCCAGCTGGTGGTATGAACGAGCAGGAAACCGGGGCGTTGATTGGGTTGATTGGGCAGATTCAAGCGCGGGGCGTCACGGTTTTGCTAATCGAGCATGATATGCGCCTGGTGATGCGCGCCTGTGAAAAGCTGGTCGTGCTGGAGTATGGCGGCAAGATCGCTGAAGGGCCACCGGATCAGGTGCGCTGTGATCCCAGGGTAGTTGAGGCGTATCTGGGCGCTGACGATGAGGCGTGATTCAGGGATGATAAGCGTCCATCAACGGGATGGGTTGCCGACAACAGCAACCCATCTTGTTCCATTAGATAACGAGTGCATTCGAGCGAGCGATAGCTACTTCTCTCCGCGCACGTCGAACTCCACCTTCCAAGTCTCTGCGCCGGTGCGTGATACAGCTTCCAGACGCAGCGTGCCGACCTCGGTCACGGCGGCATGAAGGCGTACCGGCACCACGTCGCCCGGTTGCCGGTCCTCAGCGGGGAGATTGGCCTCGATTTCCTCCAGTTCCTCCAGTTCCTCCGGCGCCCACTGCTCCAGCACCGTACCGACCTGATCGACGCGCCGCACCGAAGAGCCAAAGAACCGGAAGCGCACCGGCTCGCCCACCACCAGCCCCACTTCCTGTGGCGGCAGTTCCGCCTGCGTCCCCTCTTCCATGCCGAACGGTGCAATGCATAAGCTCTGAATGGGCGGCTCCATGCCCGGCACCGCCGGCATCGCGCTTTCTACACCCACATAGTAAGACTTGGCGGTGCCGCCACGAATCCGCACCCCGCGCCCGCGCCGCACGTAACCGTAATAGGCCGCGCCGCGCGCCACCGCCAGATCAAGATCGGCTCCTTCCAGTAACCGTGCGGGCGGCGCGCCCTCGGCGGTCAGCCAGCCGCTCAGCAAGTCCAGCGTTCGCTCTAGCAACGAGTGCGCCTTGAAGACGCCGCCATTGAACAGCACAGCGGTTGGGTGCAGGAAACTAGCGTGTTCCGGCAGGCGATGATTCTCAAACCCAGCCAGATCGCGGGTCGCTTCCACCTGCCGGCTCAGGAACGCGGCCAAGTGACGGGGCATGGCGGCATCCTGCGCGTAGGGCAGTCCCAGTTTGGTCAGCGCCGCCCGCGCCCGGATCGCCGGTCGCGCTGATGCCTCCACCTGCGGGAAGAATCCTTCCACCAAGGTTCGCGCCACTTCGTCACGGGTCAGTTCAGTGCGCAAAGTGCCCCCGATCAGCCGGGAACCACGACTTGGCACCACCACCGGCACGGCGTCGATGCTGGCATCGCTCAGCAGCGTCTCCTTGGCGGTGCGGCAACCATGCGTCAAGCCCTGCAACTGCCAGGGATCCAGTTGTGTTCCCTGCTCAGCCAGCTTGGCGCGAACCGTATGGGCCAGGGCCAAATCCATGTTATCCCCGCCCAGCAGGATATGATCGCCGACCGCTACCCGCACCAGTTCCAGGGAGCCGTCGCGTTCGGTCACGGCAATGAGCGAGAAATCGGTGGTGCCCCCGCCCAGATCGATGACCAGAATGATATCGCCAAGCTTGACCTGCTTTCGCCATTCGCCCCGGGTCGCCAGAATCCAGTGATACAACGCCGCCTGAGGTTCCTCCAGCAGCACCAGATGACGGCCCAGTCCGACGGCTGCCGCGGCTTCGGCAGTCAGTTCGCGGGCCGCCGGATCGAAAGACGCCGGTACGGTCAGCACCACCTCTTGTTCAGCCAGCGGCGCATCGGGATGACGCAGATTCCAGGCCGTGCGCAAATGCTCCAGATAGCGCATCGAGGCTTGCAGCGGCGATACCCGCTCGACTTCCTCTGGCGCTTCCACCGGCAGAATCGCCGCGCGCCGGTCAACCCCAGGATGGCATAACCAGCTCTTGGCGCTGGCCACCAACCGAATCGGGGTGCGTCCCCCCATACTCTGGGCCAGTTCGCCGACCACAAAGGGCGGTTGCTCGCCCCACGGCAAGGTGCGATCCTCGGGGCGCAATTCATCGGGATGCGGCAGGTAGAGAAAAGACGGCAATAATGGCCGTTCTTCAACCGCACCGGGCGCGGTTAATTGAGGGATGGCTTCGATCCAGTCGACCACCTCGTCCAGATCGCTGGCTTGCAAATCTACAGCGGCGATCACGCAATGCGTGGTTCCCAGATCAATGCCGATGGCGAAACGGGCTTCGCTCATAGTTCGACCTCCGCTGGGGCCAGCACCCGGACATCATGACCTTCCGCCAGTTTCGGCAGTTTGATCTCGGCTACCCGCCAGCCGCGATGCATCAAGGTTCCGGTGAAGGGCGGCTGGCCGACTACATTGCCGGTCAAACGCACCGCAGTCGCGTCGAAACCAGCGGGCAGAGTTAAGCGAGCGCCCTCGGTTTCCTCGCGGACTGGCGCGATTTGGAGATGATCGCGGATCACCTTGCGGCAACCTTCATGCACGACGCGCGCTGCGCCGCCAATTTCAGCGTCGGAATAGGCAGTGACGTTTTCCTCCAGAAAATCCACGAACCGCCCTTCCTGCTGCAACAGGGCCAACAGTTGGAGGGCGGATTCGGGCAAGGTATCGTGCAGCGCCGGCCTGGATTGACCGGCCTTGACGGGGCCCGTCGATACCGATTCACTCTGTTCCAATTGCGCCACGCGACTGGCGAACGGATGATCAAGCAGCATTCGCCAAGCCAGGCGCAACGTCAGCGCCAGTCGGGAGAGAAAATTTGATTGTGAAGCATTCATGAAACAAACTCCTTAAATCGAATCGGTTTATGCGGTATCCTATCATGCGTTAGCGGGAGGTCTGGCTTATGATGAAAAAACTGCCGTTTTTAAGCCTGATTTCGCTGATGAGATTGGCGTACACTGTTACGGCCCGCTAAATTTAAGCATGAAGGACAGCCCGGATTGGCTCTCATTAGATTCTGTCTCCCGGATTGCGAACCGGTGCGTGAAGCAGATAGACCCGATTATCCCAGGAGTGGCAGCATGGCCCGCATACTGATTGTCGACGACTCGCCGACCCAAACGCTGAGTCTCGCCAAAATTCTCAAAAAACATGGGCACGAAATCCTGACGGCGACCGACGGCGTACAGGGTGTCGAAGTCGCCAAGGCTGAACTGCCTGATCTCGTCCTGATGGATGTGGTCATGCCCAAGATCAACGGTTTCCAGGCCACCCGACAGATTACCAAGAATCCGTCGACCAGCCATATTCCCGTGATCATTGTGACCACCAAGGACCAGGAAACCGACAAGATCTGGGGAGCGCGGCAAGGCGCCAAAAGTTATGTGATCAAACCGGTGGAAGAAGCAACCCTGGTCGAAACGATTAATCAGTTCCTTCCTCGATAGGCTGTGGATTTCAATCCATTCCGGGCAATCCCCGGCATAGGACACCGGCAAGCCTCGATGGCTGGCGCGGTAATGGTCGATCAGCCGGTTTTGGGCGATGCGATAAAGCCATTCCCCCAACCCCCCTTATTTCGAAGGGGGGAGTTTCTGCGCTGACTTAAGCTCTATCGCTTAGCGTTAATGAGAATGGGTATTAACAGCCCTGCGGCCAGGCGGTGAGGATCAATCGCGTTGCACCCGATCTAAGAAATGCGATGGATACACATAGTCACTTGTCAAAATTGATCGTTACATCTAATCTTCTCAAGTGACTTTTCATCCCTTCTTTCTTGACGCTCAACTTATGGAGATTGCGTTATGCCACCGCATGTCATTACCCCCCCCCGTTTCGTTTATATTATTGTTTATAATAACAATTTTTAGTTCATCTGCCCATGCGGTGACCTTCACGGTCACGAACCTCGACGACAGCGGCATCGGTTCGCTGCGCCAAGCTATCCTCGACGCCAACAATGCTGCGGCCACCGATGACACCATCGTGTTTCAGTCCGGTCTCAGTGGCCTGCTGTTGACCGCTGGCGGTATGACCATTACCGGCAATTTGACCCTCGAAGGGCCGGGAAACAGCGTGACCATCAATGGCAACAACGCCGCGCGGATTTTCACCGTCAACGCCGGGGCAACCGTGACGCTCTCCAAGTTGAAACTGCGCAATGGGGGGATTACTAACAACGGAACATTGACTGTCAATGACAGCACCATTGAATCGAGCACCTGGAGCTATGGCGGCGCGATTTCCAACAGTGCAAGTGGGACGTTGACCGTTAATGACAGTATCTTGTCTGATAACGTAGCCACCAGTCGCGGTGGTGGTATCTACAACCGCTCTGGCATAATAACAACAAATAGATGTTTGCTATCAAATAACTCTGCTAGTGTTTCTGGAGGCGGTATTGACAATTACTCTGGGACAGCGACCGTGAATGACACGGCTATATCCAATAACTCAGCGGTCTACGGAGGTGGTTTAACTAATGGATACGGTGCATCAATAGCTGTAAATAACAGCACCCTTTTTGACAATACCGCGTCGCTGAGTGGAGGTGGTATTCAGCATGCGCGAGATGGCAGCACGCTAACAATGCGTAATAGTACGCTATCGGGTAACTCCTCCCTTGGAGGCGCTACTGGCATCGACAATGGCGGAAGTGGTATCTACATCTACGATGCGACTGCCACCCTACTTAACAGCACGATTACCAGTAATTCCGCAGCAACACCGTCGGGACCCGGAGGCGGGATTCGTTTGGATGGTGGTGGAATCTTATCCATCGGTAACACCATCGTTGCTGGCAATACATCACCGAACGGCAAGGAAATCTACCGGGATAGCGGCACCTTCACCTCCCTGGGCCACAACCTGTTTGGTGAAAGCGGCTCCTCCGGCTTGATCAACGCCAGTCCCATTGACAGCGACTTGATTCTGCCCAGTCCGGTTAACACCGCAATTGGCCCGTTGGCGGACAACGGTGGCCCGACGCAAACTCACCTACTCCTGCCCGGTAGTCCGGCGCTCGACGCGGGCGATAATTTGCTGGTGCAAAATGTCACCACCGCCCAGCGCGGCGAAACGCGCATTCAGAATGGCGTGGTCGACATCGGCGCAGTGGAGGGGACAGAATCTTTCAGCTCGACGGAACCCCTGACGGTGACCAAAACCGGCGGCAATGGCGCGGTCACCAGTGACCCGGCGGGCATCACTTGCGGCGCAACCTGCACTGCCGACTTCACCCACGGGATTGACGTCACCCTCACGGCGGCCCCGGATACCGGTTACAGCGTCAGCGGCTGGAGCGGCGATTGCTCCGGCACCGGCGCGATCTGCACGGTCACGATGGACGCGGCCAAGACCGTCACGGCCCTGTTCGCCAATGTCGCCCCGACGACCTATCGCCTGACCACCATGACCGCTGGCACCGGTACGGGCACCGTCAACGGCGCAGGTTCTTATGCCGAAGGGGTGGCGATCACTCTGACGGCGATCCCTGGCGCGGGCAGCACCTTTATCGGTTGGAGTCCCAGCCCGTGCGCCACCCGCTTTGCCATGCCAGCTAACGACCTGACCTGTACCGCCACGTTTACCGCCACGCAGCAAGACCCGGCCACCACGCTGATCACTCACTATTACGTCTCGATTCTCGAACGCGCCCCCGAAACCGACGGTCTGGCGTTCTGGCAACAGCGCATCGCGGATAACCAGGCGCAAGGCGCGGATGTGAAACCGGTCTTCCGCAACATGGCGAATTTCTTCTTCAACAGTGAGGAATACCTCGGGCGTGGCACCACCGACCGGCAATTCATCACCAACCTGTACCTGACCTTCTTCCAGCGCGAGCCGGATGAGGGCGGCTATGCCTTCTGGCTCGATCAACTGGCCGGCGGCATGACCCGCAACCAGGCGATGAGCGGCTTTCTGTTCTCGCCCGAATTCACCGATTTCATGAAGGATTTGGGTTTCTAGGGGGCTGTTGCAAACGTTTTAACAGGTTATCGTTCCCACGTTCCAGCGTGGGAACGCCCTCCTCAGGGAGATCGCCCCTGGTATCGGTCCATTGTGAACGGCTTCGGTCAAAGCACGTCAAGTCTCAGCTCCAACATCGAGAGTCATGACCTGGTTATAGCAAATCACTACCAGAACCAGTTCGGGCTGCGCCACAAGAAAGATTTTATAATTAATTGATTAAATTTAATTTTATTCATATAGAGAAACCCGCCACTAAAACTCGGCATAATTATTGCTTACCTAAGTAATAAACCAATTCAACTCACACAATAATTTGAGGTCAACATCCCATGTGTATGATCCTGATCGGTATTGGACTCATCGCCGCCGCCTTCGTCGCTGACGCTAAAGAGAAATCATTCTCCGGCTGAATACTGGATTGTTGCTGCAATAGACTGGAAAAAGAAATCAGGAATTTTAACCTCTTACAGTTCTAATTCTCCACAGCTTGTTGCGTACCATCTCGCTTTTGATACCCCGCAGCAAGCTGTGGGATCGTTCATTAAAGCGATTCATCGGTGATATGAAACCGATGGCAAAAAAATGGTGAGTAGTATCTGAACGACGAACGATATCGCGCCGGAAGGCTAAACCCACAGGAGCTTGCATCGCACACTTCGTAAGTGCAATATAAGTGCAAATCGCTAAAAGTCGCGGTTACAGATTATCTTAACTTGTTGATTTTTTCGTATCGGGGTGTAGCTCAGCCTGGTAGAGCGCTGTCTTCGGGAGGCAGAAGTCGCAGGTTCAAATCCTGTCACCCCGACCAATTTCCAATCACTTAATCTCTTCCCTTGGCTCGTTAGCGATGAGTGATCATCTTCTCATTGTCGACGACGACCCCGGCTTACGCGAGTTGCTCGGCGACTATCTGGGCCGCAACGGCTTCCGCGTAAGCGGCGTGGCCGACGGACGCAGTCTGTGGGCCACACTGGACCAGGAAACGGTTGATCTGATTATTCTTGACCTGATGCTGCCCGGCGATGATGGATTGGTGCTGTGCCGCAACCTGCGCGCCCGTTCACGGATTCCGATCATCATGTTAACCGCGCGCGGCGATGACACCGATCGCATCATTGGCCTGGAAATGGGCGCTGATGATTATCTGCCCAAGCCTTTCAATCCTCGTGAATTGCTGGCCCGTATCAAAGGCGTCTTACGTAGAGTCCGCGATCCGGCGGGCGACCCGGCTGAAGCAAAACGCTTCCACTTTGCCGGATGGACTTTGGATGTGGCTGCTCGACAACTGGTTGCCCCGGATGGCGTACTGGTTCCCTTGGGCGCCAGCGAGTACCGATTGTTACGGGTCTTCCTGGAGCGTCCGCAGCGCGTGCTGAACCGGGATCAATTGCTGGATCTGACTCAGGGTCGGGAGGCTACGCCGTTTGATCGCAGCATTGACGTGCAAGTCAGCCGCCTGCGCCGCCGCTTGCGCGACGATCCCCGCGAGGCGACAATTATCAAGACCCTGCGCAATGAGGGTTATCTGCTGACCGCGCCAGTTCATCCGGATTATTGATGAGCCTGCCGCCTCAATCCCTGTTGGGCCGACTGATTCTGTTCCTGACCAGCGGCCTGATCATGGCGCAACTGCTCAGCGCCGCCATCCTGTTGCAGGATCGTGATCAAGCGCTCTACCACGCCATCGGCGGACATATCGCTCAGCGCATTGCGGCCATCGTCAAGTTGCTGGATACGCTGGATGAGGCAGAACGTCGGCGTTTGGTCACGGCGCTGGATCTGCCGCCGACCCATCTTAGCCTGGATCTACCCTGGTCTGACGAGTCGGTGACGGACGAGCGTTATCAGACGACGTTGTTCCGCACCCTGCTTCGCCGGCAACTGGGGCCAGAGCGATCTTTTCAGGTCGTCATTACCGATGAGTTACCGCCGCCGCCACCACCGCCCCGCGCCAACCGGCCTCGCCCGGTTGACCCAGACTCCACTATGCTCCACCAGCGTTGGACTGACCGACCGCCGCATTGGCGTATGCACGCCATGATGCTGGGTCTGCGCAATTTCGTGGTGCAGGTGCGACTGATCGATGGAACGACGGCAACTTTCCAGCAAGTCTTGCCGGAAGATGTGATCGCCTGGCCGGCCCGCTTGCTGTTGATTCTGCTGATTTTGCTGGTTTCGGTCGTTGTGCTGGCAGTGCTGGCGGTGCGCGCCCTGACCCGTCCTCTCAGCGTGCTGGCCGATGCCGCTACGGAACTGGGCCGCGATATCCGTCGTCCGCCGCTGGCTGAAACAGGACCACTGGAGGTCCGCCGCGCCGCGCAAGCGTTTAACACCATGCAGGAGCGGCTGATCCGTTACCTCGAAGACCGCAACCGCATCCTGGCGGCTGTTTCGCACGACCTAAAGACGCCCATTACCCGCTTGCGCCTGCGAACCGAGTTGCTGGAAGATTCGCCGTTGCAGGCCAAATTTCAGGCCGATCTTGAAGAGATGCAATGCATGGTGCAAACCTCACTGGATTTTCTGCGTGGCGATGAGGATTCCGAGCCAATGGCGCCGGTGGACATGAATGCCTTGCTGGATTGTCTGCGGGAGGATGTTGAAGATACCGGTCAAGAGGTGCGGATCGACGGCGCAGTCACCCTGCCATTGCGCTGCCGACCGCTGGCGCTGAAGCGCTGTTTGAGCAATCTGGTGGAGAATGCCTTGAAATATGGACAGCGCCCTGAAATTGAGATTATGGATTGTCCAGACCGACTGACATTAACCGTCCGCGATCATGGCCCCGGTATCCCGACTGCCGAGTTGGAGCGGGTGTTTGAGCCGTTTTACCGTTTGGAAAGTTCGCGCAGCCGTGATACCGGCGGCGCTGGCCTGGGATTGAGCATCGCCCGCAATATCGTTCGCGCCCATGGCGGTGAGTTGATTCTGCGCAATCATACGCAGGGCGGATTAGAGGCCGTGTTAGAGCTTCCGCGCTGATTCGGATAGAAAAAGGGCAGGGTAGTTAGCGCAAGTGGGACGAATCGCAATAATATTGGCGGTATTGATGATGGTACCGGAGTTACTGGCGTTTCCTGGGACAGGCTTTGCCGCCGATGCGCCTCCTCCTCCTGGCGCTCCCCCGCAAGAACAGAAGGAGTATCTGGCGAATGCAATCTGTGAGCAACGCCGCGCCCGTGAGGCGGAACTGGCCCAATCCGATAGCGTCGTCAAACAGGCGCTGGCCGAGATGCTGAAAGCGCCTGAACTGCAAACCTGCGAAGTCAGGGAACGCTGGCGCTGGCGGGATGATGGCGCTATGGAACCCCCTTCACGTTCGCCCCGTGATCCCCGTCCAGGTCAATGGTTCGCAGCGACCGTCGAAGCGCTGCTCTGGTTTGCCGTCGGGCTGTTCGTCATCGTGACAGGCTGGTGGTTATGGCGCCACGCGCCGAAGGCTTTCAGCCATGCCAGACCGCGCGTTGTTAAATCCGGCTCACGGTTAGTCCAGGGCCGTGATGAAATCACCGCTCCACCGGATGCCGGGCTGGGAGACGCCGCTTGGCAATTGTGGAGCGAAGGTCAACCGCGCCAAGCGTTGCGTATGCTGTATCAAGGCAGCCTGGCCGGGCTGGCGACTCGGCGCGGTCTCCCGGTGCGACCAAGCGCGACCGAAGTCGAATGTCTGCGCCTAGCTACGGCGCAACTGACCGATCCCGAACTGCTTGAATTTCTGCGCCGCCTGACCCGCGTCTGGCAGGTAACTGCCTACGCCCACCGCTTGCCGGACGAGGCCGAAGTTCATGGCTTATGTGCGGAATGGCCCCGGCATTTCGCTAGGGCAACTCGCGATGAATAGCTTTCGGCCCACGTTTCTCTCAAAGTCTCTATCTCCCCCCTTTGAAAAAGGGGGGTTGGGGGGGATTCTGACGAGCAGCGGTAACCTCGGGCGTTCAAATCCCCCCTCGCCCCCCTTTGCTAAAGGGGGGATTGAACGGTGCGAGGCGCTTGAAAAGTGTGGGGCAATTTTTTACGAATCGCTTGGAGTAGGAGCGCGACCGGCATGACCCGTCGTCGGTTATGGCTGATCCCACTGATTTTGTTGGCGCTGTTCAGTATCGGCGGGATATTGCTATGGTTAAGCCAGCATCTGATCCAGCGCAGCGAAGAGGTTTATACCGGTTATGATGAAGCCGCGCGGCGCAATCCCTTTTACTTGGCGGATCGGCTGTTAACCCGGCTGGGCCGCACGGTCCATAGTGTGCGCCGTCTCGACGAATTACCTCAACCGCTGGCATCCACCGCGACCCTGCTAGTAGCTATTCCCAGCTATGCGCTCAGCGCTGCTGACAGCCAGAGGTTGCTGGACTGGGTCCATGCGGGCGGACATCTGCTGATCAGTGTGCAACATCCTTATGAACCCGGTCAGGGACATGATTACCTGCTCAATTCGCTTGAAATCCGTAGTCATCGCGCTGAAAAATCGGTCGCCGATCCGGTTGCGGTCAAACTGAATGAAGCCGGGCCGCCCCTACAAGTCCGGTTCCGCTCGGATTTGCGATTGAATGACGCTTTCTGGCAATCCTTTCAATGGGGAAAGGGGCGGGTTACGCTGCTGAGCGATCTTGACCCATTCACCAACCACCGGTTAGCCGAATACGATCATGCCGATTTTCTATGGGCGTTGCTCCAGCAGGGCGCTCCAGACGGCGAGGTTTGGCTGCAATACCGGATGCTGACCCCCTCGCTGGTGCAACTGCTGTGGCAATACGCCTGGATGCCGCTGGCTGGGCTGATTTTGACTCTACTGACGGCGCTGTGGAGCTACAGCCGGCGACTGGGGCCACTGTTGATCCCGCGTTCCGGGGAACAACGGCGATTGGCGGAACATCTGCGCGCCTGTTCCCGTTTCCTCTGGCGTCACGGCGCTGGGCCGATACTCCTTCAAGCCGCCCGCCACTACGCCTTGCGCCAGATCGAACGCCGCCAGCCTGGCGCACCGCTGGATATCGCGCTGCTACCGCACTCCGACCAACCGCTGCATGAGCGCGATCTGGTGCAAACTCTGCAAACCCTGCAACGACTGAATCGTTCCCCATGAGTGAAATTTCCCCCGCTGCCGCCGTGAACCCGCTCTCCAGCGCCGAATTGCAATGGGCTGGGGACTTTCTGCAAGCCCTGCGCCGCGAAATCGGTCAAGTGTTGATCGGCCAGCAAGCGGTGGTTGATCAAGTGCTGATTGCTCTCGGCGCCGCCGGTCACGTCCTGGTCGAAGGCGTCCCCGGACTGGGCAAAACCCTGTTGGTGCGGGCGCTGGCGGCTTGCGTCAACGCCCGCTTCGCCCGCATTCAGTTCACCGCCGACCTGATGCCCAGCGATGTGACCGGCCATGCCCTGTACAACCTGCGTGAAGAGCGGTTCGAAATTCGCCGGGGGCCGGTATTCTGCCACTTCCTGCTGGCCGACGAGATCAACCGCGCCCCGGCCAAGACCCAGGCGGCGTTGCTGGAAGTGATGCAGGAAGGACAGGTGACCATCGAGGGTCAATCCTTTCCGTTGCCACCCCCGTTCATGACGCTGGCGACGCAAAATCCCATCGAACACGAAGGCACCTATCCGTTACCGGAAGCGCAGCTCGACCGGTTTCTGCTGAAAATTCAGATCGATTACCCCAACTTTACGGAAGAGACCGCACTGCTGCGTCAGGTCACTGACGGACAGGTCGGCGACAAGCTGGATGTATCGCGGGTGCGGGCGGTGGCGGATCCGGAACGGGTGCTCACCTTGCAACGAATCGCCGCCCGGCTAAATCTCGATGATGCGGTGCTGGATTATGCGGTACGCTTGGTCGCCGCGACCCGGAAAACGCCGGGATTCGCCATTGGCGTTGGGCCGCGCGGCGGCATTGCTCTGATTCGCGCTGCCCGCGCCCAAGCCTTGTTGAATCAGCGGGATTTCGTGACGCCCGACGATATCAAGAGCATCGCCAAGCCGGCTTTGCGCCATCGGCTGACGCTGGCGGCGGAGTATGAAATGGAAGGGGCACAAGTCGATGAAGTGTTGGATGATCTATTGCGGCGGGTGGCCGCGCCGAGAGTCTAAGGTGTGACTCAAGCGACCAAAAGTAAAAGTCCCTTGACAAATGAAGCTGATAAACTTTACTTATGAAACATTCCATTGACCAAAAAATTGACTGTGTGTTCAAGGCTCTGCTCGGCACTGAATGCAATCGCCGGTTGTTGATCCACTTTCTGAACGCGATCCTCGCCGGTGAATTTGCCACGTCGATTGTCGAGGTCGAGATTCTCAATCCCTACAACGAGCAGGAATTTCTCGACGACAAGTTGAGCATTGTCGGTAGTGTTCTAGATTTGGATATGCTATATTTTAGTCTAAAATTGTATTAAGTATTTTAATATTTTTTTAAGGAATTTAAATATGGTTTTAAATCCTGTCGTTTGCCCTGTTTGTCGTCATGAAAAAATCGCAAAGCGTGGAAAAACGGAGAATGGAAAACAACGCTACCTTTGTCAGAATCCAGAATGCTCGGTCAAAACATTTATTTTAGACTACGATTACAATGGCTATTTGCCAGAAGTTAAAAACCAGATTATTAATATGGCGATCAATGGCAGTGGCATTCGGGATACTGCGCGAGTTTTAGAAATCAGTCCGACCACCGTCATTAACGAATTAAAAAAAGAATCTTGCCTTGAATCCATCAATCGAACAGTGCTGAACCGCTTAAATCCATCTGAAGTCATCGTTGAGATTCAAAAAGTTGAAGATCAAGAGGCGGAGTTAGACGAGATGTGGAGTTACGTCCAGCGCAAAGCACATCCGCGTTGGCTGTGGCATGCCATCGATCACACGACCGGAAAAATTCTCGCTTATACCCTCGGTGATCACAAAGATGAAGTGTTTTTAAAGCTTAGAGAGATTCTAGAATCTTTCGGAATAACCCGATTTTACACGGATGACGGGGGAGCCTACGAACGCCACTTGCCACCCGAACAGCATACGGCCGGTAAGGCGAATACTCAAAAAATTTAACGGAAACACCTCACCCTACGGACGCGCATTAAAAGATGAGTCAGAAAGACGATTTGCTTCTCCAAACTCGATAAGATGCATGACATCGTTATTGGTCTATTTATTAATCGGTATGAATTCGGGGTTTTAGTATAAAAACCATGTCTGGAACACTACCCCAAGAGCCATACTTCTTCGGAGGTGGTCGCCATCATACGCTCCTGTCTTACGCTCATCTGATTGACGATTATCACGCTAGCAAAAGTGAATAGCCATGACCCAGAGTGTAGGGATAACAGTGAGCCAGACTATGGTAGCCGCACCAAGCCATCGCAGCGATGGATCGCCGTTTCATCAGAATTTCACAGCGTCCGATTAAGCTTATGTGCTGATTTCGGTCATCGCTTCGACCGCAGCACTTCTTATTCTCAAACTCCTTACCGGACGGCTGCTGTATGTTCCAGGAAATTCTACTGATTCCCGCTGCTGGCGCATTGGCCTTCACTGGTCTCAAGCTGCGCAAGCAACGTCAGTATCGTCAATTGCAAGCACGTCAGAATACGCTGGTCACGCAGTACAGCGCAGTTCTCAAGCTGCCTGAGCAACTTCCGGAGCGATTGCCTGACTTTCAGCAACGTCTTGCGATGGTTTCCGAACCGTTGCCAATAGCCGCTTTCGAAAAACTGCAGGAGGCAGCGTTGCGCTGCGCCAGCACCGAGCGCAGCTATTTCCCGGCGCACAAGAAGGGCGGCACGGTCGCTTACGAAGACTTGCATCAAAGGGCACCGGAGATTATCGCTTTTTACCAGTCAGACTACTTACGCCGGCTTTGCTCAGCGGTGATCGGCGAGCCGGTGTTACCTACGCCGATTAACGATCAAAGCTCCTGTTCGTTGCTGTTCTACGATCGGCCACGCGATCATATCGGTTGGCATTATGATTACAACTTCTACAATGGCCGGCATTTCACCGTATTGCTGCCTCTGGTCAACCGCCATCTTCAGGAAGATCGACTGTCTTCAGCACAACTGGCGATCCGGCAGGATGATCAGGAGGTCATGATTCCCACTCCGCCGAATACCTTGATCCTGTTTGAAGGCGCGCGCGTGTTTCATAAGGTGACTCGGCTGGAAAAGAACGAGTTGCGGGTGATTCTCAGCATGACCTTTTGCACCCGACCGCAGACTTCGCTGCTCAAGGGCGTGATTCGCCGCATCAAGGATATCGCCTACTTCGGCATGCGGGCGTTGTGGAGTTGAACCTCAGCAAGAGAGGCTTCACCCTTGACGCTGCAACAGCGCCAGCGTCTCAACATGATGAGTTTGCGGGAAGAAGTCATAAGGCATCAGCGCCTCCACAGTGTAACCTCTCGCAGTCAGCGCCGCCAAATCCCGACTCAGGGTACCGGCGCTGCACGACAGGTAGGCCAGGCGATCCGGTCGAAATTCCACCGCCGCCCAGTCGCGCACCGCCGGCTCCAGCCCGGTGCGCGGCGGATTGACATACAGCAATCGGGTTCCCATCGCTGGCGTCCAGGTCCGTAACTGCGGAAGCCGGTCGGCGCACTTGCCGCGCAGCACTGTGACTACCGGCGCATTTAACCCGGCGCATTCCACCGCCTCGCCACTCAGTTCCACGCCTAACACTCGCGCGCCGTGCCGGGTCCAGCGCGCCAGACTGGCGCCAATGCCGCAGTACAGATCAGCCAGGAAATTGCCTGGTTGCGGGGTCAAAAACGCTTCCGCCGCATCCAGCGCCCGCCGGTACAGCTGGGAAATCTGCTGCTGGAAGGCGGTTGGACCATAAATCAGTCCAAGGCTATCCCGCGAACGCGCTTGGCCCCACAACAGTGTCCAGCCCTTGCGGGCAAACAGCCGTCGCCCTGCTGCCGGATGTAGATGCAGCCACAACCCTTCCAGTCCAATCGCCGCCAGTTCCAGCTGCGGCGCTGCATTGAGCCAATCCGGGTTGGGAACGTGATGTGCTTTCAGAATCAGGGTTGCTTGCGCGCCGGATTGCACAAAGAACGCCAGAGGAAATTCCGGCGCCGGCGGTAATGCCCGTATTAACCAGCGGATCACAGCGCGCACGGATTCGGTGTGAACCGGACAATCAGGAATCGGAATTAGCTCATCGCGCCGCCATAAACCAAAATTCCAGCCAGTTTCCGCTGTCCAGACCGCCGACAAGCAAACTTTGCGCCGGTAATTCCAGCGAGCGTCGCCAGTCACCGCGCGCATCGCTTGCAGCCGATCTGCCCAAGGCGCCAGCCTTCGCTGCAACCACTGGGTCTTTTGCGCCTCGCTGGCGGCGGCGCTCCAGGTGCGATGCGCGCAGCCTGGACAACGGGGTTCACAACCCGGCAGAAACAGTGGATTCACCCGGCAACAGAGGGTAGGGTTGTTCCCGCAGCAGGCGGCGCTGGATGGCGGTGTCAATGTCCATCCCGTTGAAGGCATAGACGCCGGGAATATCGGTTTCCTCAATACCCTCGTCCTCAACCACGGCAAGCGGCATTGACTCGCCAAGGGCATAGACGCCATTAATAGTGGTCTCGAAGATGCTCATGTCGCCGCCAGCCGCTGGCGCTTGCGCCAGCCAGCGGTGGCGCGCTGAACCGGTCAGGAGGTATTTGTAGAGTTTCATGCCGGATTCTTCATTAAGCTTTGCACTTCAAAAAGCAAGACGAGGCGGGAGAAAAACAATGGTCAGTAGTTATCTGGTTTGCGACGTTTGTGGCGGATTTGGACCCCCGGCCAGTTTTCTTAGCGAAAACGGCTTGCGACTCTGCTATCAATGCTGGTATCAGGAGCGATATGACAACCACCCGCCCGTTAATGCGCACGAGTCCAGGGTGAAGGAATCTGTAGAGTCCGCTTCCAATGCTCCCGCCTCTCCCGATCAATCGCGCAACAGTTCATAACTGGCGCGATACGTATCGGCCAGGGCCGCCATGTAGGCTTCGTTGACCTGTTCAGCGTCCAGTCCCGATTCCTTCAGCGTGGCCCAGTCGCACTGTTCATAAGCCAGGGTACAGGCCAGAATTTGGCCCAGCGCGCCTTCGTGGTGCAACAACGCCGCATTGATGTCGTCCTCCAGTGGCAGCGCCGCCAGCACCTCAGACATGGGCGCTTGCGCCACCAGATCGAGCACCGACAGCAAACCCACCATGAAATTGCTGTCGAGCTGCTTAAGACCCAGTTGCTCGCCCAGTAACTCGCACATTTTGGCGCGCACCAAGGCAATGGTCATCAGATCGCTGCGAGCGCTCTCGACGCCAGACATCGAGATCAGCGTCGCCCAGGAACGCACAGTGCGCAGTCCCAGTAGCGCCACCGCCCGCTGGATCGATTCGACCCGTTGCGGCAGACTGAAATAGGCGGAATTAATGTAGCGAAGCAATTTATAACTGAGAGCGACATCCTGAGCAATCAGGGATGCAATTTGCTGGAGATCAGCATCGGACTGATTCAGCGCGCTGACCAACCGTACTACGGCCAATTGATTGGTCTGAATCCCCTGAAATTTGAGCAACCGGGGCTGGGAAAAGTGGCGCCCCTGGAAAAAATTAAACCCCAGCTTTTGGCACACCTCGAGCTGATGTTGATCTTCAATCCCGCTGGCAATCACCGCTAAACCCCGTTGATGGAACCGGGTCAGCAGCCGGCGCGCTTCCGGTTCCGGGGTAGTCGATATATTCAGACGCACATATTCAACGGTCTCCAACAGCGCCTGGTAGGCTTCATTGTCCACATACCCGTCGAGCAGAAAGCAATAACCTTTTTGGCGCAAAGCCTTGAGCGCGGCGATCAGCGGTTCATCCACGCTGATGTTGGCCATGACTTCGAACACCAGACGCGGGGAAGCCTCTATCAGTTGCCGCAACGTTCCTTGAACCAGCAAGACATGGACGACATTCAAAAAAATCTCCTCCTGTAAATTTTCCTGTGATGCTCTATGCGTTTGAAACTAACCGCAAGTTTGACGGATCATTCGCGGCTTCTTGAGGAAACCAGACAGAATCCCATTCATTATTGAGTTCGATCACCTTTAAAATGCCTAAACTTCGACTTCCTGCAGGACGCCAACTCATCCCTTTTTTCTTCTGACGACGTCCGATAACTTGATCACAGCCTTTCTCGATAGAACCACTTCCGATGGGTTTGCCTGCAATCTGACGACTTCGATAATCGATAATTTCATGCTGATGTTTTTCAAGATAATTGATCAGTTCAAGATGCTTTTCTGCATTTTTGGGTTGCACCTGCTCGACTAAGTAATTCAAAACCGTGACAACATCACCACGCCAGAGGTGATAGAACATAAACTTTAGATGCTGATTCTTCTCATCCTTATTCAAGGCAATCATACTCATTAAATCACGAATTTTTTTACCAAGATGGTACCAATCCAGGATAATCAGCACGGTGATACCAAATACCGCCCAAAGATGCTCACGAATGATTTTTGCGCCATCTGTAATCGCGATAATCGGCAATGGCTTTTCTTCTTTCCCATAATCTTCAATCACCCGGCTTTTCAGAATATCAGCAACCGGAATGATCGCTTTCCCCTGTCGATCAATCGGTGCGGTCAGGTATTCAAGATCGCCGTCTTTATTTTCAAAGAGAATGACGTCACTCGATACGGCAGACGTCTTCTTCGGTGCGGATTTCTCTGGCACTTCTTCCTTTATAACTGATTGTTTTCTTATACGATTTTCTTTCTGACCACGGACTTGAATGGCATCTTCGAAAATCAGAATTTCCCGACTTTCTGGGTCGTAAATATCAACATCAGGGTCAATGTTGATGACAGAACCACTCGTCTTCGATAAGGTTTCTTCCACTTGCGCGACGCACGCTTGACTGAGCGCTTGCGCCTTTTCAACCACCACATGGTGGATTTTTTGGTCACTGAGTTGTCGGAACCCGGTGACCCTCTCTATTAAATCGGATACATCGATATAGCTTAAGCGATTGCTATAATAAGCGGAGAATTCTTTTAACCGATCACTCACATAATCTTCCTGAAATTGATCCGTCAAATCAAAGTAGGTTCGATGAGGCAAACTAGGGTATTCTCGATCAATAAATCGCTGAAGTCTAAATTCAAAAGGTCCATGAAGCGTCTTAATCTTGATGGGTGTTGTCCCATTGCAAATCAAGTCTTTTTTTTATCCTGAATAAAGATGTTTTGAGCCGCTTCTAACAAATCAGCCTGAAGATCCGGTAGTGCATTTTTCTTAAATTCTTCAACTGCACCTTCAATACAATGCAAGCTTTGATTTCTCCAATCCAAAGAATATGTTCGTGTGGATCGATGATCAATAATACGACCTTCATCATCACGAAGAATCAATTCAACGGTCGGCATGGCGCTTCTCCAGATCAAAGAGGAGGCGTGGTTTTTTACAGAATTTCTGGACGCATCCTCAGCCGCCGCCCGATCGGCAGCCTTCCATGGATTTCGCCCTTTTTCAAAATCAATCAATGCCCTAATAGGCCGGCTCCAAAAGAGTTCTTGAAAAAGCAAAAAGTTAGATATCAGTATACCCTATGGTTTGTCTATCACAGGAAAATTTACAGGACCAAAAATCTTGTTCTCCCCAGCCAGGCGTTCCAGCCCTACCTCGGTCAGCGTGTCGAACAAAACCTGGGTATGCTTCATCTCGGCGCTCAGCAAGGTGGCCTCCTCGAAAAGTTCACCCGCCTCGGTGGGATGATAAGAGAGTTGATAACCTTCTACATGGAGGTTTGGATCATAGATTGGCTGGCGGCCCAGATAAATTTCCTTCATCAACGTCCCCGATTGAATTGAAGACCGTTTAACAGACCCCTAATAATACCAGCAATGCCGGCCTTTCGGCGGAACTGAATTACGAACGAACCGAGAATGAACGGTTTGCCAAATCGCCCGCCGCTGTGGAGGCCATTGGCGCTGGTGGCGGCGTGGGAACCGCAGCCGGTTCAGTCGGCGGCGCAACCTTGCCCAAACTCAGCTGCGACAGCAACATGCCGGCGAACATCAGGACACAGCCCAGAATCCCGCGCCCCGCCAAGGTTTCATTCAGCAGCAACCAACCGCTTAACGCCGCGAACACGGTCTCCAGACTCAGAATGATTGCGGCATGAGCGGGGGGCGCATCGCGCTGGGCCACGACTTGCAGGGTGTAGGCCACTCCGACCGATAACAAGCCGCCGTAGAGAATCGGCAGCGCCGCATCCCGCAATCCCTGCCAATGAATCGGTTCAATGACGACAGCGACGCCCAGGCTCAGCGCTGCGCAAACCACGCACTGCAAACAGGCCAGCCGCACCGGCTCGATATGCCGTCCTGACAGCCAGCCAATCACCAACACATGACCGGCCCAAAAGAACGCGCCGATTAACACCAGTCCATCGCCCTGGGCCAGGGTGAATACATCGGTCATGGTCAGCAGGTATAAGCCCGCTGCCGCCAGACCCGCTCCGATCCAGGTTTTCCACGGCGTGCGATGTCCCCATAGCAAGCCCAGCAAGGGCACGATGACTACATACAGTCCGGTGATAAAACCGGCCTTGCCTGCTGTGGTATGTACAATACCGATTTGTTGCAGGGATGCGCCAGCAAAGAGAATCAGTCCAGCCAGCAAACCGCCAGTGAACCGCCAGCGTCCGCCGTCAGGCTGCATCAGTGGTCTGGAATGACAGCGGATAAGTAATAGCGGTAACAGGGACAAGGCGCCCAACAGAAAGCGAACGCCGTTGTAGGTGAAAGGACCCACATGATTCATGCCAACCCGCTGGGCAACGAAAGCCGAACCCCAGATCAGAGCAGTCAGCAGTAATAACAATTCGGCTCGCAAGGCCCTGGAAGTCACGGAAGATGCGCCTTTGGATGGTATGGTTGGCAAATGGGTTATTTGGAACTATTCTACCTGAAAATAGTACTAATCCGGTACCGATTAGACGAGCCATGCGGAGCCGCCATGATTCGCATCACCCGAGAAGCCGATTACGGCATTTTGTTGATGACCGCGCTGGCCCAGGCTAAAGGCCAACCCTGTAGCGCTGCCGCTCTGGCGCGGCAGCGCCGGTTACCCTTGCCGATGGTCAGCAAGATTCTGAAGACGCTGACCCGCGCGGGTTTACTGAAATCACAACGCGGCGCGCAAGGCGGTTATATCCTGGCGTTGCCCGCCGCAGAGATTTCCGCCGCCGATATTATTGGCGCGCTGGAAGGTCCCATTGCCATCACCGCCTGCAGCGATGAATCCCATGACCGTTGCACCCGGCAGGAAGATTGTGAGGTCAGCGGCCATTGGCCACGCATCAACTTCGCCATTTATACTGCCTTGCAAAGTATTAGCCTTGAGGAGTTAAGTCAGCCCCTTGCGTCGCGCCCAGTGCGCTTTCACTCTTTGAGCCGGGCAACGACCGTTCGCACGGTTGACCGTCCTGTTTGAAACCCTTGCCTGAATCCGTGAGAGGAATCTTGATTTATGACTGATAGCCCCCCTACCCTCGAACGTCTCGCTGCCAGCGATTACAAGTACGGCTTCGTCACCGATATCGAACAAGACACCGTGCCGCCGGGGCTGAACGAGGACGTGATCCGGCTGATTTCCGCTAAGAAAGAAGAGCCGGACTGGCTGTTGGAGTGGCGGTTGCAAGCCTTTCGCCACTGGCTGATCCAAAAGCAACCTGAGTGGGCGCGGGTGTCCTATCCACCCATCGACTATCAGGCGCTTTCCTACTACGCCGCGCCCAAGCAGAAAGGTGACGGTCCCAAGAGTCTGGACGAGATCGACCCGGAATTGCGCCGCACCTACGAAAAGCTGGGTATTCCGCTGGCGGAGCAGGCTATCCTGGCGGGCGTGGCAGTCGATGCGGTGTTTGACTCGGTATCGGTGGCGACCAGCTACAAAGGCAAATTAGCGGAGCATGGCATCATTTTTTGCTCTTTTTCCGAAGCGGTGCGCGAGCATCCCGATCTGGTGCGCCAGTATCTTGGCACCGTGGTGCCCTATCGAGATAATTACTACGCGACGCTGAATTCAGCGGTGTTCTCCGATGGCTCTTTTGTGTATATCCCGCCGGGGGTGCGCTGTCCAATGGAATTGTCGACTTATTTCCGCATCAACGCCAGCAACACCGGGCAGTTTGAGCGGACGCTGATTATTGCCGACGAAGGTTCGTATGTATCCTATTTGGAAGGCTGTACGGCGCCGCAACGCGATGAAAATCAACTTCATGCAGCAGTGGTGGAGTTAGTGGCGCTGGACAACGCCACGATTAAATACTCCACAGTGCAGAACTGGTATCCCGGCGACGCCGAGGGCAAAGGCGGCATTTATAACTTTGTGACCAAGCGCGGGTTGTGCAGGGGCCGTGATTCCAAGATTTCCTGGACCCAAGTGGAAACCGGCTCCGCGATTACCTGGAAATACCCCAGCTGCGTGCTGCGCGGCGAAAATTCGGTCGGCGAATTTTACTCGGTCGCCTTGACCCGCGATTATCAGCAAGCGGACACCGGCACCAAGATGATCCACATTGGCAAGAATACCCGCAGCACCATCGTGTCCAAGGGCATTTCCGCTGGGCGTGGCCAGAACGCCTATCGAGGATTGGTGAAAATCCTGCCGACCGCAGAAAACGCCCGTAATCACTCCCAATGCGATTCATTGTTGATGGGCGACCAGTGCGGCGCGCACACCTTTCCCTACATCGATGTGCAAAACCCCAGCGCCCAGGTCGAACACGAGGCCAGCACTTCGAAAATCAGCGAGGATCAAGTTTTTTACTGTAAGCAGCGCGGCATCAGCGCCGAGGATGCGGTGAGTTTGATCGTCAACGGTTTCTGCAAGGAGGTGTTCAAGGAACTGCCGATGGAGTTTGCCGTCGAGGCGCAGAAACTGATCGAATTGAAGCTGGAAGGAAGCGTTGGCTAAGGCAATCCCGATACATATATGGTCCGCCCCGCGATACTCCCACTACGTTGAACGATGTAGTAGATCGGTCGGCGCAGAACCTCCCCGCTGCGCCCGACTGACTTTCCAGCAACGCAGCGAACGACTCATGTGAATGGTTCCGCGCAGCTCTCAAAATCCCAACTTTTCCATAAACAAGGTAAATTCCGGCGAGTAGAGAAACCCGGACATGGCGTCATTGCGGGTTATGCCGTTCGCTAACTGCTCCAGCCAGAACGCATAACCGCCCTCATCCGGCTCCCGCTGGAAAAAGGTGAGATACAGGTTGGTGATATATTGCCGGTCGGTCGTGTTACGCCCTATATATTCGGGACTGTTGAAGAAGAAATACGCCATGTTTCGGAAGACCGGTTTGGCATCCTCACCTGCGGCCTGGCGTTCGTCGATCAATCCTTTCCAATACGCCAGTCCGTCCGCCTCCGGTTCGCGTTCGAGAATCGAAACGTAGTAGTGAGTAATCAGTTTGATGGCGGAATCGGAGAACGTTGCAGTACAGGTCAAATCACTGGCTGGCATGGTGAATTGGCCCCCGGCCGCATCACAGGGGCTGGGACTCCAGCCGTCAAAGAGACTGCCCGGATCTGCAGTAGCGGTCAGGATCACCCGCTCCCCGGTGGTATAGCGGCCCGCGCCATGAACTGCGCCGCGACCATCGCCCGCCGTCTTCAAAGTCAACACATAGCTCACCGTTTCCGTGCTGAAAAATGTGGCGGTGCAAACCAGGTTGCTGGCGGGCATTTTGAAACTGGCCGCGCAGGGGTAAGGCGTCCAGCGCGCAAAATAATTACCCGCATCCGGGGTAGCCGTTAATGTTACGGTATCGCCATCAGCATAATCGCCACCGCCATTCACCGCTCCATTACCGACTTTCTCCAAGGTTAACCGGCAGGTTTCCGGAGGAGCGCCGGTCAAATTGAGCTGGCCCACGCCGCAGACGCCTTTGACCGCCTCTGGCGTCCCACTGTCACTGGCCGTGCCATCGCCTAATTGCCCGTATTCGTTCTTGCCCCAGGCCCGGACCGCGCCGTCGCGCTGGGTAACCAGGGTATGCCGATCCCCGGCGGCGATTCTTTCCACCTCGCTTACGCCTGACACCGGCATGGGCATACAGCGGGACGTCGACGTGCCATCGCCTAACTGACCGTTCTGATTATCGCCCCAGGTCCAGACCTGGCCATCGGCAGTCAAGGCTACGCCATGCCCCAGACCACTGGCTAATGCGCTAATCGCACCGATCCGGCTCAGATCTACTAATTTCAGGGGAGTCTTTACATGAGTCTCCGCGGTCTCTTGGCCGAATTGGCATTTCTCATTATTACCCCAGCCCCAGAGCGCGCCATCCCCCGTCCTGGCGAGGGTGCGCGCCGAGGTCGAGTCACCACCCGCAGTGATCACCCGAACATCCGCCAAACCAGGTACGAGCTTGGCTGTCGCTGAACTGAAGGTATTGCCGGTCCCTAACTGACCGTAATCGTTATCCCCCCACGCCCAGACCGCGCCATCGCTTTTCAGCGCCACACTATGCACTTCGCTGGCTGCCACAGCGACCACTCCAGTCAAGGGCGGAAAGGTCGGCGGACTCGTATCCGTGCCGGGGACTTCGATGACGACGGGGGTTGGTGTCAGCGCTGTATCCGAACTGTTGTTGCCCAACTGCCGGTAGGAATTATTGCCCCACGCCCAGACTGTGCCATCCTGCTTGACCGCCAGGCTATGCGATTTCCCCGCCGCGACCGCAATCACATGACTCAGGCCGCTGACTTGAACGGGTTCCTGGCGATTTGCGGTCGTCCCGTCACCTAACTGCCCGAATTCGTTCTTGCCCCAGGCCCACACTGTGCCATCCTCGCGCCGCGCCACGCTGTGTTGACCACCACTGGCCACCTGCACCCAGTCATCATTAGTCGCCGAGGGAGTTGCCGCTGCCGCCGCTGATGCGCCAGTCCAGCGCGACCAGCGAATGGGAAATTTACGATTTCGCCCTGCACTCGGGTTACCGATCTGGCCGCTCTGGTTCGACCCCCAAGCATAACCCCAGGGTTGATCGGCGGCGCCATTGGCCAGGGAATGTTCGCTCCCGCCGGACAGGTCGCTGGCGCCAGCCCCGATTGGCGACAGCAATGGAAGAGCGACAATGGCCAGGAAATGAGAGAAAGGCAAAGATGTAAAACAGTGTCGATGATGCATGGACATTTCCTCTGAGATTGGGAGCGTGTGTAGAACCTCCCTCTCCCCATACGAGAAAAGCCGGGGGCGAGGGTGATTTTTCAATCAGTTAAATGCGTTTTGTACGATCTCCCTCTTTGCCAAAGGGGGACGAGGGAGATTACGGCGGCGTACTTTGACCGAAGCTGTTATTGCCCCAGCAAACGACCGTTCCGTCGCTTTTCACGCCGCAAGCGTGAGTTCCGCCTGTGCTAACTTGCTTAAAAATCCCCGCCGGACGGTTGGCTTGGCCATCCAGATTATGTCCCCAGCAGGCGACTGTATGGTCACTTTTGACGCCGCAGGAGAAATCCCAGCCTGAGGCTGCCTGGGAAAAAGTCCCTGCGGGTGGATCAGCTTGACCTTCCTCGCTCCTTCCCCAACATTCGATCGTATTGTCCTTTTTCACGCCGCAGTTGTGCCAGTAGCCGGCGCTGACCTGGGTAAACAAAAGGTCATGCGGGACAGTAGCTTGACCATAATCATCATTACCCCAACAGACCAGGACGCCATCCTGCCGTACTGCGCAGGTATGGGCATAGCCTACGCTAACATCCGTGAAGATCCCTTCAGGTGGTGCGGTATCATGGTAGATGCCTCCCCCCCAGCAGGCCAGCGCGCCGTCGCTCTTCAGGGCGCAACTGTGTGTATCGCCTGCGCTGACTTGAATGAAGACGCCATTGGCAGGGGGCGTTGCTTCGCCGTAGCTGTTCCGCCCCCAGCAAGCCAGTGAGCCATCGCTTTTTACGCCGCAGGTATGCAGGTAGCCTGCGCTGACCTGCTGAAAAGTCTCTGCGGGAGGTGTTGCTTGGCCGTTTCCGTTATTCCCCCAGCAAACGACCGTATTGTCGCTCTTCACGCCACAAGTATGCGTATTGCCCGCGCTGACCTGAAGATAGGAGTCGCCCGTTGTATTGCCAAAGACCGCCTCAACCGTCTGAGCGTCGCTCATCGTGAGGGTGCAAGTCGGCGCAGTCCCCGAACAGGCGCCGCTCCAATGGCTAAACGGCGAGCCGTCGACAGCGGTTGCTGTCAATGTTACCTCTGTAGGGCGCGCATAACTTTTCCGGCAATCCACGCCACAGTCGATTCCCGCCGGCTGACTGGTCACGCTACCCGATCCGGTCGAAACGACTTCCAAAGGTACATAGTAATCCCCGAAAACCGCAGGCGTCGCTTCGCCATTCTCGTTCCAGCCCCAACAGGCGACCATACCATCGCTTTTCAGGGCGCAGTTGTGGTAACTGCCAGCGCTGATTTGCGTGAAGGTTCCGACTGGCGCGGTCGCCTGGCCGTATCCATTGCTTCCCCAACAGATGATCATGCCATCGCGCTTCAGGCCGCAGGTATGCCAATTTCCTGCGCTGACTTCGGTAAACGGGTCGGAGGGAATATTTTGCGTGTAATTTTCATCTCCCCAGCACTCGATCATTCCATCGCTCCTCACACCACAGGCGTACCACATACTGGCGCTGATTTGGGTAAAGGTTCCGGCAGGCGGGGTAGCCCGGCCATACTCGTTATCGCCCCAGCAAGTAATCGTTCCATCGATCTTCAAGCCACAGGCGTAATCATCGCCCGTACTGATTTCGGCGAAGGTTGCATCGACCGGTGGGTTCGCCTGACCCTGATCATTGCGTCCCCAGCATTCGACCGTACCGCCATCTTTGACACCACAGGTATACCCATTGCCAGCGCTGACTTGAGTGAAAATACCGGCTGGCGGCATCGTTTCGCCGCGAGCGTTCACTCCCCAGCACGCAACGGCGCCGCTGTCGCGCACCCCGCAGGTGTGTGAATTGCCCGCACTGACCTGAGTGAACGCGCCCGCTGGAGGGGAGGCTTGACCTTCATCATCTATCCCCCAACACGCGACCGCCCCATTTCCAGTGACGCCGCAGGTGTGAGAGCCACCCGCGCTGACCTGAATGAGGGTCGTAACTGCGTTGACACAGCCTTGGCGAATGATTTGATTCACACGTCCCTGAAACTCCGCGGTGGCGACAAAGGCGCGTCGAGCCTGTTCGCGAGTCAGGTCGCCACTGTCCAGGCGATTGAGCCAGTAGGTGAAGCCATTGAGATCCGCGCCCCGGCGCAGGAAGGCGTTGTACAGGTCTTGCAGATACTCGCTATTCGTGCGCGCACGGTTGTGATATTCCGGGCTGGTGGCAAACAGGCGGGAAATCGCTTCCGCCGCAGCATTGATTGCCTCGGTCCCCTGACATTGGGCGGTCTGGAACTGTTCGAGCCAGTAACGAAAGCCGTCATCATCCGGTAGCCGCCCAAGCAGACCGCGATAGAAGTCGATAATCGCCAATGCTTCCGCCCGACTGGCGGTCTCGCCAAACTGGCCGCGCATGTAATTGGTGAATTCCCCCGAAAACAGGAATTCATAGAGAACGATATCGCGCGGCAAGCCCGCGGCCAGTTGCCCGATCCAATAGGTCAGACCGGCCTGATCCGGCTCGCGCTGGAAAAAGGTGTGGTAGAGATCGGCGACGTATTGGGCATCTGCATTGTTTTTGTTTAAATATTCGTCACTGGTGAAGAACTGTGCGGCCATAACCCGGAAGACTTCCGGCCGGTCGACGCCGAGATTTTGTAGCCGCGCTACTTCGTCTTCCCAATGCGCTTGGCCGCTGGGTTCCGGGACGCGGCCGAGAATGGACTCGTAGTAATGCTGGATTAACGCCGCGGACGCGTCATCGGGTGGGGTATTGCGCGCAAAAAAAGCCGTACAAACCAGTGACTGGCTAGGCATGGTAAACACAGCGGTACAGGGGGCGGGACTCCAGCCAGCGAAGTACGTTTCTTCCGACTGAGGCACTGCGGTTAAAGTAACCGTCTCCCCAGCTTGATATTGCCCCCCTCCACTTACTACCCCATTGCCGTCCGCGAGAACGGTCAACGGTAAAATCGGCAGAGGCTCAAAGGTTGCCGTGCAGGTCAGGGGATTGGCGGGCATGTTAAACTGCTCGGCACAGGGGTTGGGACCCCAGACCGCAAGAGTGCTTCCCGTATCCGGTTCCGCGGTGAGGACCACGGGTTCACCTGCGGCATAATTGCCACTACCTTCAACCATGCCACTGCCATTGCCGGCAGTATTCAGCGTCAGCGGGTAGGTTACAGTCTCTGTGCGGCTGAATTGGGCCGTGCAGGTTAAAGCGTGATCCGGCATGATGAAGGGATCGTCATTGCAGCGTAGGGGACTCCAGCCGTCAAAGCGACTGCCCGCGTCCGGGGCTGCGGCCAGGATCACGGTTTCGCCTTTGGCATACGCACCGTTACCGCTAACCGTCCCGCCGCCGTCGCCACTCTTCTCCAGCGTGAGCGGACAGGTCGTCGACGGTGCGGTTTTAATATTGAGTTCGCCGATCCCGCAGGCGCCTTTAACCGCTGTGGGCGTCGGATTATCGTTTGCCGTTCCGTCGCCTAGTTGACCACTTTGGTTGCCGCCCCAGGCCCAGACCGTCCCATCGCGTTTGGTCACTAATGTGTGCGTTTCACCCGCACTGATGGTCTCAACATCATCGATATCGATAACCAGAGGCGTACAGGTGGGGTTTGAGGCGCCGTCCCCCACCTGACCGTGCTGATTGTCGCCCCAGGTTGCGATCAAGCCTCCAGCCATCAGGGCAACCCCATGCGCGCCGCCGCCTGCTAACCCCTGAAGTTCACCCAGGTTACTTAGATTCATGAGTTGCATGGGCGTAGTCTGCTGTTCCGGAGCCGCTTCACCCAACTGGCATTTCGCGTTATTGCCCCAACCCCACACCGTTCCATCACGGCGTTGAACCATGGTATATGCTGTGCCAGTGGCGGCGGGTGTGCTGGCGTAACCTCCCGCCACAATGGTTTTTACCTCCGTCAAACCAGGAGCTTTCTGCGCCGTGGCCGAACCGAGCGTGTTGCCTGTCCCCAGTTGTCCGTATTCATTGTCGCCCCACGCCCACACCGTGCCATCGCTTTTCAGCGCTACGCTATGCACTTCGCTGGCCGCCACCGCGATCACGCCAGTTAACAGCGGAAACGTCGGCGGACTTGTGTCCGTGCCGGGGACTTCGATCACCACCGGCGTCGGCGTTAATGCGCCGTCTGAACTGTTGTTGCCCAATTGGCGATACTGGTTATTGCCCCAGGCCCAAACCTCACCCGTGCGAGTGACCGCCAGGCTGTGATATTTGCCAGCGGCGACGGCGATTACATCTCTTAAACCGGGAACTTGGGCGGGTGTGGATCGATCCTGGGTCGTGCCATCGCCTAACTGGCCATGTCCATTCTGGCCCCAAGTCCACACCGTGCCATCGTCGCGCAGGGCGACGCTGTGCCACTCGCCGCTCGCCACCTGAATCCAGGCCGGAGCGGTCGTCTCCGCCGATGCGCTCGTCCCGTCGGGCGACCACAAAAAGGGGTATGGCCGACTCTTGCCCTTGGTATCCGTACCGACTTGACCGGCTTGATTCGCGCCCCAGGCATAGCCGTAAGGGCTGTCCATCCCAATCGCCAGGGAATTTTGACCGCTGCCGGCCAGACCGGCGGCTCCTGCCCCAACCGGGCCGCACAGACCTAACACTCCCAGCCATAACCAAAGAACCTGTAGCGACAGTACTTCACGCAGTGTTCGATTCATTACCCTATCCTCCCTCAATTAAGTGTTCATCTTCTCCCTTTCGTAAAGGAGATCGAGGAGCTTTGAGACCGAAGCATCACGACAGTGGGGTGGGTGTTTCGACAAAAACCTCGGCGAGGCGGCCTGCCGTCAACACGCGTTCACCCCAGATCAGTAGGGTGTCATCATCCGCTGCCGCCAACCGCGCTTGTGTTGCTTCATCCAATGGTCCGAATTTCAAAGTTAATAGTCGTTGCAATAACAACAATTCCCCCTCTTTAAGGCCCTCTTCTCGACCCTCTTCACGGCCCTCTTCACGGCCTTTTTTACGGCTCGCTTGTTCCCACTCCCGTGTCCACTCTATTACCCGTTCCGCTAACATATTGCGTACCTCGCTCAGTTCCAATACGGTTGCAATGCGTACTTCCGGTACGCGGGCCGGCAGCAGCACATCGCGCAACCAGACCGCAAACGCCCGACGCAAACTGGCTTGTTCCAGGGCCTGTAACCAGTCGATCAGGTGTTCCACGACCGCTTGTAATTCCTCCGGCCCCCGGCTGCTCTCCAGCTGGAACAGCGCCACCGCCAGATTGTGCAACGGCGCCAGTGTTTCGGGCGGGTAGCGGTTCTCTTCCAGCAGCAGGTACTGTAAACGCGGCTGATAGCGCTCCAGACCCGCTGGCGGCGGGACGATCAAGTCTGCGACCTCAGTCTTCGCCGTCCAGCGGAACTGGCCGTTATACAGCACCAAAGGCAATACCGGCGGCAATAACCTCTCGTCGGTGAGCTGCTGTGTGCGGATCAAATCCTGGTACAGGTGATTTTGCCATTCGATCTTCCTGTCCTCTCTCCTCTGTGAAGAATCTCCTCGTTCTCGCCCCCCTTTGAAAAAGGGGGGTTGGGTGGATTACGGCGGCGTGCTTTGACCGTACTCGTTATTACCCCAGCATACAATCGCGCCATCCGTCTTCAACCCGCAGGTGTGATACCAACCAGCACTGATATAGTTGAAGATCCCAGCAGGGCGGGCTGCCTGGCCATATTCATTATCCCCCCAACAAGCGACTGTGCCGTCTTCCTTGATGCCACAGGTGTGAAGTCCACCGGCGCTGACCTGTATAAAAATTCCACCGGGCGGCGTCGCCTGGCCAAACCAATCACCGCCCCAGCACTGCACCTCACCGTCGTTCTTCAAGCCACAGGTGTGCGTTTCGCCCACGCTGACTTGGGTAAAGATGCCGGCGGGAGGCGTCGCCCGGCCATCGTTATCCACGCCATTGCTGCCCCAACACACGATTGCGCCATCGCGCTTCACCCCGCAGGCATGTCCTCCTCCAACGCTGACTTGGGTAAAAGCTCTGACGGGCGGCGTCGCCTGGCCATAGTCGTTCCGTCCCCAACAGACCACCGCACCATCGCTTGTGACGCCGCAGGTGCTCCAGCCTCCGGCGTCAACTTGGGTAAAGACATCGGCGGGCGGCGTCGCCTGGCCATCGTCGTTCCATCCCCAACAGTCGATGGTTCCATCATGCTTCAGGCCACAATAGTGGCCAGCGCCCACGCTAATTTGGGTGAAAGGCCCTGCTGGAGGAGCTTGCGTCCCCAAGTATCCCCAACAATCGAACGTTCCATCACTTTTTAAATGGCACGTTTGTGTCGCACCCGCAGAAATTTGCGGAGAAACGTTGATCGCGCTGATAAATACCGCTTCAGCCGACTGCGCATCGATCATGGTGACCTGGCAGGTCGGCGCAGCGCCCGAACAGGCGCCGTTCCAATGGCTGAATCGCAAGTCAGGCGCAGGGGTGGCCTCCAAAGTCACTACCGTACCGGATGGATAGTTTTCGCCACAATCCACTCCACACTCGATCCCGGCAGGATGGCTGACTACGACGCCAGCGCCTGCCGTTAGGACGACTTTGAGAAACATATAGGAAATACCGATAGGAGATGCGGTTCGACCATCTCTGTTATCTCCCCAGCAATCGATGGTGCCATCGGCCGTGAGGCCACAAGCATGCCGCCAGTTCGCAGTCACCTGAGTGAAAACCCCGGAAGACGGCGGCATCGCCTGGCCAAACTCATTGTCACCCCAACACGCGATTGCGCCCTCTTGCTTCAGCCCACAGGTGTAAAAGCCGCCTACGCTAACTTGCGTGAAACGGCCGGCGGGGGGCGTGGTCGAGCCGTTGTAGTTCCACCCCCAGCATTCAACCGTGTGATCGCTCGTGACGCCACAGGTGTGAAGACCACCCGCGCTGACTTGCGTAAAGTGTCCGGCGGGCGGCGTCGTTTGGCCTTCAAGATCTCTGCCCCAACAGACCACCGCGCCATCCATTTTCAGCGCACAGGTGTGATACCAGCCCGCGCTGACTTGAGTAAAAACGCCCACAGGGGCCTCCGCCTGGCCAACGATGTTGTCTTCAAAGTCGGTATTGGACCCCCAGCAAATAACCGAGCCATCGGTCTTCAAGCCACAGGTGTGATCCGAACCAGCGCTGATTTGGGTAAAGATGCCCGCAGGCGGCGTCGCTTGACCAAACCGGCTGGAACCCCAGCATTCAATGACGCCATCGCGCTTTAGTCCGCAGGTGTGAGCATCACCCGCACTGACCTGAATGAAGGTCCCGGTAGGAGGCGTGGCTTTACCTTCAAGGTTCTGCCCCCAGCAAACCACTGCGCCATCGCGAGTCAGGCCACAGGTATGCAAACTTCCCGCACTGACTTCAGTGAAGGTGAGTTGAACACAGCCCTTCTCGATGATCTGACCTACCCGTTCCTGAAACTCCGGCGCAGCAACAAAAAACTGCCGGATTTGCTCACGCGTCAGATCGCCGCTCTCTAGGCGGTTCAGCCAGTAGTTGAAGCCGTCCACCTCCGCGCCCCGGCGCAGGAAGGCGTTGTACAGGTCTTGCAAATACTCCTGGTTCGAGCGATGGCGGTTGAGGTATTCCGGGGTATTGGCAAACTGGCTCGAAATCGCTTCAACCTCGGCGGTGAGCGCCGCTGCACCCTGGCATTGCGCTGTTTGAAACCGATCCTGCCAGTACCGGAATCCCTCTTCTTCCGGTAAGCGATCCAGCAAACCTCGATAGAAATCGACAATGGTCAACAGCTCAGGTCGGCTAGTGGCGGCACCCAGTTGCGTTTCCAGATACGTGGCGAACTCTGCCGAGAACAGGAAGTGATACAGCACGACCTCGCGAGGCAGACCCGCGGCGAGGGATTCGGTCCACGTCATCGTCTCATCCGCACTCGGCGCACGTCGCCAGAACGTCTGGAAGAGATCGGCGATATATTGCGCATCGCTGGTATGCCGGCCTCGATATTCTGTACCCGTGAACAACTGCCCAGTAATCAGCCGGAACACTTCCGCGCGATCCACGCCCAGTTGTTCCATTCGGGCGACTTCCTCAGTCCATTGAATTCGCTCCGCCGTTTCCGGGGCGCGATCCAGAACGGTTTGGTAGGTCGCTCCGATCAAGGCGACGACCTGGGGATCTGGAGCCGTTATGAACGTCGCGGTACAGGTCAAGGGTTTGCTGGGCATGGTGAACACCGCGGCACAGGGCGCGGGAGTCCAGCCAGCGAACTGCGATTCATCCGAGCGCGGCGTGGCCGTCAGCGTCACCGTCTCCCCCGCCTGGTATTGACCACGCCCGCTCACCGTGCCTTGACCGCCACCTTCCTGTAAAAGGGTCAATGGGACAATCAGTGCCGGCTTAAAGGTGGCGGTACAGGTCAAATCATAAGCTGGCATGGTGAAATTCGCTGCGCACGGTACGGGACTCCAGCCGGTGAATTGGCGATTCGCATCCGGTTCCGCCGTGAGCGTGACGGTCTCTCCCGCCGTGTAATTGCCGCTACCCGTGATGACGTCTCCACCCTCCCCGGCTTTATTGAGGCTCAAGGCGTAGATTGCGGTTTCCATCCGAGTGAATTTGGCGGTGCAGGCCAAGGCTTCTGCGGGCATGGTGAAACTCGCCGCGCACGGTTCCGGCATCCAACCATCAAACCGACTGCCCGTGTCCGGCGTCGCCGTCAAGGTTACAGAAGCGCCCGCCGCATATTCGCCCTCACCCTCGACCGCGCCACGGCCTTCCCCAGCCGTGCTCAGGGTCAATGGACAACCGGCGGGCGGTGCGTTCTTGAGGTTCAGAGCGCCCACCCCGCACACGCCCTTGACCGGCGTCGGCGTCGGGTTGTCATTGGCCGTGCCATCGCCTAGCTGACCGTATTGATTGTTGCCCCACGCCAGAACCGCGCCATCGCGCCGCGTGACCAGCGTGTGCGCTTCCCCGGCGCTGATCGTCTCGACGTCATTGACGTTAGTCACGATCGGCATACAGGCCGGGGTTGAGGAGCCATCTCCCAATTGCCCGTGTTGATTGTCGCCCCAAGCCACCACTCGCCCGTCAGTCAGTAGTGCCACACCATGAGCGCCGCCGCCCGCCAAGACCTCAATTTCCCCCAAGGTCCTCGGATTCAAATCCGATAAGGGTTTAGGCGTCATTTGCGGCGCTGAAGTCCTCTCGCCCAATAATTGACATTTGGCATTATTGCCCCAGCCCCACACCGTACCCTCGGCATCCCGCGCCAAGGTATAGGCGGCGCCGGTCGTCACCGAGGTACTGGCGTAGCCCCCCGCGACAATCGCCTTGATCCTAGTCAATTCCAGTACTTGCTGTGCGGTGGCCGAACCGAGGGTATTGCCTGTCCCCAGTTGTCCGTATTCGTTATCGCCCCACGCCCACACCGTGCCGTCGCTTTTCAGCGCTACGCTATGCACTTCGCTGGCCGCTACCGCGATCACGCCGGTTAACAGCGGAAACGTCGGCGGACTTGTGTCCGTGCCGGCGACTTCGATCACCACCGGCGTCGGCGTTAATGCGCCGTCTGAACTGTTGTTGCCCAATTGGCGATACTGGTTATTGCCCCAGGCCCAAACCTCACCCGTGCGAGTGACCGCCAGGCTGTGATATTTGCCAGCGGCGACGGCGATTACATCTCTTAAACCGGGAACTTGGGCGGGTGTGGATCGATCCCGGGTCGTGCCATCGCCTAACTGGCCATGTCCATTCTGGCCCCAGGTCCACACTGTGCCATCGTCGCGCAGGGCGACGCTGTGCCACTCACCGCTCGCCACCTGAATCCAGGCCGGATTGGTTGCTTCTGCCGTAGCAACGGTCCCGCCGGGTGACCACAAAAAGGGGTATTTCCGACTCTTACCGCCAGTGTCTGCGCCGACTTGACCAGCCTGATTCGCGCCCCAGGCATAGCCGTAAGGGCTGTCAATTCCAATTGCCAGGGAATTTTGACCGCTGCCAGCCAAGCCGGCGGCCCCTGCCCAGGCTGTTAATAAACATATAAAAATACCAAAGAGAATCAAAAAGGAAAGAGATAGATATCTTGCATAATAGGATTGGTGCATCGGAGTATCCTCCTGAGGGAAAATCCATCATCAACGATTATTAAAACCTGACAAAGTCGGCGCAGGGGATCGCGCTTCAGCAGGTGCATCTTCCTGCGTCATTGAGGCGCGAGTGAGAAATTCAGCGCTGCAACGATTTATACGCGCGGGCAAGGCGTCTTCCGGCGATGGCGGCAATACGCCGCGCCCCTGCACGATAAAGCGGTTTTTTTCCTCGGGATCGATGACGCCACAACGTCCGCTGAGCTGGCCAGTGGCATCCAGATAAGGGGGATTTAGCGTCGCCAAACTGCCGCTGATGTCGGTAGTGGGCGCGTTGTTCTGCACCGTCCCGTCATTGCCGCTGACTTCCGAGGAGGCGTTGAGGACATCATTTATTGTCGGAGCATCGTGCAGAAATGCCTCGGCATTCACCACAATGTTGCCGCCCTTGCCTTGTCTCGCCTGAGCGGTGACTTTACTGCCATCCAGCGCTACGGCATTGATGCTGTTGAGGGTGACATCCCCGCCTTGCGTGGTGGCGTCGCCGAATACGGAACTGCTGATTTCCGAGCCATTGAGCAATTTCAAGTGGTCGGCGTTGATCAGCAAATTGCCGCCGGTAGTGAATTTGGAAGTCGCGGAAATCCTGCCGCCATCGTCGATGGTTAAGGCCGGGGTGGTCAGCATCACATCGCCCGCGTTGCCCGCATCACGCGCCCCCACGAACAGGCCGGCCTCGTTGCCTGTGATGTTCACTGCGCGACCCGCCGTGATCGTCACCGAGCCTCCCTTTCCCGGACCATCGGTGAAGGCATCGATTTGTCCGTCATTGCGCAGAATGAGGGTATCGGCAACGGCCAGATGGATGTCCCCGCTGCTATCGGTGGAGTCGAGATAGGCGCTGCTGGTAATTCCGGTCAGGTATTGGGAACCCCGTCCGTCCACCAGCAAGTTGCCGGTGGTGATCGTGATTGCTCCAGCATCGCCTGCCCAGGTTCCGGCCAGAATTTGTCCAGCGTTCTGGAGCGTCAGCGTGTTGGCGATACTCAGATTTACATTACCGCCGTCACCGCTGGAGCCAGGATTAGCGCTGCTGGCGATCAGCCCTCTATTTACTCGCAGGTTATTTGCCGTAATCGCCACTGATCCAGCATCGCCCCCGGCAAACGTGCTGGCGAAAATCCGCCCGCCATCGCGGAGCGTCAGGGTGTCGGTCACGACAAGCGCCACATTTCCGGCATCGCCCGCGCTGCGGGTTACGCTCTCCATGTTGCTATTGGCTAAAAACAGGTTATCCGCGCTTAACCGCAACGACCCCGCTGCGCCTTCACCCAGGGTTTCGGTGGTCAACCACGCGTCCACCAAGCCCACGTTCCCGGAAATCGCAGCATCGATGCCCTGACCGGCTTGCGGGCCATGCGTATTGGCGAACACCCGGCCACCCTGGCTGAACCATTGTCCGCCGCGAATGAAGATCGCGCCGCCGCCTGCGCCGCTGGCGTCCAGATTGCCCAGGGCGACCTCGCCGAACGGTTCCCCCAAATCGATCGTCACCTTTTCCGCGTTGGGATCCCGCTCAATGACCAGCGTCCCCAACCGCGCGAAGCCGCGCATCGTCAAATCATGCGTTGTGGGAATGACTTCACCGGAGGAATTGACGGTCGCCACGTTCAACCGGCCCGCCGGAGCATAAACGGTGGCGTTGCTCAGAGCGATGTCGCCGCCAATGAGCGACAGCGTTTGCCCGTCGGGCGCTTGTAGAAAACTTCCCTGAATGGCGATAGTCCCCGGCGTATTCCCGAGAAAACCAAATGCTTCCACCGGCGCAACCGTGAGTAAGGTATTCGCGGGCATCCGGGCGTCAAATCGCCCGCCATCGCCCAGCCGCAAATAATCCGCGGTGCTGGCGTGAAAGGATCCCGATACATCCAAACGAGCATTTTCCCTAAACAGCACCCCCGCCGGATTGAGCAAATAAAGGTTCGCGCCGGGAATGGTCGAGCGCAGCATTCCATCAATCGTCGAGACTTGTCCACCAGTGACTCGGCTGATGATATTGCTCACCGAAGGCGGGCCGCTGAAGGTTGCGGACTCGCCCTGGCGAATAGAAAACTGTCCGAAGCTATGGAACAGATTGCCGCCGTGTTGCTGCCCTAGATCGGCAGTAATGGCATAATCAGGCCCTGGCAAGGCCCCGGTCGGCCCCAGTGTCCCATCCAGAACAATTTGCGCTGAACTGCTGACGTTACTCAGCGCCATGATGATCGCCCATCCCCTTGTATAACGCATTATGTCCTTCCTTTTCATAATGGATCATTTATGATTATAGACACTAATTCCATTTGGTTGTCAATCAGATTGTCAGCGTCTAGTGCAGATTCGCTAGGGCGAGGACTGGTAACGCTTCGATCAGGCGTTCAAGTAGGGCGTTGACCATCGCTGGATGTGAACATAACCGTTTGTGACATGATCACCCCCTCCTTTGATGATCTTTCAGTTTTGATTCTTCGAGAACTCTTGTGAAACCCGGCTCATTGGGCAAGTTAAGCCCTCAATCTCGCTGGAGATCGGTCGTATTGCTTTTTATATCAATGGGGTGTCGAGGTGGTCTCTTCCCGACTCGACTGATTCCACAACACGAACTCTCGAAGAACCTGAAAGCAATTGCAAATAGGAGCATATAATTTTAAAGTGTACTGAGGTTTCAACCATTATGAGTGAGCGAATATGCGCAAGAAAGAAAATACTAATCGTGAACAAGAAATTACTTTTAATCAGCAGGTTGTTTCTGAAGCCGTGGACATCCTTGAGCAAGATTTAGAAGCATTTAAATTATCTGTTTCCAGAATGGATTCCGATACTTTGTCTTCATACAAGGTTGTTCTCGATCAAGAGATCGGAAAGCGGCGAGATCAAGAACTGGATAAAGTGATGGAATTCTTCAAGACACTGTCGTTTGAGGATCAAAAGAGATTTTTGAATTCCGTGCAATTATCTCTACCATCAAAAGAGAAGTTGGTGGCCTATGGCGAAGAAAAAAGAGAGAAGGAGAAAAATCCTTTTCGTATGTATCAGAATTTCCCAAACGAGGAAAACCCTGAATATAAAATTGCGCCATTGGTCAATGTGGAGTTAAAGGATGTATTCACGGGTGGAAACCCGAATAACAAACCATGGTTGGCAAACCTCTCCAGAGAGGATAGATATGAAAAATATGGAACTATTAGGAAGCTGGAACAGGATATGGGTTTTCTGGACACGCTGATGGAAATTCCCAAGGCGGTCTTCAAGCAACAGGATAGCCATTGGGTGGATTGCTGTAAGTAGCCCTGTGGCAAAATTAGCGTTGACTCCTCCCCTTATGCATCCGCAGTCGAGGGGAGGTGGGATTATCCATGAAGATATATGAAATAATGCTGTTGGTACCGCTCCTTCATAGCGGCTTTGTTCATGCCCAGGAAAACTGGTGGGATAAATCAAAGGAAACCGCACGGGATATTTGGAATCAATCCAGACAAGTCGCTGGCTCTGCCATAAATTTCTTTGATACGGAAGAGCAAAATGAGCAATTTTCCAAAATATGGGACGAACTTAGGCCAAAACTGGATAAAGTCTCAGCTCTGGAAGAAGAACGTAAGGATTTACCAGAATCGTCGTTGATCCGCCGGGATAAGCAGTCCAATCAGGAGGACATCAACGAAATTCTGGATGAAGCGATTGACATCCTGGGAATATCCAATGCCCGTCAAATACGACAAGAAATAGATTCTCTGGAAAAACAAATCCAACAGGCCAGGGAACGAATCACCGGCTATCACCAGGAGCAGGTTAGTGCCCCGGTCAAATCCAATTGGAAAACGACGGTTGACGATTATGCAAGGAAAATCGACGGAGAAAAACAACTCATTGAAAAATATCAGCAGGAAATAGAACAGAAAAAACAGCGCTTTTTAGCGGAGTTAAATCAACTGGGATTGCAGGTCAGTAGGGAACAACTGGATTTGCTTTTAACGAGCGTGGTGGGCAACGATATAATTCAAAATACCATCGTTTACAGTAATGTAAGATTAGTCAGCCAGCAACTGATGGAACTGACTACGAAAACGGGCGAAGACCTGAATATCAGCAAACGCTATTATGGCATGTACACCGTTCTATTAAAAATATTGCTGCACATGCAAAATAGTTTTATTACCGAGATCGATCAGGTTTATCTACCCCGTATTGCCCAAATCAAGAATGAAACAGTAAAACTGATGGCTAACTCCAGGAATCTCCTGTACCGGGAAGCCGATGATAACCGGCGCACACACTTAAAGGCGAATATTGAGGCGCAGGAACTGACCTTGAAGACCGCCGACTTGTATAGTCAACATCTTGGCGAACAACGTCGAAAAATGATAGTAGCGCGAGACAAGACACAAATTGATTTACGTGTCGCCCTGAATACTTACGACACGGTTAAGCTCAGTGGTGAACTGGTTAATCTTCTGCGCTCAAGCTCAAAATCTTTCGATGAGTTACTCAATATCCAGGCGCCTGATTTGTTAGTTTTTCAAAATTTGCAAATGAAGGAAGAATTTTCCGCCTTGACGACAAAGTTGAGAAATTAAGTAGTCTTTAACGGAAATAAGCCGATCAATCACGTTTATGGATGTATTATAACTACTGAGAACCTGAAATCGACGGATGACTGTTAATTTATCAAATCAATAATTCACCCATGTCCCACCATGACAACCCTGCCGGTTCGTCCAGCCATCGCGATTGCCATTCATCCACGGGTTTGCAGATCGGCGACCACGGGGCGGTGGGCGGTCTTCTCCGCTGTTGCCTCCCTGCAAGCGGGTGTCCTGATCATAGCTGTTAATCCAGTGTCCCCGACTGCCGCTGCTGTTGAGCCACTGCTCCGCATTCGGACTCGGGCAATCATTCCAGTTCACCGCACGCACTGGCGCGCCCCTTCCCGCTCCAATAATTCCTAGAATCACCACGGGTGACCATCTGCCGAGAAGACGTAAAAACTGACGACGAAGTTCGTCCGGCTTCGCTGATTCCATATTCACGCTGCTTTTCATAGGTCACCAATAGACATTGGGATTATTAATGGCTTCATGCGATTTCGGCGCTGGCGCTGGCGTTGACTTTGACGCTGCCTGCGAAGACTGGTAATTGCGCCATTGCTGTTGAAACCATGCCTTATCCGCTTTTTGCTGGTCCTGCATCTGTTTGACAGCGGCCTGCAATTGCGCCTGATCAGTTTGACAACGCTCCAACGCCTGTTTCAAAGGATTGACATCCTGGAGAACAGGATTTAACGTGGCTTTGAACTGTTGCCAGGTTTGCGCTTGTAATTGCAGGGCCTGGATTTCCTCGCGCAGCTGCATGAGGGACTGCTGGTCAACCGCCGATTGCCGCCAAAGCACCCAGCCGACAACGTGTAGAATCAAGCTCAGCGCCAGCAGAATAGCGCCGGCCACCCACCATCCTGTTGCTGGTGATGACGGCGCTGGCGTCAACACCGGTCCGTTCATAGCCGGTAACTGGAGCGTGGATTCAGGGGAATTCGTCGTCATGGCGCAACACCTCGCGCGATACCCAGGGAGACATTTGAGATCATGCCTGCTTCTTAATGGATTGCATCACCTCGCGCAATCGTTGTAGCGCCTCTTCAAAACGATAGTCGATGGTCGCCTTCTCGATCGCCAGAAACAGCTCGATGGGCAGAGCTTCCGCCAGAATCGCCCGATGGGTCGCCAGATAATCCAGCGCTTCGGCGTCGCTTTCGCTGAGCAATCTCTCCAGATGGCTCAGGACCGGCCCCAACTGATCCCGGCCCACTATCGAGGAGGCCGGCGCCGCCGACGGAGGCATAGCCAGCACCGTGCGTAAACCCTTTGTCAAAGCCTCTAATAGTTGACCGGTTTGTATAAGTAACGGTTCCAATGCGGTGCTGTCTGCGTGTTCCCGCAGCGCTTTTTCCAGGTCGGTGGCCCGCATCTGGAGCGAAGTCGCGCCGATATTGCCCGCCACCCCCTTGAGGGTATGCGCCAAGCGTTCCGCGGTCTCCCGGTCAGCATCCGCCAGCGCCGCGCGGATTTGCGCCACGACCTCGGTTTGGCTGATGGCAAACTTGCCCAGTAAATTGCGATACAGCGAACGATTGCCGCCAACCCGGCGCAAACCCGTAGCGGTATCCAGGTCAGGCAGGATAGGCAATTCTAGCGCCTCGCTCGATCGCCCTGCCGTCACGCGCCGCCGGCGGGCAGGCGTCCCGGTTTTTGACGGGAACCAGTGTTGGAGCGTGTGAAACATAGCCTCGGGTTCAATCGGTTTGGCAATATGATCATTCATCCCAGCCTCCAGGCAGCGTTGCCGCTCCTCGACCAGAGCATGCGCTGTCATGGCGATGATGGGCAATTCCGCGAATCGCGCATCGGCGCGAATCCGGCGAGTCGCCTCGAAACCATCCATTTCCGGCATCTGTAAATCCATTAACACTCCATGGAACGGTTCGCCCTCCAGGCTGGCTTCCAGTCGAGCGACCGCTTCCTGACCGTTGTTAGCGATCACGACCCGCGCGCCGGCTACTTCCAGTAGTTCAACGGCAATTTGCTGATTCAATTCATTATCTTCGGCTAGTAGCAAGCGCACTCCGTCCAGTCGCGTCTGCGGTTCCCCTTGCCGGGCGTGATAATGCGCTCGCGCTTCGCCATTTGCCGGTGGGAACAGGTTCATCAAGGTGTCCAGCAGCAGCGAGTAGCTGATCGGTTTGATCAAGAAGTCTTCCACGCCGACCGCCTCGGCGTGGGCGCGCACCTCCTCGCGCCCGAAGGCGGTGACCATGACGATGCGCGGTGGCGTTGTCAGCGTATCGTCCTGCTTGATTCGCCGGCTGGTTTCTATGCCATCCATGTCAGGCATCTTCCAGTCGATAAACACGATACGGTAAGGGTCGATCCGGTCAGCAGCCTGAATCCTGGCTATGGCTTCGGGTCCCGAAGCAACGGCGTCGACCCGCAAGGCGAGGGAAGCGAGCACTTCGGTGAGGATCTCAGCGGCAGCGGCGTTATCATCCACCACCAAGGCGCGCAGGCCTTTCAGAATGGCGGGTAAAACCGGACGCCATACGCAGGGGGCATCGCTCACGCCCAGCCAAACCGTGAAATAGAAGGTGCTGCCAACGCCCAGGGTTGATTTCACCCAGATGACACCATTCATTAATTCCACCAGGCGCTTGGAAATGGTCAGTCCCAGGCCAGTGCCGCCGTATTTGCGGGTTGTGGAGCCATCGGCCTGGATAAAGGCCTGGAACATGCGCCCACGCTGTTCTTCAGTCATGCCAATGCCGGTGTCGCACACCGCGAATTGCAGTTTAACCTGATCGTTGGCGCGTTCCCGCTCCTGGACGTCAACAATGATCTGGCCCTGTTCGGTGAATTTGATGGCGTTATTGATCAGATTGACCAGAATTTGCCCGAGTCGCAGCGGATCGCCGACCAAATGCTGCGGCAGGTTGCTGGGTTCATGAAACAGCAACTCCAGTCCCTTGTCGTAAGCCTTCTGGCTGACCAGCGTGGCGACATTGTTCAGCACATCATCGAAACGAAAATCAATCCGCTCCATGTCCAGCTTGCCAGCCTCGATTTTCGAGAAGTCGAGGATGTCATTAATGATGTTGAGCAGCGAAGCGCCCGCGCCGTGGATCTTTTGCACATAATCGCGTTGCTTGGCGGTTAGCTCAGTTTGCAAAGCCAGGTGTGCCATGCCAATGACGGCATTCATAGGTGTGCGGATTTCGTGTGACATATTCGCCAGGAAGGCGCTCTTGGCGCGGGTTGCTTCCTCGGCCCGTTGTTTTTCTCCAGCCAGTTCCAGGGTGCGCTCCGCAACTTTGTTTTCCAGTTCAGCGTTGATCTGTTGCCAGTCGCAACGGTTGACCAACAGCATTTGCCGCATGTGCTCCTGAGCGGCGGCCAGCGTATCCATTTCCCGCCAGGAAGGCGGCAGCGCGACCGGCTGTTCCAGTTCCATGCAGCCAATGCGCTCGCTGTCCAGCACCAGCGCTTCCAGCGGTCGCGCCACCCGCCGGGCAAAACGGGTCGCCACCAGAAACGTGGCTATTAACACCGCGATGAACAGCGCCAGGAAAACCAGACTGTGGCGTGGATTCAACGGGATGAAATCACTGCGCGGCGCAGCAACCACGATGATCAATTGCTGATTGTGTAACGCGATGGGCAGAAAATGGCCCACCCAGTTTTCCCCAGCGTTGTTGAAGAACAGCACCTGCTCAGCAGGCTTGCCCATGGCCTGCCACTGCGCCACCGCGCTGGTCAGGGGCGTGAAACCGCTTTCGGCAACCGTTTTCAGCACGCTGGCGTTGACATCCGCATCGGTCCGAATGCGCGCATCGCGAGGTAGACCGAGCAGACGACCATCGGCCAGCATGATGGCGACCCAGCCGTTAGGGCTGATATTGATATTGCGGGTAAATCGGGATAGATCGAGTAATTTCAGGTCCAGGGCGATCACGTACAAGCGCTGATTGGCCGAATCGCGCCAGCGACTCGCGGCGGTCATGCCCGGTTCGTGAACGCTGGGAAACCGGTAGGGGTCGCTCCAGTACAATTCATGATCCTGGGTGAGGCGCAATGCCCCCTGATACCAGCGCTGTTGACGAGGATCGTAATCGCTTTCGCGCCATTCCTCGCCGAGCAACGTATAACCCTGGCCCCATTTCCGCCAGTATTGCTCGCGCCCCCATCGTTCCCTATCGGTAATCCGGTTATGCCATTCGCCGTTAGGCATTCTCACCAACAAAAATTCGCGGCCGGTCTCCTCGGCAAATCGCAGCGAGGAGATGAGTTCGCGTTCCGCAAGGATTGGAATAAACAGGCGATTGAAGCGTCCCAGATCATCGATCGTGAAGGTGTGATTGTGTCCCCACTCCCGGGTGTCATCTGCGATCCGGTCAATTTGGCTGAATAGAGCTTCAACCTGGGCGCGGATGACATTGGCGCCCTTATACATGGCGCTGGCGGCGAGTTCGTCGACCATCCGCGAGAACACCAGGAAATAGGCGGTTATGGCGAACACCAAAATAGCTAGAGTGACCAGCGACCAGGTTTGCCAGATGAGATCGTGGCGCAGGCTTCGACCGTGATGCAGCTTAACCTCGGCAGGAATAGAGTTCTGGTTCATGAGGGTGCGCGGTCAGGATCGGAACAGTCGGGAATACTGGGTTTCATGCAGCGCCCCAGCCAAAGCCAGACCGGGAGCGGCGGCGCCGATATCCTCGTCCGGCAGGGTCAGCGCTGAGTGAACGGCGTCAATCAGCACGGGCGTAGCAGCGACCAGCAATCGTTGGCTAGCGGTCTGGCCGAGCGGAATCAATCGGGTCGCGGCGGCGACCTGGTTTTCAACCCAGGTCCAAGCCAAACCGGTGGTTGCCGCCTGCAGGGGAATCTCCCATTTCACCGCCGCCAGACTGAACAGCGTGGCGAAACACACCTGGGATGCATTACGCCAGGCTACCGCTTCGGCCATGCCCAGGTCGGTCAACAAGCGGGCCAGCGCTGCGCCTAAATGGGTATCCTCCCGCTGCAACTCCGCAGCCTCGCGCGAGGCATGTAATCGGGCGTTCCAGCGACGGACTTCGCCAGCATTGGCAACTTGCCATCCTTGATAGAGCCGGACGAAAATCGGCAGGTCAAGTCGCCGCAGATTGTGGTCCAGTAGACCCAGAATCCAGTGGCCCGCGCTGAGTTCATTTTGCACCCAACCTTGTTCAACAGCGCATTCCAGTCCCTGCGAGTAGGCGTAAGCCCCTACCGGGAGAGCGGGGCTGCATAGCTGCAACAGGCGGGGTAACGCCAGGGGAATCCTCTCCCCCAATCCCTCTCCCGCCAGTGGGCGAGGGGAGCAAACCGTTATGCCGGGATGAGTCTGCGGCACAACGGGTTGCCAAAAAAGAACTTGGGCAGAATGCCCAGGCTATGCCGGATCATGGTGATGGTGATGGTGATGATGATGATGATGATGATGAGCGCCTGCACCGCCATGCGCCCCGGCTTCCGGCTCGAAGGGCGCCTGTTCATGAATCACCGTCAGCCCTAGTTCATCCATCATTTTGTCCAGCACATGATCGTGAAGATAGCGCACCCAGCCCGAGCGGATTTGCAAGGGGATATGACGGTTGCCCAAGTGGTAAGCAGCGCGCGCCAGAGACAGTCCATCGTCGGTATAGGCAGTGGAAACGCGCTCTGCAGCGGCGCGAACCTCAACCACCAGACCGGTCGTGGCGCGTAGCAAATCGCCATGCCGCAGCACCGTGCCGCGCGGCAAAAACAGACCCACGTCCGCGCCACTGTCCAGCCAGGTTCGCAACCGGCTTTTCTGGCGCAGTTCAAAGGGCAGGGTCAATGTCGTTTCGGCAGGCAACGCCTCACGCAAACGCTCGACAATTTGTAATTCCACGGGTTCGGCAACGTCCATGAGCGACCTCTTTTCGTTGATGCATAATGAGTGAGGCGGCGGACTTCCCCTCGTTTTTCTCCAGTCAATTATTAGAACAAAAAGTAGCGTTGCGCCAGAGGCAGAATAGCGGCAGGTTCACAGGTCAGCAGGACGCCATCTGCCCGCACCTCATAAGTTTGTGGATCAACATCGATTTTGGGCAGAGCATCGTTATGAATCAGGTCACGTTTACTGACTGTGCGCGTGTCGCGAACTGCGGCCAGCATGCGATGCAGACCGAGCGTATCCAACGCGCCGCTATTCAAAGCCGCTTTGGAAACAAAGGTCAGGCAGGTCGCAGCCAGCGCGCCGCCGAAGGCGCCGAACATGGGTCGATAATGCACCGGTTGCGGTGTCGGAATGGAAGCGTTGGGGTCGCCCATGGGCGCAGCGATGATGAAGCCGCCCTTGATGATCAGCGCTGGTTTCACGCCGAAGAACGCGGGCCGCCACAGCACGATGTCCGCCAGTTTACCCACTTCCAGCGAGCCGACCAGATGGCCGATGCCGTGGGTGATCGCTGGATTGATGGTGTACTTGGCGATATAGCGCTTAACCCGGAAATTGTCGGCAGGATGGCTCGCTTCGTCCTCTGGGGCAGAGGGCGGTAAAAGGTTGCCTCGCTGCACCTTCATTTTGTGAGCGGTTTGCCAGGTACGGGTGATCACTTCGCCGACCCGGCCCATCGCTTGCGAGTCGGACGAGATCATCGAGAACGCGCCCAGATCGTGCAGGATATCCTCGGCGGCGATGGTCTCGCGGCGAATGCGCGAGTCGGCGAAAGCCACATCCTCGGGAATGCCGGGGTCGAGGTGGTGACACACCATCAGCATGTCCAGATGTTCGTCCACCGTGTTGACCGTGTAGGGCCGGGTAGGATTGGTGGAGGAGGGCAGCACATTGGCTTCGCCACAGGCGCGAATGATATCCGGAGCGTGGCCGCCGCCGGCGCCTTCAGTGTGATAGGTGTGAATCGCCCGGCCCTTGAAGGCGGCCAGCGTGTCCTCGACGAAACCGGATTCATTCAGAGTATCGGTATGAATCGCCACCTGCACATCATAGCGCTCGGCGACCGCCAGGCAATTATCGATCGCCGCCGGGGTCGTTCCCCAGTCCTCATGCAGTTTCAGGCCCATCGCCCCGGCTTCGATTTGCTCCTCCAGCGCGGCGGGCTGGCTGGCGTTGCCTTTGCCGAGAAAGCCGAGATTCATCGGTAAACCTTCCGCCGCCTGCAACATCCGCCGCAGATTCCAGGGACCCGGCGTACAGGTCGTCGCATTGGTGCCGGTAGCTGGCCCGGTGCCGCCGCCGATCATCGTAGTCACGCCGGACATCAGCGCTTCTTCGACCTGTTGTGGGCAGATGAAATGAATATGGCTGTCGATGCCGCCGGCGGTGGCGATCAATCCTTCGCCGGCAATAGCCTCGGTGCCGGGACCGATGATGATATTCACATTCGGCTGGATGTCGGGATTGCCGGCTTTACCGATGCCAGAAATACGCCCATCCTTGATACCGATGTCGGCCTTGACAATGCCCCAGTGATCGACGATCAGCGCATTGGTGATCACCATATCGACCGCTCCGCCGCCTTGGGGGCGTTGCGACTGGCCCATGCCATCGCGGATCACCTTGCCGCCGCCAAATTTCACTTCCTCGCCGTAAAGCGCATCGTCGCGTTCGACTTCGATCCACAGTTCGGTATCTCCCAGCCGCACCCGGTCGCCGGTGGTGGGGCCGTACATCTCTGCGTAAGCGCAGCGGTCAATGCGGCTCATGGCTGCTTCTCCAGCGATCCCATTACTTCAGCGCGGAAACCGTAGACTTCCCGGGTTCCCGCATAATCCACCAGATCCACCTCGCGTTCCTGGCCGGGTTCAAAACGTACCGCTGTGCCGGCGGGAATATCAAGCCGGCAGCCGCGCGCCAGCGCCCGGTCGAAACGTAGGCCGGGGTTGGTTTCGGCAAAGTGGTAGTGTGAACCGACCTGAATGGGCCGATCGCCGGTATTAGCGACGTTCAGATGAGTGACGCGACGACCGGCATTCAATTCGAGGTTGCCGTCAACAGTGATGATTTCACCGGGAATCATGCGGTATCTCCTCAAGGAATCGGGTGATGGACGGTAACCAGCTTGGTTCCATCGGGAAAAGTCGCTTCGATTTGCACCTCGGGAATCATTTCCGGGACGCCCTCCATCACCTCATCGCGGGTCAGCAGGGTACGGCCATGACTCATTAATTCGGCCACGCTTTGCCCTTCCCGCGCGCCCTCCAACAGGGCGCAGGACAGATAGGCGACGGCTTCCGGGTAGTTGAGTTTCAGACCCTTGGCTTTGCGCCGTTCCGCCAACATGCCGGCGGTAAACAGTAATAACTTGTCTTTTTCGCGGGGAGTGAGTTCCATGGGCGTTCTCGAGTTGCGATCAGGTATTCCAGAAGCGTGGAGGACAGGGGGGACGGTTGAATAGTAACGGTCTCAATAACTCCCATGCCAGGATAAAAAATCGTTGGGCGCGCGAAGTCGAAGGACCGAGGTAGCGGCCAATCAGTACGCCATCCAGCTGGGTCACAGCGACCCGCTCGTTGTCCAGCAAGCGGTGACTATTCCATGCAGCCCGAATGGCGTCACTCTCTCCACCCCAACCCTCCCCCACAGGGGTGGTAGCGGTCTTGGCGGGAGTGCATAGCAATGTAGCGCTCACCGGTTGACCTTGTAAACCCCAGGCGGCGTTAAGCGCGGAATCACCACCTGTATAGTTTGCCTGTTCCAGATAGAGCGGTTCGCCATCGCGCCAGAGTTCCAGCGTTTGCCGGCATTTGCCTGTCGTAAAGGTTTCATCGGCGGCGGGCCGGCCCAGACAGAGAATTTCCCAGCCCAGAAAGCGGGCGTCGCCGTGCAGCTCAACCTGGGTCAGGGTATGGACCTGCGCACCGCTGTAAACGATATTCTCCTGAGGCAGCCATTCCAGCGCACTGCCAGCGGTGACTGTCAATTGTTGAATTTGCCTGGCCAGGGGGCCGGTGCTGCGGTAGAACTTGCCTGCGGCTGGTGTGGTGAGCAGGGTGTGCGCGCCGGTTTCAATCTGTGCATCCACCTGTAACTCATCACCACCGACCACCCCGCCAGGAGGATGGAGAATAGCGACATGACAGACCTCCGATCCTTCGGGATAGAATGGCCGCTGCACCCGCAAGGGACCTTGATGAGCGCATTGACCTAGAACCGTGCGAGAACTGCAACGCTGAAAGCCTAGCCTTAGGGAAGCCCGCCAACCCGTGGTGGATGGAGAAGTCGCGACGGTCAGGATGGCAGCGCTCCGCAAGTGGCGTTCGAGTCTTCGGGTTGGGAAATACGGCTATTGGTTCATAAACAGTCTAGCCTATTCTTTAATAGGAATCGGGTGTGGTTGCGCCCGGCGGCAAGCGATTTTTCAACAGCGAGAACGGAACGAAACGGATGGACAAATGGCGCTGGAACCCGAGCAAGCATTAGTCGGCAAGACCGCTGAGAGGCCAGTTCAACCCCCGGTGCAAGTTCGTCTGGGTTTGGCGACGCGCCTGTCGCTGGCGTTGGTGAGTGCGGTGGCGCTCGTGTTTGTCACGGCATTTTATTATGACTATCAGAAGTCGCATCAGCACATGCTGAACAGCGTCAACGCCGCCATCGCGGGTTTAAGCAGTGCGATTATTGGCAACCTGCAAGGTATTTTGGCGGATATCACAGCGGTTGCATCCGAGTTGGCGCAAACTGTTCAACAGGGAAAAGATGCCGAGGCATTACGCACGGTGGCTACGGACGCCATCATGGACAGTTCCTACTGCAATGTGGTAACCGTGGCGCTGGACTCGATCAACAGAGCGATTCCTTCGCAAATCCGGACGCAAATCCTGAGCTGTCGCTATAGTCATTCCAAAGTCGCTTGCAAAGTGACCATGGCCCCAGAGAATCGGGAGCCGATGATTCAGGATTCCTCCTCGAAAACATCAGAACAGGGGATATGGAGCGAACCCTTCCTAAATCCTGACACGGGTGAAGCAGTCTCCGCCTACACGGTGTCAGTCTATCGCATGGAGAATGACGCACGGGTGAGGGTCGGCATAGTAAATGCGGAACTTTCTTTAAGTACTTTGGCGACCGCTATCCAGCGTCTACGGATTTTTGAAACGGGGTATGTGTTCATCCTGTCCGGCGATGGCCGGTATCTGGCCCACCTGGATACACAACGGGATATGTCCGAAACGATCTTTGATGTGGCGCGCTTTCAGAAGAATCAAAACTTGCTGGAGATCGGCCAGCGAATGATCCGGGGCGAAACCGGCTTTGCCGCCCTGTGGAGTCCTTACCTACAAAAGCCGGCCCGGATTTACTTTACGCCCTTGCCTGGAACCGATTGGTCGATTGGCGTCGTATTCGGTGAGGAGGAGTTGTTTGCGAATCTGCAGACATTAGCCGGTGAGGTTATTCTTATTGGCGCCGCCGGGTTATTACTACTGCTGGCGCTGGTGGTGCTGATTGTTCGCCAGTTTACCCGACCCTTGCTGGTGCTAACGGAGAAAAGCACCGCCATTGCCGGCGGCGATCTGGAGGTGGCGATCCCGCCGCCGCGCACGTATGACGAAGTCGGGGTGTTAACCCAATCCTTTGCCGAAATGCGCCAGGCGTTGTGTCGGCAACTGGATATCCTCGCTGAAACTCGGGCAGTACAGGCGCGGATCGACAGCGAACTGAAAATCGCCCGCGCCATTCAGGACAGCTTTTTGCCGCACGACCCAGTCAGTTTGGCGGCCAAGGGTGGTTTGGAAGTCGCAACCTGGTTTGAGCCGGCGCGCGAGGTGGGTGGCGACTTGTTCCAGTGTTTCTGGCTGGCGGATGGACGGCTGTTTTTGTGCATCGGCGACGTTGCGGGCAAGGGCGTTCCCGCCGCGCTGATGATGGCGGTCACCACAACGTTGGTGAAGGCCATGGCTACGACGACTCCGGATCCCGCTGGGGTTTTGGGACAAGTCAATCGTGAATTGTGTGTCCTGAACGACCGGTTGTTGTTTGTAACCTTTTTTGCAGCGGCGCTGCACCCGGAAACCGGTGTTCTGACCTTTGGCAATGCGGGACATAATCCGCCGTTGATCCGCCATGCCGATGGCAGCGCCGAATTCATGAAGATTGCGCCAGAGTTGGTGCTCGGCGTCGAAGCGAACTGGAGCTACGCTTCAGCGACGCTCCGCTTGCCGCCAGGAGATATGCTGTTGTTGTACACCGATGGAGTCACCGAGGCCATGAATGCCGCAGGTGAATGTTTCGATTCCTGGCAGTTGCTGGAGGTCTGTCGCGCAACGGATATTGCCCATCCGCGCCAGCTGATCGAGAAAATCATAGTCGCGGTGGCCACGCATGTAGGATCAGCTGAGCAGAGCGACGATTTAACTCTGTTAGCGGTGGCGCATCCGGATTCTCTTGCCGAACCGACTGTGGAGGCGCAAACAACGTGACGCCTGAAAATTTCGACGAAAAAACCGTCCGCTTGCAGCTGCCGGCTGAACTCGATCATTTACCGGCGCTTCTCGATCATATTCGCGAGATCGCCCAGAACGCCCAGTTGGTCGAAGCGCAGATTTCCCGGCTGGAACTGGCAGTGGAAGAAACGCTGGTCAATGTATTTAGTTATGCCTATGACGAGCAAACACGCGCTGATGGCGCCGTATTTTGTGAAGTTACCATCCGGGCCGACGGGCTGACCGTGGAAATCATCGATCACGGTCCGCCGTTCGATCCGTTAGCCCGTCCCGATCCGGATACAACTCTGGAACTGGAGCAACGTCAACCGGGCGGGCTGGGCATCTTGCTCATTAAAACTTTGGTGGACGAAGCGCGCTATCGTCGTGAGGACGGGCGTAATGTACTCAGCCTCCGCATCAACCGGTGAGGGATAATCCGGTCATAGTACGCGCTATGGGTTCAGGGGCAATATGTGTGATGGGCAACAGTAAGGACAATTTCAATGGAATTAACGTTATCCACTTAATATTTGATATATTGTGATGATAATCAACCCCGAAAAATGCCCAAGTGGGCCAAGAGAGCATCAATGAACAAATCTGTTGTAGCCCTGGCAGCGATGGGACTGCTATTCACCACCGGTTGCGCCTCCCTGTACGGTGGAGATAAGGACAAAGCCGCGATGGAAAAAGCGCCCACTCCCCAACCGGCAACGACTCCGGCCATCCAGGAGCGTGAGGTCACCACCATGACCGCCACCGTGAAAGCAGTCGATCTCAAACAGCACCTGGTGACGTTGAAGCCCAAAGGTGGCAAGCCGTTTACCATCCATGTCGGCGAAGAAGTCCGCAACCTGCCGCAGGTGCGGGTGGGCGATCAGGTCGTCGCTCGCTACACCGAAGCCATGGCGGTGCGGTTCAGCCGGGACACCTCAGGCGGATTGACCAACAAGCGGGAAACGCTGAGCGGCGATCGCGCCGCGCTGGGCGAGAAGCCGGCCGGCAGCGTGCGCAATACCGTGGAAATCATCGCCAACGTCCTGGCGATTGACCACAAGACCCGCAAAGTGACGCTTCAGGGGCCGGAGCGGACATTAACCGTGCGGGCGCCCAAGGATGTCGATATCAGCCGGCTTGACGTGGGCGATCAGATTTTGCTGACCTACACCGAGGACCTGGCCATTGCGGTCGAACCCGCATCCCCCAGGAAACCCGCTAAAAAGAAATAGTCGCTCTCGGCGCGGATCGCATCGGTAAAACCCGCTCAACAGCGGGTTTTTTCATGGGGTTCGCTTTTTGGAGCGAACCCGCACACCCGCTAACTGGGTTATACTTTTTGCAAGGTTAAAAACTTTTGCTGGCTGCGCCACATCCGCCGATTCTCACCATCCGAAGACCGCACATGGACAAGACTTACGAACCCCACACCATCGAACCGCGCTGGTATGCCTTCTGGGAAGAGCGCGGCTGCTTCGCGCCCAGCGGCCAGGGCGCGCCCTACTGCATCATGATCCCGCCGCCTAACGTCACGGGCACCCTGCACATGGGCCACGCCTTCCAGGACACTATCATGGACGCGCTGACCCGCTATTACCGGATGCGCGGCTACAACGCCCTGTGGCAGCCGGGCACCGATCATGCCGGCATCGCCACGCAAATGGTGGTCGAGCGACAACTGGCTGGCGAAGGCAAGACCCGTCACGATCTGGGCCGCGAAGCGTTTATCGAACGGGTCTGGACCTGGAAAGCGGAATCCGGCGGCGCTATTACTCAGCAATTGCGACGCATGGGCGCATCGGTGGACTGGGCACGGGAACGCTTCACCATGGATGACGGTTTGTCAGCCGCAGTGCGTGAAGTGTTTGTCCGCCTGTATGAAGAAGGGTTGATCTACCGGGGTCAACGGTTGGTCAACTGGGACCCGGTGCTGCATACCGCTGTCTCCGATCTGGAAGTCGTCAGCGCCGAGGAAAGCGGCTTCCTCTGGCATATCCGCTACCCTCTGGCCGAGGGCGGCGGCGATTTAATCGTCGCTACGACTCGCCCAGAAACAATGCTGGGCGACACTGCGGTCGCCGTTCACCCGGACGATGAGCGGTACAAACATCTGATCGGCCTTCACGCGGCGCTACCGCTGACCGGGCGCAATATCCCTATCATCGCCGATGAGTACGTCGATCCCGGCTTCGGCAGCGGCTGCGTCAAGATCACCCCAGCCCACGACTTCAACGACTACGCCGTCGGCCAACGCCACCAATTGCCGCTGATCAACGTCTTCACGCCCGACGCCCGAATCAACGACAATGGTCCCGAAGCCTATCGCGGTCTGGATCGTTTCGAGGCTCGCCGGCGCATCATCGGCGATCTGGAGGAACTGGGACTGCTTGAAGAGACGAAACCGCACAAGCTGATGATCCCGCGCGGCGACCGCAGCCATGCGGTGATCGAGCCGTTTCTCACTGATCAATGGTATGTGAAAGCCGCGCCGCTGGCCGGTCCCGCCATCGCCGCAGTGAAAACCGGCAAGATCAAGTTCATCCCGGAAAACTGGGACAAGACCTATTTTGATTGGATGAATCGCATCGAAGACTGGTGCATCAGCCGGCAAATCTGGTGGGGCCATCGTATCCCGGCCTGGTACGACGCTGACGGCAAGGTCTATGTGGGTCACAGCGAAGCCGAAGTCCGCGAGAAACACCGGCTTGGGTCAGACGTAGCATTAGAGCAAGACCCGGATGTGCTGGACACCTGGTTTTCGTCGGCGCTCTGGCCGTTCTCTACCCTGGGCTGGCCGGAGCAAACCGGGGCGCTCAAGACCTTCTACCCTACCAGCGTTCTGGTCACCGGCTTCGACATCATCTTCTTCTGGGTGGCGCGGATGATCATGATGGGCCTGAAGTTCATGGGCGATGTGCCTTACCGGGAGGTCTACATCCACGGTCTGGTGCGGGATCACGAAGGCCAGAAGATGTCCAAGTCCAAGGGCAATGTGCTGGACCCGCTGGATATCATCGACGGCGTGGCGCTCGATGATCTGGTCGCCAAGCGCACCACCGGATTGATGCAACCGCAAATGGCCCCGCGCATCGAGAAAAGCACCCGCCAGCAATTTCCCAGCGGTATTCACGCCCACGGCACCGACGCGCTGCGCTTCACCTTCGCCGCCTTGGCCACAACGGGCCGCGACATTGTGTTCGATATGGGCCGGGTTGAAGGTTACCGCAACTTTTGCAACAAGCTGTGGAACGCCGCTCGTTATGTGCTGATGAACACGGAAGGGCAAGATACCGGTTTGACTGGCGGTGGAATTGAACTCAGTCAGGCCGACCGCTGGATTCGCTCCTGTTTGCAGCGGACGATTGAAGAAACCAACGCCGCTGTACGGGACTACCGCTTCGACCAAATGGCCCAAGCGCTGTATGAATTTACCTGGAACGAGTTTTGCGACTGGTATCTGGAACTATCCAAACCGGTGCTTAACGATCCAGCCAGCTCCGAAGCGGCTCAACGCGGGACCCGGCAAACGCTGGTTCAGACGCTGGAAACGTTGCTGCGCCTGTTGCATCCCTTGATGCCGTTCATTACTGAAGAAATCTGGCAACGAGTCGCGCCATTGGCGGGGGCTGCGGGCGACACCATCATGCTCCAACCTTACCCGCAGGCTGACCCAACATTGGTCGACGCGGCGGCAGTGAGCGACATCGAATGGTTGCAACAATTCCTCAGTGGGGTGCGCCGGATCCGCGCTGAAATGAATATCGCTCCCGGCAAACCACTACCGGTGTTGCTCCAGCATGGTTCAGACGAAGACCGGCAGCGGCTGGAACGGCACCGGCGGGCGCTGGCAACGCTGGGGCGACTGGATACGATGGCCTGGTTGGATGACGATGAGCCGGCACCAGAAGCGGCCACCGCCCTAGTCGGTGGTATGAAGGCGCTCATCCCGCTGTCTGGTCTGATCGATAAAGCTGCGGAAACCGCCCGGCTCGACAAAGAAATCGCCAAGCTGCGCAAGGATGCCGAACGCGGCGCGGCCAAACTCGACAACGCCGATTTTTTGGGCCGCGCTCCGGCGGCGGTCGTGGAAAAGGAACGCGCCCGCGTGGCTGAACTCCAAACCGCTATCGCCAAGCTGGAAGAGCAGTTGGCTAAAATCCAGCAATTGTGAACATCCACCCGAACAAGGAACCCACGATGACCGATCCATCCTCCACATCCGCGAATAAACCGAACCTGGGTAATAAAGTCACTAAGGTTGCCACCTATTACAATCCGCGCACCTGGAAAGAGAAGGGCTTGTGGTGGACACTGGGCCTGTTTCTAATCACCTACGTCATTGTCGTGATCGTGCTCGGCTTTGTCTGGTCGCGTTCGCCCAGCGAGTTCGACGTTCACCAGAGCGCATTGGCTATGGCGAAGAACGAACAAAAGAAACTAGTGCCTGGCTACGTGACGACCGCCACCGCGATTCGCATTGCCGAAACTCTGCTGGATAAACCCGGCGGTTATCTCAGTAATGATGTGACCCCGCCAGGAGTTTATCTGGATAACATTCCCAACTGGGAATTTGGCGCTCTGACTGAACTGCGAGATCTGGCGCGCTCGATGCGTAACGATTTCAGCCGCTCCCAGACCCAGTCCGTCGAGGACAAGGATTTGCAGGTTGCCGAGCCGCAATTCAACTACGATTCAGAATCCTGGATTCTGCCGTCTTCCGAGTCGGAATACCGCAAAGGCATAAACGCCCTGTACCGTTACCTGGAGCGACTGGCTGATGAAAAAGCCCATGATGGTCAGTTCTTCACTCGCGCTGACAATTTGAGCGCCTACTTGGCGGTCGCCGAGAAGCGGTTGGGCAGTCTGGCGCAACGGTTGGCGGCCAGCGTGGGGCAAGCCCGCATCAATACCGATTTGGCTGGCGATCCCAACGCTCGCCAGTCCACACCCACTCCGGGTCAAGTTGAGGTAAAAACCTCCTGGTGGAAAATCGATGACATTTTCTTCGAGGCGCGCGGTTACGCCTGGGCGTTGCTGCACACGCTGAAGGCCCTGGAAATCGATTTCCGCGATGTCCTCCAAAAAAAGAACGCCCTGGTCTCTCTCCAACAGATCATCCGTGAACTGGAGAATACCCAGGCGTTTATCTGGAGTCCGATGATTCTCAATGGCACCGGTTTTGGGCCGATGGCCAACCACTCGCTAATCATGGCCTCTTATATATCCCGCGCTAACGCAGCCATCATCGACCTGCGCAATTTGTTGCAGCAGGGTTGAGAACCGGGACGGATGGCCGATTTCAATACCCACCTGATGGGAGCGGCGGCGGTCAGCGGCCTGGCCGCTACCGTGCTGGTCATGACCGGCCAGTTTCCCCACCAGGCGATCATTGGCTACTTCGTGCTGGGCGTGATCGGCGGATTGTTGCCGGATATCGATTCCCCGCACTCCATTCCCGTGCGCCTTGCTTTCATGGCGCTGGCGGTGATCGCCGGCTTTCTGGTGGTGTTTACCTTCGGATCCCGCTATTCCTTGACGGAACTGATCCTGCTATGGATCGGCTGCTTTGTGCTGATTCGTTATGGCGTCTTTGAACTGCTCGATCACTTCACCGTCCATCGTGGGTTGCTTCATTCCATTCCCATGGGCGCTTGCTGCGGATTGATCACCACTGCCGTTGCCTATCATGTCTTTAATGCGTCAGTTACTCACGCTTGGCTGTGCGGCAGCTTTATCACTCTGGGTTTTCTCGTCCACTTACTGCTGGACGAGTTTTACAGCGTTAATCTGTTCGGCAAGAAGTTGCTGAAAAAATCCTTTGGCACCGCCTTCAGCTTGGGCAGTATGAAACAACCCTTTGGCACGATGACGCTGTATCTGGCGGTGATTGGCCTGTTTTATCTCTGCCCGTCACCCCAGCCCTTTGGCGAGGTGATGCTGAGTCAAAAGACCTATCGCAGTGTTGCGCAGCGCCTGCTGCCCGGCGAGACATGGTTTGCAGGTTTTCTGCGTCGGGTGACGCCGACGCAGTTGCCTGCGCTTTAGAGACGGCGCAGCGTATCTCAAGACATAAGACGCTGGCCGCGCTATGCCCACCAGTCGGGCGAACATATTTCAGCCGCGATGGATCGGCTTGAGGAACGGGTTACGCAGAAATTACGCAGAGCTGAAAAACGCTTGGCGGGATAGTGGCGTAAGGCGTTGTTTATGCTGGTGCCGGAAAGAGGAATCGAACCTCCGACCTGCTAATTACGAATCAGCTGCTCTACCGACTGAGCTATTCCGGCGATTTTTGGAGCGCGAATGATAGCTTGTTGAGCGCTATAAAGACAAGAGTAGTTTTAGATCCATGCGTATTCGCTACCCTCTTCTTCCCACGCATTCAAACCTCCTTGAAGAATTGGCGAATCGCTGGAAGATGGCGGCGGCTCACCTCCAGCCGGTCAGGGATGTCGTGAAAAACCAGCGCTACGCTCCCATCAGCAGCTTTCTCCAACCCGGCAATATGGACTGCCACCGCCAACGCATTACGATGAACCCGCACCACCCGCGCCCCCAGTTCCTGTTCCAGGTTTTTCAACGATTCCTCAATCAACGCCTCGCCGTGGCGGTAGCGCACCGTGACATACTTCTGATCCGCCTGGAAATAAAACACGTCCGCCAACGGAATCAAATCCAGACGCTGCCCAATCCGAGCGCGAATATGCGCGCGACCGCTATCTATCGATTGGTCCGCCGCCAACCCGCTTAACTGCGCGCGATTGACGCGGCGGGCGCTGGTCAGCACCTGCTCCAGCCGTTCCAGCCGCACCGGTTTCAATAGATAAGCAATCGCCTGGGCATCGAAAGCTTCCAGCGCATAATCGCTGTATGCAGTCGTGAACACCACCGCAGGCGGCTGCTCCATTTCCGCCATCCGCCGTGCAGTTTCCAAACCATTTAGCCCCGGCATCTGAATATCCAGCAGTACGACATCGGGATTAAGCCGTTGCGCTAGGCGCAGGGCATCAGCCCCGGCGCCCGCCTCGCCGCAACACTCATGATCGGGCAGGCGATTCAGCAGTTCACGCAAGCGGGCGCGTGCCGGAAGTTCGTCATCAACGATCAAAATACGCATGACGGACAGATAACCTATTATATAAATTATTCTTTAATTCAATGAATCACTCGCCGTTACTTCCCTCATTCCCGCAACGGAATCGTGAACGTGACCTGGTAGCAACCAGCCGATTTAACAATCTCCAGGGGAGGGGAGCGGGGATAGGCCAAACTCAACCGCTGGCGAATGTTGTCCTGAGCAATACGCTGACCCGATTCGCCATCGACGACCGGACAAGGATTAGTCAGAGTAAAACATAACCGTTCGGAATGCTTGTCGATGCACAGCGTCAGCGTGCCCCCTTTCGGTAATCGTTGTAAACCATGCCGAATAGCGTTTTCAACCAACGGCTGCAACACCAGTGGCGGCAAGGGGGTATCGAGAGGCAAATCCTCGGCCAGTCGCCAGTCCACTCTCAGTCGATCCCCCATGCGCAAGTGTTCAATAGCCAGATAACGGCGCGTCAATTCCAATTCTTCAGCCAGGGAAATCGAACTGCGATTGGTCAGCGCCGAACGCAACAAATCCGCCAGGTCCAATACCGCCTGTTCAGCCTGAGCAGGTTGACCGGGAATCAGGCTGGCAATGGTATTAAGCGTGTTAAACAGGAAATGAGGATGAATACGGGCCTGCAAAGCGCGCAAACGAGCGTGGGATTCAGCTTTGATCTGCCATTGCCACTGGTGGCGGATATAGAAATAGCGCAAGGCGATCAGGGTGATAATACCGGAAATCGCCAAGTTACGAGCAATGAAAGTGAGCGGAGGAACACCCAATTCTGGTGATGGGGCCAGAAATCCGCCGCCAATAAGTGAGAAACTCAGGGTGACCAGTTGCGTAAGACCCAGTACCGTTAAAGTCGTTGCAGCGGGTCCCATCCGCGCCAGCCAGCGCTTGCACAGACAGAGAACTGCAGCAGCGCCCAGCACCACCCATTGTACGAACAGGGAAATCAGCGCTAGACGATTCCAGAAGTCACCCAACCGGTCAGCTTCGCTCAGCGCCAACACCAGCGCAAACAACTCGGCCAGTAAAATAGTCAGGAAAACCGTCAGGTTAGCGCAGAAGTTAGGTAGAAATCCCGGATTTTGCAAGCGTTCACTCCTCTCTCCCGCAAGCAGACGAAGGTTGAGTGCGCGCCTTACCCTCAAATATCCAGATTCAATGCATCCAGAGCGTTCTGTTCAATAAAATCCCGGCGTGGCTCCACCTGATCGCCCATCAAGGTCGTGAATACTTCATCCGCAGCCACGGCATCTTCGATCCGCACCTGCAACAGGCGGCGGGTTTCCGGATTCATGGTGGTTTCCCAAAGTTGATCCGGGTTCATTTCCCCCAGGCCCTTGTAGCGTTGAATATGCTGTCCCCGCTTGGCTTCATCGAGCAGCCAGTCCATAACCGCGCGGAAGTGATTGACCGGTTGCGCCCGCTCGCCGCGCCGCACCTCGGTGCCTTCCTGTTCAAAAAAGCCTGCTAATCCAGCGCCGAACTGCGTCAAAGCGGCGTACTCCGGGGAAGCGAAGAACTCTGCCGTTAACCGAACTTGCCGAATCATGCTATGTGCGCGACGAATAATGATGATGCTGTAATCACTGCCATTTTCATGGGGTTCAACCACTGCTTCATAGGTCGAACGCGCATCTTGTCCATCGTTAAGCCGCTTGATCAGGCGCGCGGCCCATACGCTGAGACCGGATTCGTCATGCAATTCGCCAGTGCTCAACAGTGGTTGATAGATGAGCTGCTCCAATAAAGCGGCGTCATAACGGCGGGATAAGCGCTGAATCATTGCTATGACAGTCATATAATCTCGCGCCCTTTCTTCCAGCGCTGCACTGCTCAGGGGAGCGATTTCACCATTTTTCGCCACCAGCATGGCTCCTTCGAGCGCAGTCTGGAGCAGATAGGCGGACAACTCGGCGTCATCCTTGACATATTGCTCTTGCTTGCTCTTTTTGACTTTGTACAACGGCGGCTGCGCAATATAAACATGACCGCGCTCGATCAATTCCGCCATTTGCCGATAGAAAAATGTCAGTAAAAGGGTGCGAATATGTGATCCATCAACATCTGCATCGGTCATGACAATCACGCGATGATAGCGCACCTTGTCGGGATTAAACTCCTCCCGTCCGATTCCGCAACCGAGAGCGGTAATCAGCGTCCCGACCTCAACAGACGCCAGCATCTTGTCAAAACGGGCTTTTTCCACATTCAAAATCTTGCCCTTGAGCGGCAGGATCGCTTGAAAGCGCCGGTCGCGGCCCTGCTTGGCCGAGCCGCCGGCGGAATCGCCCTCGACCAGAAACAGTTCCGACAATGCCGGGTCCTTCTCCTGACAATCCGCCAGCTTGCCCGGCAGTCCAGCGATATCCAGAGCGCCCTTGCGCCGGGTCATTTCACGGGCGCGCCGCGCTGCCTCGCGGGCGCGGGCCGCATCAACAATTTTACTAGTGATTGCCTTGGCTTCTCCAGGATTCTCCAGCAAATATTCCTGCAACTTTTCCGAAACCACCGATTCGACTGCTGGCCTGACTTCGGAAGACACCAGCTTATCCTTGGTTTGCGAGGAGAACTTTGGATCGTGCAGTTTCACCGACAACACCGCGGTCAAGCCTTCGCGGGCATCATCGCCGCTGGTCTCCACTTTAGCCTTCTTCAGAATCCCTTCCGCCTCCATGTACTGATTCAGCGTACGGGTCAATGCGCCGCGCAGACCTGCTAAATGAGCGCCGCCATCGCGTTGCGGAATATTATTGGTGAAGCAGAATACATTTTCCTGATAGGAATCATTCCATTGCATCGCCAGCTCAACCCGGATATCGTCACGGGCCGCATCCAGATAGAACACCTGTTCATGTAGCGGCGTCTTGTTGCGGTTTAGATGTTCGACGAATGCCTTGATTCCGCCCTGATATTCAAAACAGTCTTCCTTGCTGGTCCGTTCGTCGTGGAGGCGGATACGCACTCCGGAATTCAGAAATGACAATTCGCGCAAGCGCTTGGCCAAGACGTCGTAATGAAAATCGATGTGGGTAAAGACGGCTGAACTGGGTTTGAAGTGAATTTCGGTGCCGGTCGAATCGGTTTCGCCGGTCACCCGCAACGGTGCCTGTGGATCGCCGAGCCGGTATTCTTGTTGGTGTAATTTGCCATCACGGCGGATAGTTAACCGCAGAGACTCAGACAGCGCATTGACCACCGATACGCCTACACCGTGCAGACCGCCGGAAACCTTATAGGATTTGTCATCGAACTTGCCGCCGGCGTGCAGCACGGTCATGATGACTTCAGCAGCGGAACGGCCTTTGGAATGCTCGTCCGTGGGAATGCCGCGGCCATTGTCGGTGACCGTGATGGATTCGTCAGCGTGAATGATCACATTGATTTCCGAGCAGTAACCCGCCAGCGCTTCGTCGATGGAGTTATCCACTACCTCGAACACCATGTGATGCAGGCCGGTGCCGTCATCCGTGTCGCCAATATACATGCCCGGCCGCTTGCGCACGGCGTCCAGTCCTTCCAGGACCGTGATGCTCGACGAGGTGTAAGACGAATCATTCATAATGCCAGATTTCCTGAGTCCGTGAAGGGTAAAGATTATATCACTTCCCGAACTTCAGCAGTGTCGCCAAGCATCAAGTCCCTCACCACCTATCAGTTCTCGTTGGCGTGGACCGTGGAAGCCGGCCCGGCGGATGTCGGTTTTGCGGCACAGCACACCCTTCTGGAGCGGGTGTGTGCCTGGCTTCCCGCAGGGGTCGAGGTCTTGTTCTGCGCGGATCGTTTTTATCCCTCGGTTGACTTATTGCGGTGGCTGGATGCGCAACCGGGCTGGCATTATCGGTTACGGTTAAAAGGGAATCTGATCGTCGATCCTGGATTTGGGGACATCACGACGACGGGCGCGTTGGCTCAGGGCCATTCGGAACGCTATTTATCCCATGTATGGCTCTTTCGGGAGGGTGTGCCGACGAACCTGGCTATTTGGCAGGAACTGGGGCATCCGGAACCGTGGATCATCGCCATGAAGGACCCGCCGAATCGCACAACCGTCCAGGATTACGCCAGTCGGTGGGGGATTGAGCCGCTGTTCTCCGATTTCAAAAATCGCGGTTTTCAATGAGAAGACACGCAGTTACAGGCCGCAGATCGGCTCGACCGGTTGCTGCTGATCATGACGCTGGCCCTGCATGGGTGTGTCCGGGTCGGCCAAGACGATGCGCGCGATCATCCCACGCCGTTGGAAAAAAACGCACGCGCAAACCGATCCCGAGCATTGGACCTTTCGAAAACTCGCCCGGAGCGCCGTTTCCTGGTTCACGCGCGGTCTGCGGGTGCTGGAAAGGCGACTTCGGATGGAACTCCCCTTACCTCCTTATCTACCCGATTTGCCCCATGATGAGGAACTGATAGGTGGTAAGGTGATTGAAGGGATTAATAACTCGATTAAAGTAGTGAAATGCGTGGGTTACGGTTTTCGCAATTTTGCCAACTTTAAACAGCGAGTCCTGATCAGCTTCGCCTAGCTCCACAAGAACCTTCGAAGAGCCAATTTTAATTCCCAGGTTCATATTGATACCTCCGAATCAATTTGAGCCGGGTGATCGAACCAATCTGGTCCGCTGCTTATCGCAACTCACTTTGGATTTTCACTAAAGCGCAGACCATTTCTTAGTGCTCACAGGACTTTTGACCGAAATGGTCTTTGCCTTGCAATAAAATTGCTTCGCAAGCGGTACAGTGGCGATATCCGATGGCTAAACACAAACATAAAGTCGCCTTCCGCTAAAAAACCGCTGCCTCCAACAGCGAATAGCAAGCCATTCATTAACGTCTCTAATGTTTGCGCGAGGACGAAGTCAATGAAATTCAGAACTTTCCAGTGGCTCTCGATGAGCTTGGGATTATGGTGGGGTTTGCTGGTCGGGCCAGTCTGGGCGGACGAGTTGCCGCTACGCATCCTGTTGGCCAACGATTCAGCCGCTGACTACGCTGGCGACCAACCCGCAGTGGCGCTCTTTCAAAATCTTGCTGTCGGAGATAACAGCGAGGCGGCGATCAAGAATTGGGTAAAAACCACCTTCGGCGCTGAATTCTCCCATGTGTATGACGCCAAATCTCCCCTTCCCAGCGGCGTGATCAGCCGCTTCAGCATCGCCAAATACGGCGTCTGGAATCGTCTGGAAACAAAAGAAGGCGACGGTCGTTCACTCTATGCTTTGATTGATCTACCCGGCAAAAGGAACTTGTGGGTGATCAATACCCACTTCTCCCCGGAACCTAAACAGCGCCTGGCGCAAGCCAATGATCTCCTGGAACATATTATTGCTGAGACCTCTCAGGATGACTACCTGGTGGTGGGCGGTCAGTTAAATATCACCGATGCCGACGATCCCGCCCTGGAAGTCCTCCAGACCGTGCTGCAAGTGGAAGGCCCGTTGCTGATCAAACAGGAAGATGGCGATGTCTACGACTGGTTACTGACCGATGCCGACTTAGCGTCATACCGCTTTGCACAGGCCCAATACGCCCAGAACAAGAGCCGGAAGTTGCAGAAGGCGCTCGATCTCGAAAGAATTCGACGCGAGTTGTATCGGTTGATCAAGGACTACCGGATCGACCTCTCCGGCTATTTTCAACCGCCGCCGCCAGTCACGCTGGATAATGCAGTCACGGTCGAAGGCGCAGTCTCGCCACAGCTTCTACGCAACCACCGCGAGTATCGGTTTACGCCGACGGGGCCGCCGGCTCTGCGCAGTCTGCATATTGAGATGGAAAGCGCTGGTCCTGGCGACGCCGATTTGCAGCTGGCCTATTGGTCGAACCAGCACAACCAATGGGTCTTCTACGCCAACCAGGCCACGCCCGGCACCAGCAATGAAAGCGTAACGATCACCAATGGCAGTCTGCTGAACCGCGAGTGGCGGATTCTCGTGGAGTACAGCGGCGGTTCGTCGGCTCCTTATCGATTGCGCGCCTTTTCGGTGTACGACCTACAAGCCTTGCATGGCCTTCTCCATCCTTCCGGGCCAACCGGCATCGCGCCGCCGGGACCGGTCGCCAGCGCGCCTTGGCAGAACGTTCAACCGGGCGGCTGGCAATTCTATGCCCTCGATGTACCGGCGAACGCCGCCGACTTGTTGCTGGAAGTGACGCGCACCGGCGGCGGCGAAGCCCATGTGTATGTCCAGAAGGATGCGCCACCCTGGTTCAATAACGCGCTGATCCAGTTGCAGAATAGCAATATTGTACACACGCTGTCCCTCAACAGCGCCAGCACCCCTCCGTTGAGCGCAGGGACCTGGTACTTTGGAGTACATACTCCTGGCCCCCAGGACGCTGACTTTGATCTGAATACGACGCTATCCTGCTGCGCCGGTCCGCCGCCGGTGATGGGCAGCGACATTCCGCTCGCCAATGGCGTACCGCAAACCGGATCGGTCTGGTTTGGGGACTGGCAGTATTACACCCTCACGCTGCCGACGAACGCCACCCACCTGGAAATAACGCTTACCGGTAATGGACCCGGCGACGCCGACCTCTATTATGGCGGCAGCCAGCCGCCTGCCCTGGGAGTCACTACGACCAACAGCCGGCGACGCGGCCATTCTCAGGAGTATCTTGCTTACAGCATCGGCTCGCCGTGGGGGCCGCTCCCCGGCCCCTGGCCTCAGTCCGTGTATATCGGCGTCTATGGATACAGCGCCGCCGCCTATGCAGTGACCGCTACCTGGTCCGACCCGGTTACCACACAAACGCTACCGGGCGGCGGACAGGTGTTTTCCATGCAAAACTTCTACGTGTATGACCCCGATCCTTTGGTCTTCGCCATACAGGTTCCGGCGGGCGCTCTTTATCGCGATCTACGCATCGCTGTGCAAACGCCTGATGATGTCGTGCTTTACGTGCGGCGGGACAACGCGCCCGACAAACTCAATTTCGATTTCAGCGCCGGCGTGGCCAATGGTCCCGAGATCATCGTTACCCCCGCCGCCACGCCGGCGTTAACCGCTGGGACGTGGTGGTTTGCGGTGTACAGCAATAATGGGCGCAGCGATATCACGGAAATTCGCGCCGAGTTACGTCCGTAATGCTCTCCATCTATTGACAACCAGGTCCGAGCGATCGGACCTTCAGGAGATTCTCATGAAGCTTTTCGGCCACGAAGCGCTGAGCAGGGAGGCGCTCGCTCAATTCATCGAGGGCCTACCCCCCAATCTCAAATTTCTCGGTCCTTTACTGACTGAATATACGGTTCATCATGCGCTTAATCGTGATGTGCTCGACGTGATCACCGCCGGGCATTGGCGTTCGGGCGGACAAAAACACCACTTTATGCGAGCTGATGGTCAAAGCGAGCGACAGGCCTACGAATTGGGCAAGCGGTGGGTTGCCAGCAACGGCAAAGAAGCCGCCGTCAGCTTGCGTAAACTGTTTAAGGCCGGCTCAACCCGAAACTTTAATCAGAACTTCGTCGCTGGACCGCTGGGGTATGCTTTTCATGCGCTTCAGGATTCGTATGCTCCAGCCCATGTGACCCGCACGAAGAGAGGGATGGATTTCATAATCACCCGCATTCATGTCTATGATGAAAAGAATAAGACGGCGCATGGTTCATGGCCAGGCCATGACGCCCTGGATCAAAAAGCGTCGGTCAACTGGCGAAACCCTTTAGGCCAGGAGGCGGTAGCCGCTTGTCGCGAGCTGGCCAAGATCGTGGTCGTCTCGGCGCTGGAAAAGACCGATACCGGTTTTGAACGACGCTGGACAAGTCTTTGGCAGACCTTTGTTTCGGTTTTTCTGCTGGAACGACTCAGTGTATAGCCGCTCATGTCAGTTGTGGAAACCATTGCCATTAACAGTTATGAGGTGAAGACCTTGCTCCCGACGATGAAAGGTATAATCTAAAATACTATCCATCTTCAGTCTTAAACCACTGTCCGATTTTCGGGATCCACTATAGTTAGCCGCTTCATCCAGTGTGATCCGATGATCGCTGTTACTGGATGAAGCTTTGAATGGCTACAGAACGGTATTACGGCAAGAACCGTTGGTAATACTCGTTGCTGTGCAGGAAGTGGTCAATCAGGCCGGCGGAAGACTGACCGCTGTCCAGTACCTCAACCCAATAGTCAAAGCCACCTGCTTCTGGAGCGCGTTGCAACATGCCCAGGTAGAGCAAGGTCACCATGATCTTGTTGTTCATCATCTGACGATATTCCGGCGATTCTGAAAAACCGACCATCAGTTGCCCTCGGGTGAATGCGCCGCTGTTGAGTTGTTCAACCCAGAAATTCAATCCTTCGTTGTCCGGTTCCCGACCGAGCACGTTGCGATAGACGAGAATCGCGAAGTCACGATGACTCAAAGCGCCATAGGTTTGCTGGAATTCCGGCGAACTGGCAAAGGCTTGAGAGATCGTGTCCAACCCGGAACCCGCCCGGTATTGCTCAATCCAGTAGTTCAGGCCCCCGGTGTCGGGGATGCGGTTGAAGTAGGCGAAGTAGAGCCGGGCGACCGGGGAGACGGTTTGGCCGAATTCAGGGGAGGCGAGGTAACCCTGGATGATGGCAGTGCGGGTGGTCGCGCCGTTTTGTAGTTGGCCCGTCCAGTACTCAATGCCGCTGTCGTCGCCTTCGCGTTGGAGGAAATCCCGGTATTGCTGCATGACGAAGAACCGGGCATTGGCGAATACGTCATTATCCTTGAGGTCGGGGTTGGAGCCTTCCTGGAGTTCGACCGGGTCGGGGATGCCGTCATGATCACGGTCATTAGCGGCGCTGTTGAGGATGAAATGCGCGGTGCAGGTCGTGTCCGCCGACAGGGTGAGGGGAGTTCCACACAGGGTGGGGGTCCAGCCGGCGAAGAGGGAGTCAGAGTCGGGCAGGGCCATCAGCGTGATGACGGTTCCCTGGGCGTAGCGAGTTGCGCAGGCGCTGCCACAATCAATGCCGGTTGGGATGCTGACCACGGTACCGTCGCCCGCACCGACTTTTTCCGCGGTGAGCGTATGTTGAATGGTGGTGAAATGAGCGGTCACCGTGCACGCTTCGCTAATCGGGCCGGTGGTGTAAGTGGTTCCATTCAAGGTTCCCTCGCAACCAGTGACCACGGCGCTGTAACCGGTGTCCGGGGTGACGGTGAAGGTGGTCGTGGCTCCGTGGTTCACGGTCTGTGATGCGGGGGTGATCGTCCCATTGGTTCCCGCCGTGGCGCTGACGGTGTAGTGGTTCGCGCTGAACGTGGCGCTGACGGTGCAAGCGGTGCTAATCGGGCCGGTGGTGTAGGTGGTTCCGTTCAAGGCTCCCCCACAACCGGTGACGGCGGCGCTGTACCCCGTGTCCGGGGTGACGGTGAACGTGGTCGTGGCTCCGTGGTTCACGGTTTGCGAGGCGGGGGTGATCGTCCCATTGGCTCCCGCCGTAGCGGTCACGGTGTAGCTGCTGTTCAGCGTGAAAGTCGCTGTGCAGGTGAGCGCTTGGGCTGGCATGGGGAAGCTAGCGGCGCAGGGAGCGGGACTCCAGCCGGTGAAGGTGCTGTTGGCGTCTGCCGTGGCAGTGAGCGTGACCGTTGCCCCTGCCAAGTAACTGCCGCCGCCCGTGACGACGCCGGTACCGGTGCCAGCGGCATTCACCGTTAGGGTATAGGTGGGATCGGGAGCAGGGCCGGGATCGGGAATGATGTTGAAAGTAGCGGTGACGCTCTTTTCGATATCCATGGTGACGGTGCAAGTACTGCTACCTGAACACGCGCCGCTCCAGCCGGCGAAGGTCGAGCCGCTGGCGGGCGTGGCGGTGAGGGTGATGGCGGTTCCGCTGGCGTAGCTTTCTGTGCAGTCGCTACCGCAGTTAATGCCCGTGCCGGTGACCGTGCCGGTTCCTGTACCGGCTTTGAAAGTGGTCAAGGTATAGCCGCTATCCTCAACCAGAGTCTCTAGCCCCAGCTCTACTCCCGTCAGCTCAATACCGCTGGGGCTGGCTCCGTAACCGTCTAAGCGGAAGGCGATCTTGTAGGTTCCAGCGGGAAGCTCGCCAATGTAGATACTTTCGGGTTCCGTAGAGACGGGCGGAACATACCGCTGGTCAATTTCCCGTACCGTATTCTCATTAACGAAGACTCGTAAAAATCCTTCGCCGCCTTCAACAAACCGATAAGAAAAACGCAAGGTATTAACGGGTTCGGTAGTAGTCACGCTTGTGACGAGCCACGACGCTTCAGTAGGTGTAGCAGTGGCAGTAGATGCCGTTCGCTGAGATTTAGAAAGCTGCTGACCAAGAGTGATAGTACTACATAGCCACGTTCCAGGCTTGCACTGCGCTGATCCTTCGTACCCATCCAGAATAGCATCCACTGATGACAGTGAAGAATATTCAAGATGGGAACTCTGTTTTTCCACTGATACCGGAGTACAGGTCGATCCGATAATATGGCATTCCTTATCCTTTTCATATTGCTTGTTTAGATCATCAAGCGTTTTCCCTGATTCCACCGATAGTGGATAGCCCATACCGGTTTTTATATCGTCAGCCGTAATCGGATCAACTAAGTTATGGTTGTTTAAAGCATCGAGATAGAATATATCGATGGTCTTCCCATAAAACCGGTAAGGTCGGTCGTGATCGCAAGTAATGTTCAAGCCATTAGCACCTCCACATTTAGCGTCTGGGTTAGTAGGAGTGACATCGATGTTGTATCCGAATCTCAGGTGCAAATCTGTTTTATCCAAAGGATCAAACGAGCATTTATGACTGGCTCCGCAATTATCGCCACCAAGGAGAAGAAGCGTTAGATACCTGTAAAGCTCCAGGGGCACCGTGGGTGATCACGCCAGATATCGATGCCTGGATGAAAGAGACGATCTTAGAATCTGTCTGGCAAAAAAGTATCTACCAAAGTCAAGCGGTTTTTACATTCAGGACAAGCCATGGGCTATCCAAGCGACCTAACAGACACCGAATGGGATCGGATTCATCACCATTTTCAACCCAGCGACCGGCGTGGTTGTGGGTGTCTGCATCCGCGTAAACTGATTGTCGACGCCATCTTGTACGTCGTGAAATCTGGCTGCCAGTGGCGCATGCTGCCCAACGATTTTCCGCCGTGGCAAACGGTTTACGATCATTTCAGCCGATGGAGCAAACGCGGTGTCTGGGAATCGGCACTGGATCAGCTCAACACGCTCTATCGCCAAGCCCACGCGCGTTCGGTATCGCCCAGTGACGGAATCATCGACGCGCAGAGCGTCAAAACCGAGTACGCGAGTGAAGAACGCGGCATCGACGGAGGCAAGACAGTCAAAGGGCGTAAGCGCCATATTGGGGTCGATATACTCGGCAACCTCCTGCAGGTGTCCGTGCACGCAGCCCATTGCGCCGATACCGTGGCGGGGGGTCCTGTCATGGCGCGTGCAGCGGAGAAGCACCCGAGCATTGACGCGTTTTCTGGTGATGCGGGCTATCGCGGGACGGCCGTGAAGTTCGTGGACGAGACGCTCGGGCTGGTCCTGCACCTCTCAACCAAGATCAAAGACGGATGGGCCGTCCTTCCGAAACGTTGGGTTGTCGAGCGCACGTTCGCTTGGCTCGGTCGCTTCCGCAGGCTCAGCAAGGATTTTGAGATCCTGACGGGCACAGCCGAAAATATGATCCGCATCGCCATGCTGAAGAAAACGCTTGCAAATTGCATCTGAACTTTTGCCAGACAGACTCTTAAATTCAACTCCACAAGAGCAGGGTGATGATACGGTATTGTGGACCTCAAAAATCATGGTTGATTTGCTAAAAGAACGCTTCGATCTCTGGGTATCGCCGTCCACCGTGAATCTGCACCTTCATGCGTTAGGCTTGAGTGTTCAAAAATCCTGTTATCGTGCTTTTGGCCGTGATCCCGCCAAAATCAAAAAGTTTATTGATGAAGACTTCCAAGAGATTCAGAAACTTGCGCAGGAGCTGAACGCTGATCTTGCCTTTGAAGATGAATCTTGGATCGGATGCGGTAATCACTCTGGACGGACCTGGGGACTTGTGGGTCAGCCGCCTGAAATCAAAGCCTGTGATGAAAAGGGCGGTGATCCTGTGCTCTCGATGGTCACGGCGGACGGTGAATTGATGTTTCAGATCACGACGGAAAAACTCAACAGTTCCGTCTACATTGAATTTCTGAAAAAAGTGTTGCGTAGCCGAACTCGACCCTTAATAGTCATTGCCGATCGAGCGTCTTATCCTACCTCAAAGGAGGTGAAGAAGTTTGCCGAGGACCATGCACAAAATATCCGGTTATTCTTTTTACCGCCTCATTCACCCGAGTTAAATCCCGATGAACAGGTCTGGAATGAGATTAAACATCGCCAGTTAGAAAAACAACCGATTAAAGGTCCTATCGACTTTGAGCATCGCCTGTATTCTGCTCTATTCAAACTACAGAATTTTAAAGAAAGAATTCAGTCATTCTTTAAACTACCCGACACTCAATATGCGGATCTTAAACCGTCTCCAGCATAAACAATATGGGGATATCTATAGTCAAACAGTTTTTTATTAGTTAATATATAATGAAGAAGTTAGCTCAATAAGGAGTATTGCAATGTCCAAGCCGTATAGTGAAGATTTAAGAACAAGAGTGATACAGAGTTACTTGAATGGTCTGTCGAAAATGGATATCGTTACGCTTTTCAAAATAGGGATGGATACTTTGAATCGTTGGATTCGTCAGTATTTGCAAACGGGGGATATTAAACCAAAAAAAAGGACTCAGTTTCGTGCAAGAAAATTCAGTGACTCTGATTTAACGGATTACATTAGAAACAATCCTTCGGTGACCCTCAAACAAATTGCAGAACATTTTTCGGTTAAACCCTCATCGGTTCAAGCAAGATTGAAAGCACTCAATATTACATATAAAAAAAACAATTTCTCTACGAAGAAAGGGATGAACAACAAAGAATGGAGTTTATTCAACAATTAGCGGCGAATGCATCCCGGGGAGATGATGCACAACAAATTGTTTATGTAGATGAATCTGGATTTCATAATAATGTAAGAAATGAATTTGGCTGGAGTCCAAGAGGCGAAATTATTTTTGGTGAAAGGAAAAGCAGACCCACTGAAAAACTAAATTTATTGGGTGGACTACTCAACAATGAAATCATTGCGCCACTTGCCTATCAATCTTATACAGATACGGAGATATTTAATACTTGGCTTGAGAAATTCTTAATCCCTGAACTTCCAAAAAATTGTATTATCGTGATGGATAATGCTCGTTTTCACAAATCGGAAGAAACACGAGAAATCATTGAAGACAATGGCCACCAATTGTTGTTTTTGCCTCCTTATTCACCGGATTTAAATCCCATCGAAAACTACTGGGCACTTCTTAAGGGAAAGTTGAGGAAAATTGTTGCAAATTTTCAAAATCTTTTTGATGCGTTAGTTGCGGTTTTCCAAACTATCTAAAAACTGTTTTACTATATTAGAAAGACTATAAGATATTACTGAATACCACTAAAATATTCCATTCTACATGTAAAAACAGCCTGGACAAAAAATATAAAATAATTGATAACCCAGCCATAAGTAGAGCTGCTAAAGCTCTCTGTATAATAGTTTCTCCTTCGATACTATGATCACTGTCAAAGCTAACTGGATGTGTACCTAAAAATTTTAGAATTGCCTTAGAGACTAATGGAATGGTCCGCCCCGCTCCTCCAATTGTCTTGCTAATAGTTATCCCCACAAAAATCATGCTGGAGCTTTTTCAGGATTAGCGTATTGAGTATCAGGGAGCCTAAAAAATGATTTGACCCTTTCCTGAAATTCTTTTAGCTTTTCCAAAGCAGAATAAACGCGCGCTCTGAAATCAGCCCGGTTTTTAATTGGCTCCTTTTCCAGATGATCATTTTTGATCTCATTCCAAACCTGTTCATCCGGATTTAACTCTGGCGAGTGGGGGGGAAGAAAGAACAAGCGGATTTGTTTTCGATGCGTCTCAAGAAAGGCTTTGACTTCTTTCGAGGTATGATAAGACGCATTGTCCGTGATGACAATTAATGGGCGCTCTCGACCCTCTAATGCCTTCTCTAAAAAGGCAATGAAAACCCCACTCACTCATTTTTGAGTGGTCACTTCAAATATTAACTCGCCCGTCGCCGTAACCATCGATAAAATGTGAAACCCACCCCGGTCATCACTCACTTTAATTTCAGGCGGATGACCGACTAAGCCCCACGTCCGTCCAGAACGCGTATGGCCTTGAACCCATGACTCATCCTGAAACGCAATATCCGCTCCAAGTTCTTGAGCCCGCTTCTGAATCTCTTTAAATTCTTCATTAATAAACTTTTTAACTTCCTCCTGATCCTGGTTTAAGGCATGATAACAAGGTTTTTGACAACTCAGTCCTAATTGATGTAAATGCAGACGAACCGTGGCATCCGATACCCATAAACCAAAGTACTCTTTCAATAAATTAACCATGATCTCTAAAGTCCATAAAACCGTATCATAGCCATGATCCGCCGGCGTCGTATTGAGTATCGTTTCTTTTAACCATCGATCAATATCCGGAGTCATCACACACGTGGCGCCGAGCGCTTTCCGGGTATCCAGGGCTTCTTCTCCTTCATAACGATAGTTGCGAAGCCAATCATAAATACTCGTTCGGTCGATACCCAAAAAATCAGCAACAAGCTCCGGACCATAATGCTTCTCTTCGACCGCGCGAACCGCAATACGCCGGATGTAATTCATCACTTCATCCGGTATTTTACGTGCATCAAACATCCATTCCGCGTTCATTGCCGCACCTCCTCTATAAATTTAGAGTCTCTAAAGAGGTCTTCTATAGTTATTAGACAATTTGATTAACGCTCAGTTCGTTGATAATGTAGGGATAATCGTTGGCAAGCCTAAACGAGCCCAAAGCGGGCAAGATAGTGAATGCTGACTCACATCATATTAACCGAGATAACGGAGCGGACCCATGAAAGAGTATACCAATGAGCGCGTCATTAAGGTTGTCGGCATTGATCTGGCCAAGCGGAGTTTTCACGTTTACGGCGTGGACGAGAACGGTCAACGGGTGATCCGCAGGACCTTCAACCGGGTACGTCTGAGTGAATTCATGGCGAATCTGCCCGCCTGTACGGTGGCCATGGAAGCCTGTGGCAGTGCGCACTATTGGGCGCGGCAGTTCCGGGAGGACGGCCATGAGGTACGGTTGATCGCGCCCCAGTTCGTGAAGCCCTTTGTGAAATCCAATAAAAACGACGCCGTCGATGCCGAGGCGATTTGCGAAGCGGCCCAGCGGCCCAGGATGCGGTTGGTGGCGATCAAGAGCGTGGAACAGCAAGATATCCAGGCGATTCACCGGATGCGCAGTTTGGGGGTGGAACGCCGCACCGCCCAGGTCAATCAGATTCGCGGTTTTTTGTTGGAATACGGCATTGAAATCCCGCAGGGGCGTGTGGCGGTGAACCAGCGCCTGCCGGAGATTCTTGAGGATCCAGAGAACGGCCTCAGCGAGCGCTTCCGGGCTGAGCTACGCGAGTTGGCTGACGAACTCCGTCACTTGGATGAACGGGTTGCTCATTATGACGCCCAGATTGAGACCCTGGCGGAAAGCCATCCGCAGGCGCAAGCGTTGATGACGATCCCCGGTCTGGGCGCCAAGGGCGCGACCGCGTTGGTAGCGGCCGTCGGCGAGGATCCCCGACTCTTTAAGAACGGGCGGGGTTTGGCGGCTTGGCTGGGCCTGGTGCCGCGCCAGCACTCCACCGGTGGACGGGACCGCTTACTGGGTATCAGTAAACGGGGGGATGTCTACCTGCGGCAGTTGCTGATTCATGGCGCCCGCGCCGTGTTGCGCTGGGTCGAGCGCAAGGACGATCCGACGAGCCGCTGGGCCCGGGGACTGAAAGGCCGTCGCCATGCCAACGTGGCGGCCGTCGCGTTGGCCAACAAGATCGCCCGGATCGCCTATGCGGTGATGACGACCGGCCAGCCCTATGATGCGGCCAAAGGCGCTCTGGCTCCGGTTTGAGTCTTTCTACGCTTCATCCGCGACCCGGTCGCTACGACCACCCCAGTACCTCCCACCATAAGTTGCGAAGAGTGAATCTCACGGTGATGGCATGAAAGACCAGTTCTGCATTTCCGAAAACCTGATTCGTACAAAAGCCGGCTCTGCCGAGACTGCGAGACTGATAAGGACGGAGATGCGCGCGAATTCCATCAGGGCACGAGGGCAGGCGAGCGCCTCAACACGATGCCGGATATATGGCCGCAACTTTTCCTTCAGCCAAACGGCGATTTCCTCTTGCATCGCGGGGCGGACCATATATGTACGAAAAATAACATATTTATTTTATTTATTGTTTTTTTGATAGAATTACCCAAAAAAGCCCAAATTATTTTAGTTTCGAAATTTTTGTTCGAGGTACGCGATGTCTTGGCCGAAGGAAAAACCGTTTAATCGCTATCCCAGTGATCTCACCGATGCGGAATGGGAGAGGGTTCAACCCCTTTTGGAAGAACGCGAGCCAAATACGCGAGGACGTCCCCGAGAAGTGGATCTCCGCGAGATTTTAAATGCAATTTTTTACATCAATAAAACGGGTTGTCAGTGGCGATATCTTCCCAAAGATTTTCCGGCGTATACCACCGTCAGCACTTATTATCATCAATGGATCAATAACGGTGTTTTCGAGAAAATTAACACGGCGCTTCACCAAAAATTTCGTCAAGAAGTAGGGCGAAATGAGACCCCAAGCGCCGCGATCATTGATAGCCAATCGGTGAAAGGCACTCAGGAATGTGCGGATGAAACAGGATTTGATGGAGGCAAGTTAGTTAAAGGAAGAAAAAGGCATATTCTAGTGGATACAATGGGTTGTCTAATTTATGTCGGGGTGCATGCCGCGAATATTCCGGATGTAAAAGGCGCACCACAGGTATTACAAGGTGGGCTATCCATCGCCAATACGATCCGGAAAGTTTGGGCCGATGGTGCTTATCAAGGTGAGTCCCTGGCTCAATGGCTTGAGAAAAACTTTAACTGCACGATTGAAGTTGTTAACAAAAATAAAGAAGAGAAAGGATTTCAGGTTTTACCTCGGCGATGGGTTGTTGAAAGAAGCCTCGCTTGGTTGGGGCGATCTCGTCGATTAAGTAGAGATTACGAAAGGAAGCCTGCATCGAGTCAAAGTCAAGTCTACCTTGCTTCAATTCGATTAATGTTGCGAAAAATATTTAAGAATCGTGAATTATTGCAGGAACCCATTTTAGAGGCTGCGTAGGATATTAAGTTTTCGTACATATATGGTCCGCCCCGCGATGCAAGAGGAAATCGCCGTTTGGCTGAAGGAAAAGTTGCGGCCATATATCCGGCATCGTGTTGAGGCGCTCGCCTGCCCTCGTGCCCTGATGGAATTCGCGCGCATCTCCGTCCTTATCAGTCTCGCAGTCTCGGCAGAGCCGGCTTTTGTACGAATCAGGTTTTCGGAAATGCAGAACTGGTCTTTCATGCCATCACCGTGAGATTCACTCTTCGCAACTTATGGTGGGAGGTACTGGGGTGGTCGTAGCGACCGGGTCGCGGATGAAGCGTAGAAAGACTCAAACCGGAGCCAGAGCGCCTTTGGCCGCATCATAGGGCTGGCCGGTCGTCATCACCGCATAGGCGATCCGGGCGATCTTGTTGGCCAACGCGACGGCCGCCACGTTGGCATGGCGACGGCCTTTCAGTCCCCGGGCCCAGCGGCTCGTCGGATCGTCCTTGCGCTCGACCCAGCGCAACACGGCGCGGGCGCCATGAATCAGCAACTGCCGCAGGTAGACATCCCCCCGTTTACTGATACCCAGTAAGCGGTCCCGTCCACCGGTGGAGTGCTGGCGCGGCACCAGGCCCAGCCAAGCCGCCAAACCCCGCCCGTTCTTAAAGAGTCGGGGATCCTCGCCGACGGCCGCTACCAACGCGGTCGCGCCCTTGGCGCCCAGACCGGGGATCGTCATCAACGCTTGCGCCTGCGGATGGCTTTCCGCCAGGGTCTCAATCTGGGCGTCATAATGAGCAACCCGTTCATCCAAGTGACGGAGTTCGTCAGCCAACTCGCGTAGCTCAGCCCGGAAGCGCTCGCTGAGGCCGTTCTCTGGATCCTCAAGAATCTCCGGCAGGCGCTGGTTCACCGCCACACGCCCCTGCGGGATTTCAATGCCGTATTCCAACAAAAAACCGCGAATCTGATTGACCTGGGCGGTGCGGCGTTCCACCCCCAAACTGCGCATCCGGTGAATCGCCTGGATATCTTGCTGTTCCACGCTCTTGATCGCCACCAACCGCATCCTGGGCCGCTGGGCCGCTTCGCAAATCGCCTCGGCATCGACGGCGTCGTTTTTATTGGATTTCACAAAGGGCTTCACGAACTGGGGCGCGATCAACCGTACCTCATGGCCGTCCTCCCGGAACTGCCGCGCCCAATAGTGCGCACTGCCACAGGCTTCCATGGCCACCGTACAGGCGGGCAGATTCGCCATGAATTCACTCAGACGTACCCGGTTGAAGGTCCTGCGGATCACCCGTTGACCGTTCTCGTCCACGCCGTAAACGTGAAAACTCCGCTTGGCCAGATCAATGCCGACAACCTTAATGACGCGCTCATTGGTATACTCTTTCATGGGTCCGCTCCGTTATCTCGGTTAATATGATGTGAGTCAGCATTCACTATCTTGCCCGCTTTGGGCTCGTTGGAGGAGCGGGGCGGACCATTCCATTAGTCTCTTAGTGCCAAAAGATTTTTCAGAATTAGTCGGGTACACCCCAAATAGATTTGCGACAGCTACAAATGGAACTGATAGAATAGATGAACCTATAGGAAAATAGTAGAGGATATGATTATTAACTATTTCTAGTTGATAAGGTTGATAACCATGTGACTCGATTTTTGGCAAATTATAGCGATCAAGCTGAATAGACCCATGATCTAGCAAAGACTGACTGACTAGTGGGCTGACACAGAAGTTTTGACAGGTTCAGAGGTTTCTAGGTCCACCGGGGTTTCAGAAGATTTCAAGGGAGGATAGAGGCGCTTGAGTTTGACCCGGGCCAAGTCGGTGCCGAACTGCCAGTGGATTTTGGTCTGACGTAGGTTGCGTGGGCCTTGCCAAGCGGCGATTTCCTTCCGCAAAGTTTCGAGGTTCGCAATGCGGCGATTCAAACACTGGCCGGCGAGAACAGCGAACTCACATTCCGCCATATTGAGCCAACTGCCATGCTTGGGGGTGTAATGAAATTCGAGCTTGCGGGTGATCCGGCGGGCTTCCTCTGGAGAAAAGACACTATACAAGGCCGCAGGAGTGTGGGTATTGAGGTTATCCACGACCAACCGGATTCGCTCCGCCTTCGGAAAGTACACATCAACGAGTTGCTGCATTTGCTGGGCAAAATCGCGTTTGGTGCGCTGTTTCGTGACATTAACATGACGCCACCCGCGCAAGGGTTGTACGAATAGAAATAAATTGGCGGTGCCTTCGCGTTTGTATTCACAGTCATAGCGCGCCGGTTGACCCGGGCGGGCGGGTTGAGGACAGCGGGTTTCGCTGGTCAATTGCACCGGACTTTCATCGAAGCACACTTGGGGGTATTGAGGATCATCGGGTTCGGCGTACAGGTCCAACACATCCTCCATATGCCAAACATAATCGGGACTGACACTGGGAATACACCATTCTTGACGTTGCCAGGGTTTGAGGTCGTTTTTTTAAGGATGCGCCGCACACTCTCACGGGAAATGGCTTCGATGGGCCGGAGTTCCATGAAGCGGTCCGCTAACAATTGGAGAGTCCACTGACAACGGCCAGCGGGCGGGGTACTACAGGCCAAGGCGACCAGAAAGGCGGCCTGTTTGCCGGTCAAGGCCGGGGGCAAACCGACTCGTGGCCGCTCGCTTAACGCCGCCAGCAACCCTTCGTCGACAAACCGTTGACGGGTACGATGAACGGTCGAAATCCCCAAGTGAAGGCTTTGGGCAATGGCCTCATCCGTCGCCCCTTCCGCAGCCTGCAGCAACACATGGGCACGGGCAACCTTGCGCGCCGCTGCCTTGCCTTTATGAATGACCTTCAGCAGGTCTTCCCGCTCCTCTTCAGTTAGATCAACCAGATACTTGTGGGCCATGGTGATTCCTCCTGTTGATCTCAACCATAGGGCACCCACCGCTACCTGTCAAAACTTCTGTGTCAGCCCACTAGTAATGCATATTTTGAGTCTGATATCTGGCCAGCTGGAGCAGCAATGAAAATCAAGAAATTAATTGAGAATATTGCCATCACTACTAAGCTAGCGTTCTGCTGGATAGTATTAGTAAATTTCAAGATTCAGTCCCGCGATAAATGTGCAGATAGAGTTAACGAGACGGTTTTATAGCCGCCTCGGGCCAATAAAATTGAGCAATTACCGAACCGGCGGCGTGTATTGTAATCCGCCCTGCATCCACAGCGCATTCAGGCCACGCGCGATTTTCAATGGACAATGGACTTGGTTAAGTCAGGCTTTTTTGGTTTTAATCGACCTTCACTGGGGAGTGTACTAGAAAGTGCGATCAATCGTTACGCTTGGAGAAACCAACGGATGGAAATTTGTTGCCAAACGCAATGTTCAACCTGGCACGTCAATACGCATCCTGTTGCTCGGTAAACGCGGTAGTCTGGTGCTCTGGCTAGAAAATCTGCATCGCGCTTGCCTTCGACTCGGTCATGCCGCACGGATATTCGCTATCAATGGCGATACGTGGAACTCGCGCCTGCGGGTTAAATGGCAGGGGCGAAGCGCGACGACCGCTGACTGGATGTTGACCCGGTTCGAGCGAACTTTGGCGCGATTTCGTCCTGACGTGGTGATCGTGACGGGTGCGTTTGGCGTTTCGCTGGACTATTACCGGATTTTGCATGACCGGTCCCAGCGACCGTTGATTGCAGGTCTGGTCGGCGATCGCTTTCCACTCAACAGCAAGGCGCGGGCGGATGGTTGCGACCGGTTGTACTTCACCGATACCTATTTTTTCCAGGATGCTGAACAGGCTGGCTTTGCCCCAGCCAAGCGTTATTTGCCACTGGCGGTCGATCCCGACCAGTTCCAGCCGAGCAATGCGCCTCGTGATCCCCAACTGTTGTTCGTCGCCAGCCGCACCGGGTTCCGTGAATCGACAGTCCGTGGTTTGCATGAACCGGCGCGGGTGATCGGCACCGACTGGAGCGCGCTGGCCGCTCAGGGATTTCACCATGTGCAAAACCGCAAGATCGGTCGCGGCGCGCTGATTCGGCTGTACCAGCGCCATCAGGCGGTGCTCAATGTCCGCAATGAAGCGAATGTTGAACATGGTTTGAATCAGCGCAGTTTTGAACCGCTGGCCTGTGGCGCAGTCGTCTTAAACGATCATTTGGTCGATTTACCGCGTTGCTTCGAGCCGGGCCGGGAAATTTTGGTGTACCACAACGCCGATGAACTGAACGATCTGGTCGCCCGCTTGCGACGGGAGCCGGAGTTTGCCACGCGCATCGCAGAGGCGGGTCGTCAACGGGTGCTGGCCGAGCATACTTATGCACATCGTGTCATATTCATTCTGAATGATATGGGCATATTGCCTTCCGTAAGGAGAACCTCTTGACGTTGCGAACCGTGACCGCTCCTATCCAGGCCGGTTGTTTGGACTTGATGCTCCGTCGGGAGGAGTGGCCGCTGAACGAGTGCCTGACCTACGCGACCCGCCAGAATCCCCGGCGGCTGTACCTGTTCGTCAGCAAGGTGCTGGGCAAGCACTGGCCGGTGCGTCCCAGCGTCATGCGCGAGGTTCACCAGCGGTTGGCGGCGAAAATTGCCGATCTGCCGGGTCCGCTGCTGGTGATCGGCATGGCGGAAACCGCGACCGCACTGGGACGCGGGGTCGCCGAGGAAGCCGCCTTGCAAAATGGGCGCGATGACGTGCTGTATCTGCAAACGACCCGCTGCCGGTTGGTGCGGCCCTTGGCTTTCGCCTTCGATGAGTCTCACAGCCACGCCCCGGATCATGCAGTTTACCTGCCGGAGCCAGCGCTACAGCCCCTGTTTCAGGCAGCGCGCAGCCTGGTGTTGGTGGACGATGAGATTTCCACCGGGCGCACCCTAGTGGAGCTGGCCCGCGCTTATTTACAGGTCAATCCACGAGTTGAGCAAATTGCCTTGATCAGCATCGCCTGCTGGCTGAGTGCAGTGCGGCAGCGGGAGTTGGCGGCGCTGCTGGAGCGTCCCGTCCAATTCCCGGCGCTGATTGAAGGTGAATTCAGTTTTACCGCCGATCCGGCGTTTCCGCCGCCTGCGTTGCCTGATGCCTTCGCTGATTCGGGACAATACCATGACGCTATCGCCACCGATCCTGCACGTAACGGATTGATCGCTGGATGTTGGGGCGATCCCCTTTCCTTCCGGGAGAGGGCCAGGGTAAGGGAGGCTGATCGCCCGCTGACTGTTATCGGTACCGGCGAATATGCCTACACGCCGTTCCGCGTTGCTCTGGCTTTGGAAGAGGAAGGCTACGACGTGCTTTACCAATCCACGACGCGCTCGCCAATTTTGGTCGGAGACGCCATCGCCATCCGGTGGGAATTTACCGATCATCAAGGCGATGGCATTCCCAATTATCTTTACAATCTGGACCCTGACCGGTTTCCGGTGGTGATCTACGAACATCCTGCATTGTCCCAGGCGCATGTCTTGCCAAGCATGCTCGGCGGTTTGGCGCTTGCCGTGGAGGAATAATGCCGCGCGTGGTGGTTTTTCTCGATCTGGACGACACTATTCTGCAAACTGCTCCCAAGTGTCCGCCTGATGAGCCGTTAGCGCCCGCCGCTTTTAATCGTGCGGGTGAAGTATTGTCATTTATGACCCGCGCTCAGCAACGCTTGCTGAATTTCTGGCTGGAGCAAGGGATCGTGATTCCCGTCACCGGGCGCACAGAGCGCGCGCTAGAGCGGGTGGCGATTGACTTTAATTCTTGGCGCATCACGCATCATGGCGCGGTGATTCGCCAGCCGGACGGTTTGTTGCCCGTCTGGTGGACGAGCGAAGTGCGTCCGGTATTGGCGGCGGCCCGGTCGCTGCTAGAGGACTATTGGAATCGTTTGAGCGGCAAGGCGACTGGAGAAGGCTACCGGATCAGCCGTCATGAGATTGACCATTGCCTGACCTATCTTTCTGTCAAGGCCGATGATGACGGTGCAACGCTGGCGCGGCTGGCGGCGCGTTTGCAACGGAAAGGATTGCCAGCGGAACTGGCGTTGCACTGGAACAGCAATAATCTGGCGCTGATGGTTCGGGGGGCGCAAAAGCACGATGCGGTGCGGCGCGTGGCGGAGGCGTTGCGGCGTGAAGGACCGATTGTCGCCATTGGCGCGGGCGACAGTTTGACCGATCTGCCCTTCATGCGCGTCTGCGATTTTGCCCTGACGCCCAGGGATAGTCAGATTCAGAACCAAACTTGGAGCGAGTATCGCTGATGGCGCTGTTCACCGGCAGTTATCAACCCGAGGATACAATCTTCCTGTTGAAGCCGTTGCAACTGGAAATGGTGGATGTGGCCACCAAGGAATGGCTGATTCAGTCTGGTCAGCGTCATTACAGCGAGATGCTCGCCCTAGAACGCGCGCCGGGGCCGCGTTATTTGCAATTGTTTGAGGCGTTGACCGACCGTTACGCCCGACGATTAGCGGCGGAGATCATAGCGTTAGCACGCTACTTGGCGGAGAGCCGGCCCCGGCAGATCACCATCGTGTCGCTGGCCCGCGCCGGCACGCCCATCGGCGCGTTGCTCGCGCGCGCCCTGCGGCATCGGGGACGCTTCGATGCGCGCCACTATTCGATTTCCATCATTCGCGACCGAGGCATCGACGAAAACGCCCTGAAATTCATCCTTCGCGCCGAGGGCCGTGATGCCAGCGGACTAGCCTTCGTGGACGGCTGGACCGCCAAAGGGGTGATTACCGAAGAGTTGCGCCGGGCTTTGAGACACTGGAATAACCATCAGCCGGAGCAACTGGAAGCAACGCTGCATGTCGTGTCAGATATTGGCGGAACCGCCGATGTCGCGGCAACTTATGACGATTACGCGATGCCCAGCGGCGTTCTCAACGCCACAGTATCGGGATTGACCAGTCGCTCGATTCTCAATGCCGCTATCGGTCCCGACGACTTCCACGGTTGTGTGTTTTACCAGGAATTTACGCCCTGCGACCGTTCAAACAGGTTTCTCGATCAAGTAGCCCGGCATTTTCCCACGGTTGAACCGGGTGCCGTGCGCAGCAATCTGGAAGAACGTCAGGAGCGACGGCGGGCGATGACGGATTTTTTAGCGCGCCTTCATGATCGTTACCGCATCAGCGACCGCAATTTCATCAAACCCGGCGTCGCTGAGGCGACCCGCGTGTTGTTGCGTCGCGTACCGGGACGACTCCTGCTGCGTGATCCTGCGCATCCTGACGTTGAACACCTGCATTGGTTGGCTCAGGAAAAGCAGGTTCCCATCACCATCGATCCCGCTATGCCGATTCAGGCAACCGCTCTCATCAAGGATCTGTTATGAGTGTCATTCCTGTCGACTTTCGCGCGTCTCACGCCCATTTTCACGCCGAGTCCGCGCGCACCCTGTCAGCGACCGAATTGGGCGCATCGTTGTACGTACCGGCCAGCCGCCCGGATCTGGCGCAGATCGCACAGGGGCAAAAACCGCTCTCGGTGCGCTCGCTGATTTTCTGCACCGAAGATGCCTTGCATGAACGGGACCTGGAGCCGGCGTTGCAGCGACTGGCGGCGCTGTTGCCGGAGCTGGAAACCGGATCGGCGCTGCGTTTCATTCGTCCGCGTAACCCGGCGGTGTTACGCCGATTGTTGCGCATGGAGGGCATTCAACGAATTCAGGGATTTGTCCTGCCCAAGGTCGGACCGCGCTCGCTGGGGGATTGGTTGCGGGTTTGGGATGACCGCTATGATCATTGGCTGATGCCCGTGCTGGAAACCCCGGAAACCTTTGATCGCCGGCAGATGGAGGTGTTGCGCGATGGGTTTGAGGATAGCGGATTGCGCGACCAGGTGCTGTGCTTGCGGATTGGCGGCAACGATCTGTTGAACCTGCTAGGCGTTCGCCGGGCGCGCGGCGCGACAGTGTATGACACACCGTTGCGTAGCGTGATCGCCGATCTGGTCTGCGTGTTTCATCCGGTGGGCTACACGCTGAGTGCGCCGGTGTTTGAACGCCTTGATACGCCGGAGGTGCTGGCGCGTGAGGTGGAGGCTGATCTTCAACATGGGTTATTGGGTAAAACAGCGATTCACCCCCTACAGATTCCGGTGATTGAAGAACAATATCGAGTCTCTCGCGACGATTACGAAATGGCCTCGGCTATCCTGCGTCCCGATGCATCCGCTGTGTTTAAGTTGCGTGGGACATTTTGCGAACCGGCCACCCATCAACGCTGGGCAGCGGGTATCCTGGAACGAACCAGAGTGTTCGGCGTGGTGGGGTAAAGCCTATCTTGCCTAACAAATACAATAAGACTAAACCAGCGCTGATGTTGATTGGCCAGAGTAACCACTTTGACTGAAAAGCGTTTATAAAGCGTATTTGACACGAAATTTAACGAGGAATCACCCACATGCGCTACATCAGCACCCGGGGCGGCATGGCCCCCGCATCCTTCTCCGACATTCTGCTAGGCGGTCTAGCCCCGGACGGTGGTCTGACCTTGCCGGAAGACTATCCAACCTTGGCGCCGGGGGAACTGGCGAGTTGGCGTGGGCTGTCCTACCCGGAACTGGCTTTCGCGATCCTGCACAAGTTCGCCGATGACCTGCCGGCGGAAGATTTGCGCGCGCTGATCGACAAAACCTACACAGTCGAAGCGTTTCGCACTGAGGATATTACCCCGGCTAAAACCTTGCTGGATGGCGTCTGGTTGCTGCAATTGTCCAACGGCCCGACTCTGGCGTTCAAGGACATCGCCCTGCAATTACTCGGAAACCTGTTCGAGTACGCGCTGCTCAAGACCGGCGGTCATCTCAATATTCTGGGCGCGACTTCGGGCGATACCGGCTCCAGCGCCGAATACGCGATGCGTGGCAAACGCAGCATCCGGGTGTTCATGCTGTCGCCGCATCAGAAGATGAGCCGGTTTCAGACCGCACAGATGTTTTCGTTGCAAGACCCCAATATCTTTAACATCGCGGTGCGCGGGGTCTTCGACGATTGCCAGGACATCGTTAAGGCGGTGAGCAACGACGCCGAGTTCAAGGCCCGTTACGCCATTGGCACAGTTAATTCGATCAACTGGGCGCGGGTCGCTGCGCAGATTGTTTATTACTTCAAAGGCTGGCTGGCAGTCACCGAGCATGACGACCAGGAAGTATCGTATGCCGTGCCGTCCGGTAACTTTGGCAATATCTGCGCGGGTTATATCGCCAAACGTATGGGTTTGCCGATTCGCCGGTTGATCCTGGCTACGAATGAAAACAATGTGCTCGATGAATTCTTCCGCACTGGGGTTTACCGGGTGCGCAAGCCGGATCAGGTGACGCACACCAGCAGTCCCTCGATGGACATTTCCAAAGCATCTAACTTTGAGCGTTTTATCTATGATGCCGTCGGTCGCGACCCTGGGGTTGTCCGTGAACTCTGGCGGCAAGTGGATGACTATGGATTCTTCGACTTGTCCGGTACGGATGCTTTTCGCGACATCCAACGGTTCGGTTTTGTGTCTGGATCAAGCAATCATCCAAACCGCATGGCGGTCATCCACCGGGTATACCAGGAATGTGGCGTCATCATCGACACCCACACCGCTGATGGAGTGAAGGTCGGACTGGAGTATCGCGAGGAGGGTGTGCCGCTACTGTGTTTGCAAACCGCCCTGCCGGCTAAATTCGAGGAGTCGATCGTCGAGGCGTTAGGACGACCGCCAGAACGCCCGGTAGGGTATGAGAACATTGAAGCGTTGCCGCAACGGTTCGAGGTAATGGAGGCGGATGTCAACAAGATCAAGGCGTACATCCGCCAGAAGGATGCGCCTGTTGTTCAGAGATGATCCTTAAACAGGATGGGAATCAATAGGCGCTCTCCAAACTCTAATGATTGAGACAGTTCATTTAGAAAGTCCATTTTTGACACAGCTCATGGAAAGCAAAAGGAGATCGGAAATGGCTATGATCCGTTTGATCAACTTAACCATAGTAGCGCTCGCGCTCAGCACTGGATTGAATCTGCTGGCCAGCGCGCAACAGACAGACTCTGTTCCTCCTGCCTACAGCCCGCCTCCGTCTCAGCAACCACTCTCGCCGAGTGAAGGTATCCAGTTCTATACCCGCCCCGGTTATGGTGAACCTGCGCCGGTTGCTCCGGCGCGAACTCCGTCTTATCCCGGTTGGGATCGTGGTTATGCTGGGATGGATTCAGGGGAGGATAGCGGTCCCGATTGGTTGCCGCCCGGTGGTCTGGTCCACATTCAGGAGAGTCAAGGCGTTCGGTACGTCTCGGGAGGGATTGGCGAAGGCGAACGCGATGAACTCAATGCCTTGTCCAGTCAATTCAACCTGCGCCTGTTGTTTGCGATGCAGGGTAGTGGTGATTATCTGGCCGATGTTCGGGTGAGCATCATGGACGAAAGCGGCAAGACGGTTCTCAACGCGGAATCTCAGGGACCGTGGTTTTTCGCGCAATTGCCGCCCGGCGCTTATCGCGTAGAAGCTAACGTGCTCAATCAGACGCAACAACAGGCGGTCCGCGTGAGCAGCACCCGTCAATCCCATTTGAATTTCTATTGGCGCTAAAGCTTCTGCCCACGGCGCACCGCCGCGCTGGGGATAAATTTTCAGCCTCCTCGCTTGCGGCGCTTGGGGGCTGCCTGTTTTTCCAGCAACTGTTGCGCGGTGCTGGAACCTGTGTATTCGACAATCTCCCGCAGGGTGGGAATCCTTAGCATCGCGCCCTCCTTCAAATAATCCATGCTCGATTTGGAAAACGCCTGGGGGTTAGCCATAAATAGCGCCTTCATCATGATATCCCGGTCAATACTCGGATCAGGACGAACATCGGTTGCGACATCCCACAAGCGTTGATTAGCGGAGATCGGACCGTATTCATCACCTCCCTTGTATCGGAGTCGAGAAGGTTGGGCCGATTCCATTACTGACGGTTTTTTATCAGAAGCGTGTTCAGCTGAGTCTGTTGGCGGTGATTCAGCGGGCAGTGGTTCTTCAACAGTCTCTAGCGTAGGAAGTTCAGAAGGCGATGCTTGAACGAGCGGTTGGCTGGGCGGTTCTTCAGTCGACTCCGGCATGGGAGATTCGCTGGACGGCTCTTCAACGAGTTCCGCCACCGGAGATTCGACAGGAGGCAAAACCTCGGCAGCCGCTACCTCCTGTGTTGATGCTTCCGAGTCAGTGACGGTCATCACTGGGGTTTCTTGCTCGGAAACCATCGTCGTGAGCGTCTGAGTTGCCGCCGTCGTAATTTCTGCGGCCACAAAAGACAGCAACGGCGTGGCTGAAACCGGCTCCAGATGTTGCGAATCTGACTGGGAGGCTATCGCTACAGGTTCGGATAACGTGGTTTCCAGCGCCGGTTCCGGTTCCAGTTCCGGTTCGGAAACTTGGGCAGGTTCCGATTCCAACACGGCGACAGACGCCAGTTCCGGTTCCGGGGAAGGAACTTGGACAGGTTCGGGTTCGGGTTCGGGTTCGGGTTCGTGCGTGGTCACTGACGCCGGTTCGGGTTCGAGTTCGGGTTCCTGCGCGGCCACCGACGCCGGTTCGGACGCAGGTTCGGGCGCGGGTTCCGGTTCCGGTGCGGCCACTGACGCCGGTTCGGGTTCGGGTTTGGGTTCGGGCGCGGCCACTGACGCCGGTTCGGGTTCGGGTTCGGGAGCGGGCGTGGCCACCGGCGTGGGTTCCGGTTCCGGCGTTTGGACGGTAGTTGGGGCAGGTTCCTGTTCGGGTTTAGAGACCATCGGTTCAGGCGCTGATTCAGCGGGCAAACTCCCTTCGCTCTTTGGCGGAGAAGGGTTGGGGGAGAGGGGCAACGCGGCTGACTCTTCCACCGCCGCCAGGCGCAGAGCAATCGGCGAACCGGTTAAATCGGCGATTTCCCGGTAGCTCGGCACACGCAGCATAGCGCCGATTTTGAGACCATCGATGCCTGCGCTGGAAAATGCTCCGGGATTCGCCTTGAACAGCGCCTGCATCATCTGTTCGCGGGTAACTCCCTCCGGGCGGAGTTTGAGCGCAATGCCCCATAACCCTTCGCCTGACGCAACCGGACCATAGACTTGGCTGGTTTGGTCAGTGAATGCCACCGAGGAGGTTCCCACCGGGAGGGGTGGCAATTCGGGCGCCGCCGCATGAACTTCAGCCTTCGTCGCCGGGGGAGATGGCCTTGTCGCTACTATCCGGGGTTCGCTGAGAACGGTTTTGGTCCGGCCACCCGCCGGTTGCGCCAATCGCTTCACTGGATCAAGCAACACGGTAAATTCGCGAAACGTCTTGCCGCGCGGCCAACCAAACTCCAGCAATAGCGCCAGCGATGGCTCGCGGATCGGTTCGGTCGAAACTACCTTAACGTAAACCCGGCTTTCTTCATCATACTGAATAGAGAAAACCAACTTTTCCAGGGTCGGCGTCTGATCAAGTCCGAATTCCTCGAACATTGCCGGGGACGCCACCTTGACCGAAACCCGGGTAATATCTTCAGGAATCAGGGTTGGTAACGGAATCCTGGCATCGAATAGCTGATTCAATGCCGATTGGACTTGAATCTCGCTGACTTCCAGAGCCAGGGCGCTCATCGGACCCCAGAGCCATAAAGCCAGCCCACAGTGAAATAATCGACGGATCATGAACGGATATCCTCATGCAAGCCGCAGCGACATGGCAAAACTGGCCAATTATTGCCGATACAACACGCTTTCTTCACTTTCTATTCTATAAAATGTCAGGCTTAAACGCCGGAGCCTGGTTCAGGTTGCCGCTTAAATCCTCGCTACCTACGGACTGTCGCCATGTCTTCCGATCGTGATGGACTGCCTACTTCCGCTGAAACAGCGACTTCTTCCACGCCGGATATTATTGAGGACGCCGCTGCGCGCCTGCTAACCCTGCTGCGCGAGCTGTTACTGGAAATTCGCCAGTCGGAGCGCGCTGTCGAAGGGCTCTCGTTGGACAGTCATGTCGATCGCGACCTGGCGCTGGACAGCCTGGCGCGTACCGAGTTATTGCAGCGCATCGAAAAAGCCTTCCAGGTTCGACTGGATGAACAGGTGCTCACGGTCGAAACCCTGCGGGATTTGCTGGCGCTTATTCAACAAGCCCGAGGCGAACCCATGAAAGCCATCACTGTGGTTGAACCACAGGCCGCCACCCTGGAACGGTCTGCCGCCAGCGCGCCAGCTCGCGCTACTACGCTGCCTGAGGTCCTCGATTGGCATAGCGAAGCGCACCCTGACCGGGTCGCTATCCAGATTTACGGTGCGCATGACCAGATTGATCATACCTTCACCTACGCCAGTCTGCGTCAAGGCGCGCGGGCCGTGGCAACCGGGTTGCGAGGGCGTGGATTGCAACCGGGGCAGACCGTGGCCATCATGCTGCCTACCGGCTCCGAATACTTTCTCAGCTTCTTTGGCATCCTGTTGGCCGGCGGGATACCCGTACCGATCTATCCGCCGGTGCGTCCTTCGCAAATCGAGGAACATTTGCGCCGCCACGCCCGGTTGCTGCGCAATGCTGAATCCGTAGTCCTCATCACTGTTCCCGAAGCCAAGCTGGTGGCGCGACTGCTTCAGGCGCAAGTCGAACATTTGCGGCATGTCGTCACAGCTGACGAGCTGGCACAGGAACCGGCGTCGTGGAGCGATGCGGCCATTAAAACCACGGACCTGGCCTTTTTGCAATACACCTCGGGCAGCACTGGCGATCCCAAGGGAGTGATGCTAACCCATGCCAACCTGTTGGCTAATCTACGGGCTATGGGACCGCGAGTGGACGCCAACTCCAATGATGTGTTCATCAGTTGGTTGCCACTCTATCACGATATGGGGCTGATCGGCGCTTGTCTGGGCAGCTTGTACTACGCCTTCCCGCTGGTGGCGATGTCGCCGCTCAGCTTCCTGGCGCGGCCCTCGCGCTGGTTATGGGCGATTCACCGGCATCGCGGCACACTGTCCGCCGCGCCCAATTTTGCCTATGAACTCTGTGTGCGCGCCATCCAGGATCACGAGATTGAAGGTTTGGATCTCAGCTCCTGGCGCATGGCGCTCAATGGCGCGGAACCGGTCAGCCCGGCGACTCTGGAGCGTTTCATTGCCCGCTTTGAACGCTACGGTTTTCGGCGAGAGGCAATGGCGCCAGTCTATGGACTGGCTGAGTGTTCGGTCGGACTGGCGCTGCAACCGCCGAACCGGGGGCCAGTCATCGATCGGGTGCAACGTCAAGTCTTCATGGCCAATGGCCGGGCGGAGCTAGCCCCACCTGATGATGAAAACGCCCTGCTCTTTCCCGCCTGTGGTCAGCCCATTCCCGATCACCAAATCCGCATTGTTGATGAGCAGGGCCGTGAGTTGCCGGATCAGCGGGAAGGTCGCCTAGAGTTCAAAGGCCCTTCGGCCACTGTCGGTTATTACCGTAATCCCGAGGCAACCCGTCGGCTGTTCCCGCATGGCGATGACTGGCTGGATTCCGGCGATCGCGGTTATCTGGCCGATGGCGATATTTACCTGACCGGACGGGTCAAGGATTTGATTATTCGCGGCGGACGCAACATTTATCCCTATGAACTGGAGCAGGCGGTGGGCGAAATTCCCAGCATTCGCAAGGGTTGCGTAGCGGTCTTTGCCAGTAGCGATCCGGCGACTGGCAGTGAACGCCTGGTCGTGGTGGCCGAAACCCGCGCGACGCAACCGGAAGCGCGGGAGCGTTTGCGGCAGCACATTCAGAATGTCAGCGTCGATCTATTGGGAATGCCACCGGACGATGTACGGCTGACGCCGCTGCGTACGGTGTTAAAAACCTCCAGCGGCAAGATCCGCCGGGCGGCGATTCGGGAATTGTATGAGCAAAATGCGCTGGGGCGCGGTGGCCGGGCGATCTGGCTGCAATTGACGCGGATGACCCTGGTCAGCGCCTGGGCGCGGATGCAGCGCTTGGGACGAAATGTCGGTGAGCGGCTGTTTGCCGGGTATGCCTGGGCCGTGTATGGCGTGTTGGCGCCCTTTACCTGGTTGGGCATCATGATCCTGCCAAGACCGGAATGGCGCTGGACGCTGGCCCGGATGGCGTCTCGACTATTGGCGTGGGCTACAGGAACGCCACTGACCGTGTGTGGACTTGAACATCTACCGGCGGGCGCTTGCATCCTCGTGGCGAATCATTCCAGCTTTCTGGACGCTTATGTGTTGATGGCGGCGATTCCCCGCCATTTTCATTATGTCGCCAAGCGGGAATTGCTGGATAACCACTGGATCGCCCGACCACTGCAACGCATCGGCACCCTGTTTGTTGAGCGTTTCGATGTGCAGCGCAGTGTAGAGGAGGCGCGCAAGGTGGCTGAGGCCGCTCACGCCGGTCAATCCCTGGGTTTTTTCCCGGAAGGGACATTTAAACGGATGCCCGGTCTGTTATCGTTCCGCATGGGCGCGTTCATGGCGGCGGCGCAGGCGGGCGTTCCAGTAGCGCCGGTGACGATTCGCGGGACGCGCGATATTCTGCGCGCTGGCTCCTGGTTTCCCCGTCGAGGACGCTTGGAGGTCATTGTTGAACCGTCGATTCAACCGACCGGCGATGACTGGTCAGCGGCAGTGCGCTTGCGGGATGCGGTGCGGACGGTGATTCTGCGCAACTGCGGCGAACCGGATGCGGGGGAATAGGCATGAGGTTTCAGGGTTCAGAGGTCGGATTTTCTGGTCGGCTCAATCCTCAGATTGAGCGTTCGCGTGCTGAAGGGTAGGGCGGGTTAACGTAGCGTAACCCGCAGCCGCCGAAGTCCATGAAAATCATAGTGTTGCGGGCTGGCACCCTAACCCGCCCTACACACAATTTATAGTCAAAAAGTTTTTAGATAGTTTGAAAAACTGCTACTAGTGGGCTGACACAGAAGTTTTGACAGGTAGCGGTGGGTGCCCTATGGTTGAGATCAACAGGAGGAATCACCATGGCCCACAAGTATCTGGTTGATCTAACTGAAGAGGAGCGGGAAGACCTGCTGAAGGTCATTCATAAAGGCAAGGCAGCGGCGCGCAAGGTTGCCCGTGCCCATGTGTTGCTGCAGGCTGCGGAAGGGGCGACGGATGAGGCCATTGCCCAAAGCCTTCACTTGGGGATTTCGACCGTTCATCGTACCCGTCAACGGTTTGTCGACGAAGGGTTGCTGGCGGCGTTAAGCGAGCGGCCACGAGTCGGTTTGCCCCCGGCCTTGACCGGCAAACAGGCCGCCTTTCTGGTCGCCTTGGCCTGTAGTACCCCGCCCGCTGGCCGTTGTCAGTGGACTCTCCAATTGTTAGCGGACCGCTTCATGGAACTCCGGCCCATCGAAGCCATTTCCCGTGAGAGTGTGCGGCGCATCCTTAAAAAAACGACCTCAAACCCTGGCAACGTCAAGAATGGTGTATTCCCAGTGTCAGTCCCGATTATGTTTGGCATATGGAGGATGTGTTGGACCTGTACGCCGAACCCGATGATCCTCAATACCCCCAAGTGTGCTTCGATGAAAGTCCGGTGCAATTGACCAGCGAAACCCGCTGTCCTCAACCCGCCCGCCCGGGTCAACCGGCGCGCTATGACTGTGAATACAAACGCGAAGGCACCGCCAATTTATTTCTATTCGTACAACCCTTGCGCGGGTGGCGTCATGTTAATGTCACGAAACAGCGCACCAAACGCGATTTTGCCCAGCAAATGCAGCAACTCGTTGATGTGTACTTTCCGAAGGCGGAGCGAATCCGGTTGGTCGTGGATAACCTCAATACCCACACTCCTGCGGCCTTGTATAGTGTCTTTTCTCCAGAGGAAGCCCGCCGGATCACCCGCAAGCTCGAATTTCATTACACCCCCAAGCATGGCAGTTGGCTCAATATGGCGGAATGTGAGTTCGCTGTTCTCGCCGGCCAGTGTTTGAATCGCCGCATTGCGAACCTCGAAACTTTGCGGAAGGAAATCGCCGCTTGGCAAGGCCCACGCAACCTACGTCAGACCAAAATCCACTGGCAGTTCGGCACCGACTTGGCCCGGGTCAAACTCAAGCGCCTCTATCCTCCCTTGAAATCTTCTGAAACCCCGGTGGACCTAGAAACCTCTGAACCTGTCAAAACTTCTGTGTCAGCCCACTAGCGCATCAAAAAGATTTTGAAAATTTGAAACTACTTTCCTCAACTTTCCCTTAATAATGGCCCAGTAGTTTTCGATATAGGCTTGCCAACGATTATCCCTACATTATCAACGAACTGAGCGTTAATCAAATTGTCTAATAACTATAGAAGACCTCTTTAGAGACTCTAAATTTATAGAGGAGGTGCGGCAATGAACGCGGAATGGATGTTTGATGCACGTAAAATACCGGATGAAGTGATGAATTACATCCGGCGTATTGCGGTTCGCGCGGTCGAAGAGAAGCATTATGGTCCGGAGCTTGTTGCTGATTTTTTGGGTATCGACCGAACGAGTATTTATGATTGGCTTCGCAACTATCGTTATGAAGGAGAAGAAGCCCTGGATACCCGGAAAGCGCTCGGCGCCACGTGTGTGATGACTCCGGATATTGATCGATGGTTAAAAGAAACGATACTCAATACGACGCCGGCGGATCATGGCTATGATACGGTTTTATGGACTTTAGAGATCATGGTTAATTTATTGAAAGAGTACTTTGGTTTATGGGTATCGGATGCCACGGTTCGTCTGCATTTACATCAATTAGGACTGAGTTGTCAAAAACCTTGTTATCATGCCTTAAACCAGGATCAGGAGGAAGTTAAAAAGTTTATTAATGAAGAATTTAAAGAGATTCAGAAGCGGGCTCAAGAACTTGGAGCGGATATTGCGTTTCAGGATGAGTCATGGGTTCAAGGCCATACGCGTTCTGGACGGACGTGGGGCTTAGTCGGTCATCCGCCTGAAATTAAAGTGAGTGATGACCGGGGTGGGTTTCACATTTTATCGATGGTTACGGCGACGGGCGAGTTAATATTTGAAGTGACCACTCAAAAATGAGTGAGTGGGGTTTTCATTGCCTTTTTAGAGAAGGCATTAGAGGGTCGAGAGCGCCCATTAATTGTCATCACGGACAATGCGTCTTATCATACCTCGAAAGAAGTCAAAGCCTTTCTTGAGACGCATCGAAAACAAATCCGCTTGTTCTTTCTTCCCCCCCACTCGCCAGAGTTAAATCCGGATGAACAGGTTTGGAATGAGATCAAAAATGATCATCTGGAAAAGGAGCCAATTAAAAACCGGGCTGATTTCAGAGCGCGCGTTTATTCTGCTTTGGAAAAGCTAAAAGAATTTCAGGAAAGGGTCAAATCATTTTTTAGGCTCCCTGATACTCAATACGCTAATCCTGAAAAAGCTCCAGCATGATTTTTGTGGGGATAACTATTAGCAAGACAATAGGATTTAAATCAGGTGAATAAGGTGATAAAAATAATAATTTATGTCCATTTTCTTCAATATCCCCCGTTTATAGATACTGACGAATCCAACGATTTAGAGTGTCCATCCCTATTTTGAAAAGCGCAATGATATCAATTTTCGACATGCCATTCAAGTAGCTCTGTATCACTCTTGTTCTTAAATCTTCACTATACTGCTTGGACATTGATCGCCATCCGTTCGGCGGTGCGGGATGAGGGATGACGAAGGTCATTGTCGCTCAGTGACCATACAGTGACGATCAGCCCTAGCCGAGAGATGCACCGGACTCGACACTATAGACCTTACTTGACCTATATGGAGACCCGCATGAACATCCGCTAAACCCTTCGGCAAAGTCAGCCGCCTTTCACGCAGAGGCGGCGCTGAGCGCGATAATCACCCATTCATGAGAGGCGGCCGGAATTCTGATGTGAATCTATCTGGGTAACTTGCAAATTTAAGCTGGAGTGGAATTGTTTTAAATAAAAATTTCAAGTGTTCATCAAGTAACGTTTTTAACGTTCCTTTGAGCAAACCGGCGCAACTGCGCAATAATGGCCTTTAATCAGGAGATACGACATGAAGAAATCTTTGATCACTCTAAGCGGATTGTTATTGCTAATGGGAACTGGCGTCGCGCTGGCGCAGTGGAATAAAGGAAGTGGAGCTTTTCCTCCTTTTGAAGAGGTCGACACCAATAAGGACAACATGGTCAGTATGGATGAAGCGAAAGCACATCCGGGTGTGGTTGCCGCGGTGACGAAGGGAGCAGATACCGCCGAGGCGGACATGAAGAGTTTTTTTAGCGCTGCTCATCAGCAGGATAAGAACAAGCCTTATGATTCCCCCATAACCAAGGAGGAGTGGCGGGGCATAACCGGCCAGTAAGCAAATATCGGTTGGCAGGCGTTGCTGAACGGTTGGGCGCGACCTGTGGCCGGCTTTGAGTAACCGGTAGGTAACAAACCCAAACAGCCTACCGGTTACTAACGCACGAAGACGTCGATTGGATCGACCTGAACGCCCGCATTGCCGAGGTGTATCGCCAACTCGCTGGAGGTGAACGCTTATCAGAATCCCAACCCCTGCATGAAGTCGGTGAACTCTTGGGAATAGAGGAAACCGGCCATCGCGGTATTGCGCGGCATACCGCCCGCCAACTGCTCCAGCCAGAACGCATAGCCGTCCTCATCCGGTTCGCGCTGGAAGAAGGTCAGATACAGGTTGGTGATGAATTGCCGGTCGGTGGTGTTGCGACCCAGGTATTCCTCACTGTTGAAAAAGAAGTTCGCCATCTCCCGAAACACCGGTTTGGCGTCTTCCCCTTGCACCTGTTTCTCAGCGATCAAGCCTTGCCAATAAGCCAGCCCCTCCGCTTCGGGTTCCCGTTCGAGGATCGAGACGTAGTAGTGGGTGATCAGCGTGGTGGCCGCCGGATCGGCGATGACCACGGAATAGCTTTCCTGGGTCGGGGCGGGGGCGTCACTGCGGGCCAGGACTTGGACGGTGAACGGGTAGCGCCCCACGCGGGTGGGCGTCCCGCTCAGGGTCGCGGTCGCGCCATTGCCGGTCAGGGCTAATCCGTCCGGTAACGCGCCCGCAGCCAGGCTCCAGTCGTAAGCAGAGTCCGCTGGACATTGGCCTTGATCGCACTGGACCTGGAAGTCGGCGCGGTAGGGTTCGCTGATGGGCAGAACGGCGGGCACCGCGCCGTCAATGGTGTTGAGGGTAATACCGGGGCCGCCCGGATCGAGGATGTTGCCGTCCACCGCAAGATCAGAGTCGCCAATGTCGCCATCGACGATCAGCAGGGTGATGGCGTTGCCTTCGATAATTGCGCCGGGCAGGACGTACCAGTGCGGTTCCGGGTTGTCGCGGGTGCGACCGTATTTCCAGTATTGGGCATTGGGGGGCAGCGGTTCCGGGTACACCGTGGTCAGGGCCAGGACGGTTTGGCCGGGCTCACAACCGGTGACGGTGATTTCCAGCAGGCCGTAGAGCAGGGTGACGCCATTGGGGCCGGTGGTGGGTGCGTCCGGATCACCCACCTTGAGGGTCCGGGTGGTGATGTCGGCGGTGGTGCAGGCTTCCGCGACGCCGTTGAGGGTTTGTTCCGGTTGCTCCGGGTTGGGTTGGGTGAAGGTAAAGTCACGCACCGTGAGCACGGTCTCTTTTGTGGCCTGCTGATTCAGGGCGTCGGTGACGGTCAGCTGGACTGCGGCGATGTTGCGCTCGACCGGGGTCCCGCTCAGCACGCCGCCCGGTGTAAGACTCAAGCCCGTAGGCAACCCGGCGGCAGTGAAGATGTAAGGTGGTTGTCCGCCGAGCGCGGCGAGCGTTTGCGAGTAAGGAACATTGACCAGGGCGTTCGGGAGATGAACGGTGATCAGGGTCAAGCCCGTACTCACCGTCAGCAAATAACGGCGTGAACTGCGCTGTCCAAGGGCATCGGTCACCGTGACCGTGACCACGAAGGGGCCGCTGGCGGTCGGCGTTCCCCGGAGAATGCCCTCGGTGGTGAGGGTCAAGCCGGTTGGCAATCCAGTCGCGGCGTAGGTATAGGGATATTGGCCGCCAATGGCGGTGAGGTAGGTGGCGTAGGGGACCTGAGCGATGGCGTCGGGCACGTCCGGCGTGGTCACCGCAGGCGCGTCAGCGGTGACGGTCGCCGTGAAGCGGGCCACCACCGCGCAGTCAGCCGTGATCGGACTGGTGGTGTAGGTCGTGCCGGTCAGGGTTCCTCCACAACCGGCAACGATGGCCGTGTAACCGGTGTCAGGGGTGACAGTCAGGGTGGCGGTGGCGTTGGGATTAACGGCCTGTGTGGCGGGGGTGATGGAACCGTTGATGCCGGTGATAGCGGTCACGGTATAGGCGCTGGTGTTCGGATGGAAACTGGCGCTGATCATACAATCGCCAGTGATCGGGGCGGTGGTGTAGGTGTTTCCGGCGAGTGTGCCGCCGCAGCCGGTGACGTCCGCCGCATAGCCCAGATCGAGGGTGACCGTGAAGGTAGCGCGAGCGCCGCTGTTGACGGTGGCGGTGGCCGGGCTGATCGTACCACCCGCGCCAGCGGAGGCTGTGACCGTGTAAGTGACAACGCTGCCGCCGCTGCCGAATTCCACTGCGCCGATGTCGACCGTACCGCCGACGATGCGCGGGAAGCCGGCACCCCGTTGGTCAGTGGTGACATCGGCGGGAATCAGGGTGTTATCGCCGGCGTTAATCGCAGGACTGCCGGCTGCCAATGCGTGCGTAGGGGTGGGGCCGCCGTTGTCGAGGAGATCGCCGATGGCTGTCGTAATCGGCCCAGCCAACACCAAGTCCGTTTCCGCGCGCGTGGCGTTCACCAAGCCATTGACACCATTTTCGCCGAACAGATTGTGACCTTGAGAAGTGAAGCCAGATTCGGCGCCATTGAAGACTTCATTGCCGGTAGACGCGATATTACCGGCGACCAGGCTATTACCTACATTCACGACATTACTATATCCGTTGTAAATTCCGCCACCGCTGCCGACCGCAGCGTTGCCGGTCAGGGTGCTATTGATGACAGTCAGTGTCTTTGCATAGCGGTCATTAAAAATTCCACCCCCGTCGCCGCGGGATAGATTGCCAGATATCGTGCTATTGCGCACTGTCAGTGTGCCACTGTTACTGATTGCGCCACCACTTCCTCCATTACCGGCCACGGTAGACTCGCTCAGGGTAAGAATGCCTTCGTTTTTAATTCCGCCGCCGACCGCGAGACAACAATGATAATGATAATTATTGAGCAAGACACATTGGCTTATAGTTAGGATACCGGAATTAACAATGCTGCTACCACTATCCCGGATCGTTAAGCCGCGTAGGGTCGCACTCGCACTGGAGCTGCTGAAAACCACTGATTGTCCGTTACCGCTCACAGCCAGGATATCGCTCCCGGGACCATTGATGGTGAGCCGGCTACTAATTGCGATTTCCCCGCTAGTCAAGGTAATCGTTCCGGTCAGGCCCGGCTGAAATTCAATCGTGTGGCTACCTGTAGCCGCATTGGCGTCAAGCACTGCTTGGCGCAACGAACCCGGACCGCTGTCATCCAGATTGGTGACGGTGAAGGTTGCAGCCTGCGCCACAGGCAAGCTCAAGGCCAGAATCAGAAACAGGCTCACTGCCCCGGCGTACCAGCCCCGTGAGGCCCAACGCCGCCAAATATGATGAATACTCATGAAACATTATCCTTGATGGGTGAATAAACTACGGTTCACTTTGTAATGATAGCGACAAAAGGAACCAGTTGAGAACACGAAACATGATCTATGTGGGAGAAAGGATAACGTAAAAAAATAGAAATGTGACAGTTTCTCTCGTAGATGAGCGGTATACTCTTTAATAATCCACGGCGCTTCGTTTGCAACTCGCAAAGAGCTTCTCAGGGCATCGCTTCATTCGGATCAATGCCCGCCTGTTTCAGTAGCGCCAACAGCCGCTCCTTCTCCGCCCGCTCCTGTTCGGCGCGTTGTTGTTCCTGTTCTGCGCGTTGTTGTTCCTGATCCGCCCGTTGTTTTGCCTGTTCGGCCTGTTCCCGCACCTGTTCCAATTCCCGTTCAATATCCTGCAACTCTTCCAGGACCTCGTCTTCCAGATCCATTGCATCGGCAATTTTCGGCTCGGCCACCGCCCGCTGGAGTCGCCGCAAAATCGGTCGATACCGTTCCGGCATTTCCGCTTCGTCAATCGTCAGCAAGTGCCGGTCGCCATGCACCCGGCTTTGGTCAAAAACTTGCAACATTTCTTCTACTTCGGTTCGCCGTCGCCCCCGCAGTTTCGGAATCTGGATCACATAACTGTCATGGGTCAGGCTTTCAATGAACGCCTCCTTTTGAGCTAAGGGGGTTCCGGTCGCCACATCGGTGACGTCCCGCCGCACCCGGATCACTGGCGCATCGGTGTGCTCCAGCGCGTGGCCCAGAAAATAGATGGTCAGCAGCGGCAAGCCTTGTCGCACCCGTTTGGCCTTCGCCTGACCGGCGTTCAACTCGACCTCACGAGTGTTGTCCGGGTCGCGGTATTGCGCACCCAGATAGCGCCGAAAGCGCATGATATCGGTTGGGTATTTGGCTTTTTGCAGTTCGATCAGCACCTGCCGTTCTTCGCCCGCCGCATTGCGTACCCGTGCGGCAAAGTCCATCCGGTACACAGTCAGGATGCGTTCGCCTGGACGGTCGATTTCGCTGGTGCGTTCCTGCGGGCGAAATTCCAGACTGACGATTTCCTCCTGCAGGATGCCGCCAATTAGCAATTTCGCCAGGGCATTGTCTTCCAGCAGATACTTGAACACGGTGTCATACAGGGGGTTAGCGATGTACATGGGGGTAGTTCCTCAGACCTGGAGCAGCGGCGGACCCCATGAAGCATAACGCAAAAAAATGGCCCTGGAGCAAACATTACCGAGGATCAACGGTATACTTGAACGATTTACTAATCGCATTTGAAGGCGGACGCACACTCGATCGTCAGCGCATCGATGCCTTCAAAGCGGCTTGCCTGCTAATCAATTCCTCTCCCACAGAGAGATTTACAGAAGAAAAAACAGCACATCATCGACGCAGGAAACGTATCATGATCTATCAACACCGTTATCTGGACGGCAGTCCGCTTGATCTGCCCATCGGCAAAATTGTATGCATTGGCCGAAACTATCTTGACCATATTCGCGAACTGGATAACCCGGTTCCCGAAACACCCATCCTGTTCATGAAACCGGCTACCGCTCTGGCCGCCCTGGACCAACCCATCCAGTTACCTGTGGGACGCGGTGAATGCCATCACGAGGTCGAGTTGGCGGTGCTGGTCGGGCAACTGTTGCAAAACGCTGAGGCTGAAACCGCATGCCAGGCGGTCGCGGGCTATGGCGTTGGTCTGGATTTGACCCTACGCGATTTGCAAAACAAACTGAAGAAAAAGGGTCATCCCTGGGAAACCGCCAAGGCGTTTGACGGCTCCTGTCCGTTGTCGCCGTTCCTGAAACCGGAGGCGCTTCCTCATCCCCAGGCAACTGATTTAAGCCTCAGTGTCAACGGTGACGTTCGTCAGAAGGGGAATACCCAACAGATGATGGTCAGTGTTTTTGAACTGATGGCCTACATGTCCACGCACTTTAGCCTGCAACCGGGTGATGTAGTGCTAACCGGAACCCCGGCGGGGGTCGGGCCTCTCGCCCCCGGCGATGTCCTGATTCTGAATCTGGCCGGATACGAGTTTTCCGCACGAGTGGCCTGAACGGCATGAATGTCCTGATTATCTACGCGCATCCCAATCCGCGCAGCTTCAACCGGGCTATTTTGGAAAAGGTCGACGCCACTTTGCGCGAGCAGGGTCACGCCACCCGGATTCATGACCTTTATCAAATGCAATTTCGCTGTGTCCTGGATAGCGAAGATTTATTGCGCAACTGGCGCGGCAACCTGGCGGACGATGTGCAACGCGAACAGGCAGCGGTTCGCTGGGCGCAGGGACTGGTATTGATCTATCCGATCTGGTGGTTTGGCCCACCGGCGATTCTGAAAGGTTGGATCGACCGGGTTTTTACCCGAAAATTCGCCTTTGACATCGACACCCACGGCATGCGCGGCTTGCTGACGCACGAACGGGCGCTGATTCTCAATACCCTGGGCGGGGATGAAGCCACTTACCAACGGGAGCGCTGGCATGAATTGCTGGTTCGCCCTATTGCCGAGGGCGTACTTGGTGCCTGTGGCGTTCGTAATATCGTTCACCAAGCGTTCTATCAGGTGCTCTCGATCTCTCATGCCGAGCGGCAGGCGATGCTGGATCAGGTTGGCGTCCTGGCAACCGCGTTCTAACTGCCCTTCCAAAAACCATGCAGTGCTTGGCATAATGCCCGCTATTATTCGCCCGTCGTCGCGGCGGGTTTTAAAACAACCCACACTGCCATCCACTAGGCCAAGGGAGCATAACAACAATGCGCGTTCTGCTGACCACGAATGAATATCCGCCCTATGTTTATGGCGGCGCCGGCGTTCACGTCGAGTACCTGTCCCGCGAACTGGCGAAGCTCACCCCGGTCGAGGTGCGCAGTTTCCACGACCAGACGCTTGATGACGGCCAATTGCATGTGCGCGGCATTAAAATGGACACTACCCATTTTGCCGGTTGTCCACAGTCCTTTGTTTCACCACTCAAGGCGCTGAGCACCTGTCTGGCTTTCGTAGGCCAAGGCATTGGCGATGACCTGGAAGGCGGCAATGCCGAAATTATCCACTGCCACACTTGGTATGCACACTTCAGCGGCATCCTCGCCAAAATTCTTTACAACATCCCAATGGTGATTACAGTCCACTCGCTGGAGCCGCTGCGACCCTGGAAGCGTGACCAACTCGGGCATGGCTATGATTTGTCGCGCTGGATCGAGAAAAGCGCCCTGGAGACCGCCGACGCTATCATCGCCGTCTCGCGCAGCACCCGTGAGGATATTTTGCGATTGTTCGATGTCGATCCAACCCGAGTTGTGGTGATTCCCAACGGGATCGATACCGAAGAATATCAGCCGATTCACGCCCCAGACGTGTTGAGCAAACACGGCATCGATCCTGACCGTCCTTTTGTGCTGTTCGTCGGACGCATCACCCGGCAGAAAGGGTTGTACTATCTGTTGCAGGCCATCCCTCATATTGATCCGAAATTGCAAGTTGTGCTGTGCGCTGGCGATGCCGATACTCTGGCCATGCAACGTGAAATCGAAGAGATTGTCCGCGAACTGCAAAGCCACCGTTCCGGCATCGTCTGGATTCCCGAGATGTTGCCGCGCAAGGAAACGATCGCGCTTTACTCGCACGCCACCATCTTCTGTTGCCCCTCGATCTACGAACCGTTTGGCATTATCAACCTGGAAGCCATGGCCTGTGGCACCCCGGTGGTCGGCAGCGCTGTAGGCGGTATTTGCGAAGTTGTCGTGGAAGGTGAAACCGGTCTGCTGGTCGACCCACATCTGTCCTTGGAGTCGCCGCATGACCCGGTTTCGCCCGCTCGTTTCGAGCGCGGTTTGGCTGAAGCCATCAATCGGATTGCTAACGATCCGGAATTGTGCCGGCAAATGGCTGAAGCGGGCCGCGAACGAGTCGAGCGGCATTACAGTTGGCGCAGTATTGCCCAGCAGACCTATGACCTCTATCGCCGTTTACGTTCTCAACGCAATGGGAACAGTGATTAAAATTTCGGTCTTACTCTCATCGCTCCAACCAAAATTCGACTACTGAAGGAGGCACTGCGATGACGGATACGATCCGGGTTGTGGAAAGCTCGTTGATAACGCCGAAAGTTCGGATTATCGCCACCGACCGGCCTTGGGAGTGGCTAGGCGCCGGCTGGAAAGATCTGTGGCAAGCGCCGGCGGCGAGCATTCCTTATGGACTGATTTTTATGATCATGGGGTATGTGCTGGTTTATTTGGTCGAGGCGCAATTTCATTACGCATTGGCCTTGACCACCGGTTTTCTTCTCGCAGGTCCGTTCCTGGCGATGGGCCTGTATGACATCAGCCGCCGGTTGCAGATGGGTGAACCGGCGACTTTGGGACATGCGCTCACCGCCTGGCGGCATAATACGATGCCGATTTTGCTGTTCGGCATCGCGATCGGTTTGCTGATGATTGTCTGGGCGCGTCTATCCGCGGTGCTTTTCGGGTTGATCATCACCGGCCAGAACATGACCCTGAGTAGCGCGGTCTCCCAAATATTCTTTTCAGGGAGCGGCCTGACTTTTCTACTGGTCTTCATTGGCGTAGGCGCCGTCATCGCCGCCGTAGTTTTCGCTATTAGCGTAGTCGCCATTCCAATGATGCTGGATCGCAAGGTCGACTTTATTACCGCGGTGCTAACCAGCCTTACCGCCGTCCGCGCCAATCCGGGGCCGATGGCGCTGTGGGCGGCGCTGATCGTGGTCTTTACGGGGATTGGCCTGATCTCCTTCTACATCGGTCTGGTGATTGCCCTCCCGCTGATCGGCCACGCGACCTGGCATGCTTACCAGGAACTGGTTGACGATAGCTCAATCGAGCAGCAACCGGTCTAAACTCTCTTTGCCCACCGTCAAAACTGACCGGATGCAGGGCGCGGTTATGGCTGATGCCTGACCCGCCCTACGCGCTGATCAACCGGCCAGTTGGGTAGTTGGGTAGGTCGGGCAAAAGCGCAGCGTTGCCCGACATCATTCCCCAAAGCTCGCAACATTGGCCGCCAGTTCGGGATGGCCCGCCCAATCCAGCGGATACGCGCCGTTTTCCACGAAGCGGTGAAAACTCGAATAGGGCCAATCCGCTACCCGCGCCACAAGGCCATGTTTGACCGGGTTGTAGTGGAGGTAGTCGCAGTGAATGTCGAAATCGCGTTGATCACGAATCGCATGTTCCCAGAACCGCCGTTGCCAAACGCCCCGGCGTCGATAGCGGTGGCGGGAGTCCGTCGTCGGTTGTTCGCCGCCACCCGCCGCCAGCCAGGATTGGGTGAAGTGTTTTTTGATCGCGCCCCAGCGTTTGGAATAATCGGCGTCGTCCGGCGGCAAGGTCCAGATGGCGTGCAGGTGATCGGGCAACATCACCAGGGCATCCACCCGGAACGGCCAGCGTTGCCGGCCATCGCGAAACGCCGCGCGCAACAAGTCCCGTGCCCGATCGTTGCCCAAAATGGCCGCCCGTCGTTCCGTGACCACCGTGAAAAAGAACGACCCGCCCGGCACATAGCACCGCCGGTAATCCGCCATATTCCCCCGTAGGGTACGCACCGCGTACCAGTCATTGTCCACGCCCCGAAAAAGGTACGCGATGCGTACCCTACCTGGCTACCTGGCTAATACAAGTCGACACACGCGGCATTTGCCGTGATCAGCGCAGATTCCAGCAATTCCCGACGGTTGATCAGCGCTTGAGCAGTCATTTGCCAGGTTTGATTACCGGTTTTCAGCAGAATGATTTTAGGAGGCTGCCCATATAACGTGGACAGATCAACGAAATCGCTATCCTTGGTGACAATGATAAAATCGTGCTGACGAGCGTAAGCCCAGATGGACGTGTCTGATGATCGCTCCAATCCCAGTAAGGCTATTTGTGAAGAACCCGGATAGTGGAGGGCGATGAGTGATACCATTCGCCTGGATAAATTCTCGTCGAGTAGAAGCTTCACGCTGCTTTAATCCAAGTCACCGTTCTTTCCCGATCAGCAGCAAAAGCCAGGCAAGCCATGATATCGGTATGGGTTAATTCGGGGAAATCTTCGATGATTTTCGCTGGCGTCATACCACTGGCCAACCAACCGAGCACGTCATAAACTGTGATCCGCAAGCCCCGGATGCAGGGTTTGCCGCCGCGCTTGTCAGAGTCTATAGTAATAATATCATTATATACCATAATATTACCTTTGTTTTTCATTCGTAACTATCCCCAACACTATCCAACTTTTCCTGTTGGAGCAACCCCTGTTGGCCCGGTCATGCTGAAGCCCAATAAGGCTCAGAGATAATAGGCGCTCCGGCTTTCTAGCGGAAGCGGCGCGAGCGGCAATGCGCTAGGTTTAGCAAGGGGTAGGTCGGGCAAAAGCGCAGCGTTGCCCGACGGGTTCAAAGGATTGGAGGCACATGTCGGGCACGTCCTGTGCCCGACCTGCCTGGCTGATAGGTCATGACCGTGAAGAAGTACGTTGCGCCGGGCGTGGTTGAACGGCGATAGCGCATTGGCCAATTTCCGAGTAGGTCGGGCAAAAGCGTAGCGTTGCCCGACGGGTTGATGGGGGTGGAGGGCGCATGTCGAGCACGTCCGGTGCCCGACCTACCTGGCTGATAGGTCATGACCGTGAAGAAGTACGTTGCGCCGGGCGTGGTTGAACGGCGTAGCGCATTGGCCAATTTCCGAGTAGGTCGGGCAAAAGCGAAGCGTTGCCCGACGGGTTCAAAGGATTGGAGGTGCATGTCGGGCACATCCTGTGCCCGACCTACCGGGCTCAACATTCAGAAAAGTAGGTCGGGCAAAAGGGGCACATGTCGGGCACGTCCTGTGCCCGACCTACCTGGCTACCTGGCTAACCCGCCCTACGCGCTCGGCTACTCGGCTGGAATATCGCAAATGTTACCAGGGCCGGGGACAGGAGGTTTTGGTTTCAAGCTCCCTTGATCTTTAGTGCAATTAGTTAATTTACAAGCAAAGTCTGCAGGATTCTCTCCATCTAATAACCAATCTAGAGCCTTGCTTGCAGCATACCCCGCAAGAAAACCTCCAATTACGAGGAGAGGGCTTTTTCCTTCATAATCAACTATATTGATCGGATCATTCACCACATACCCATACAAATTCGAGTCCTCTCCCCCGAACAGAATCGGATCTTTCGCCGTCCATCGTCCCGTCTCCGCGTCATAATCCCGCGCCCCAAACCTGACGAGTCCGATATCCGCGTCGTACAATCCGCCCGCAAAACCAAAGGGCTGGAAGCCGGGATTCGTATCCTCCACTACGTTGCCGAACTCGTCATACTTCATTTGCTGTGCGATGCTGCCATCGGCAGTATTAACCACCAGACGCGGGCTGCCGAGATGATCGGTGAGGAGGCGGTAAGTCACGCCGCCTTTGACCAGATAATCGGGCACATTAACTCGCGTGGCGTAGACAAACCGGCTGACCACGTTGCCGCTACCGTCGAGTTCGGCGATGGGCTTGAGTTGATCCTGGTAGATGAAGCCCTGCACCAGCGCGCCGCCGACTTTCTTGCCAATCCGGCGGTTTTGGCCATCGGTGACATACTCGATAGCGGTACCGTCGGGCAGGGTCACGACTTTGAGGTTGCCGAGTACATCGTAGGTGTACTGGGTGACTGCGCTTCCCACGGTCTTGGTCGTCAGTTCGCCGTTTTCGGTGTAGGTGTAGCCAGCGCTGCCGTAACTCAGTAGCCGGTCCTGGTCGTCATAGGTCGGCGGTGTGGTCAATCCCGGCCCACTCAGGCGGTTGCCGTTCGGGTCGTAGGTGTAGTTGGCCGTGACGACGTTATCTTGTTTAACCTCGTTGAGCCGACCGGCCAGGTCGTAGCCATACTCGAAAGTACGAGTCACGCCTGCAACCGTCTCGACCTTCCGGGTGATCCGTCCTAACTGGTCGCGGGTGTATTGACTGGCCAGCAGCGTCGTACTTCCGTTTTGAGCGGTGGAACTCGCCATTTCGCCAAAGCTGTTGTAGCTCAGACTACTGGTGACGCTGCCCAAGGTCGTACCGGTCAGCAAACCATTTTGCGGACTGCGGCTCAGCATCAATGCGCCCGCTTGGGTCAGCAAGCTGTCGGCGTCGTACTGGAAGGCGATGGGATCGACGTTGTTGAAGCTCAGCGACGCGACCCGGAAGTCGTTGTCGTAAGTCCATTGAACGCTACCGGTCACGGCGCCGGTCCAGGTCGCTTGCGCCAGCAGCGCGCCGACGTAGTCATGGGCCAGCGTATCGCCGTCCGGAGTCGTGATGCGGTTCAACTGGCCGGTGGTCGCGTCATAGGCGTAACCCATCGTTCCGTCTGGCAAGGTCAGCGTATCTAGCCGACGAGCGTGGTCGTAGTTGAAGCGCAGGGTCCGGCCATCCGGTCGGGTGACTTGGGTCACCTGCCGATCCAGCGCGTAAGCAGAGCGTGTACTGGGGTCGCCTGCGCCAATGGCTGGCGGCGCGTACTCCGCTTGCAGATTCACCGGCGTGTAGGCGAACTCGTGGGTGGGGCGGCCCGGCGGCGTCAAGGCGGTCAGATTGCCGTTGGCGTCGTAGCCGTAGCCGATCTGCCGGGTGTCGGGCAAGGTCTGCTGAAGCACTCGACCGACCAGGTCGTACTGGTAATCCATGGTACGGCCTAGCGGATCGGTGGCGGTTTGCAAATAACCTTGGCCGTTGTAGTTGCGGTTAAAGGTGCGAACATCCGCGCCAGTGCCCTGGGTGAGACTGCTTGGACGCCCCCGACTGTCGTAACTGACATTCAGGTCAGCCAAACCGGGAACACGCACTTGGGTGGGGCGGCCTTGCGTATCGATCACGGTGCTGACTTGCCGACCGGTGGGACTGGTCACCGTCCAGGTGCGGGTCGCGGCGTCAAAGACGCGGGTGGTGGTGCGACCGTTGATCTTCATGGTGTCCGTGATCTGGGTCAAGCTCAGCAGATTGTCTGGATCGGCCAGGTTCACCGTCTGCGTGCGGGTGATCGACTGGCTCAGACCGTTGGGCAGAGTGACGACGCTGTCCACCAGCGGCGCTTGCATCCCGAACCGGGGATCGGGATGTCCGGTTTGTTCAGTCGTCGTCCCGTTTGCCAAGATGGTGGTCCGGGTCGCGTCGGTGTCAATTTGGATTTCGGTGCGAGTGCCGTCGGCGGCGGTGTCGATGCGACGCTGATCGCCGGAGGGTAGATTCTCGACCGCGTAGGTCGTGGTCCGGCCCTCGGCGTCGGTGATGGCGACTTGGTAGTCGTCGGCATTTTCGCTGCGCGCTAGAGCCTTGAAGCCGCCGGCGGGGTCGCTGTCGCGGGTGAGTCGCCCCAGCGTGTCGTAGGTCATTTGCCAGCTTAGGTTACGCGGATTGGTGAAGGTGGTGAGCAGCCCGCCGGCATCCTGGTAGGTGAATTGGTGGATCTCGCCCGCCGGGTTGGTGATGCTTGCCAAATAGCCGTCGCTGTTAGTGGTCAGGGTAGTGCGTTGTCCGTAGGGACCGACGATGGCGGTGGGATCGCCCGCGCCGTTGCGCTCGATGGTGGTGATGTTGTGGTCACCGTCGGTGACGCTGATCAGTTTGCCGTTGCCGTCATAACCGAAGGTATACAGCACCGCGCCGGTTTGCGTGTTGAGCGTCCGCAGATGGCGACCCTCTGTATCGAAGACGTAAACTTCCCGGCCATCTTCGGATGGATAGACGGTATCGGTGGGAGCGGCACCAGCCAGCTGCAAGGTATTGGGCGAACTGGGCGACATCTTGGAGATCCCAACAGAGGACCTGCCGTTCAATAGCAGATTGCCTTGAGGATAGAAGGCGAGTCTGAAGACAAAACCGCCCCAGTCGGCCTGCAAGGCAGGGGTGTGGTTGATGACTGTACCCGGCTTGCCGGTGCCGGCAACGGTGAAGATCCGTCCCTCCGGCGTGATCCGCCGAACGTAGCCTCCGTCAGTGGTAAACGCATTGCCTCGCGCGTCGACGACGACACTGTACGGTGCCTGTATGTAGGCTTCAGTGGCTGGAACCCCCTCAATAAAGCTTGTACCCGCAGCAGGTTTTTTGCCGGCGAAATTATGCAGGACGCCGTCCGGAGTGATTTTCCAGATGCGTAGGATGGCGCTAAAAGTTTGACAGACATAGAGATTACCTCGGGCATCAAGGGTCAGACAGCGGATGTAATTTAGACCGGCTTTCGTGGCTTGCTGCCCTTCAGCGGTGTCGCCCAATAGCGTCCCACCCCCGGCGACGGTCTGAATGATGCCGTCGGGACTGACTTTACGGATCCGCCCATTACCGGCGTCGCCAATGTAAATATTTCCTTGGCCGTCTACGGCGACCTCATTGGGGCTTTCGAATGTGGCTTGCGTCGCCGGGCCACCGTCACCGGAGAAACTCCATACGCCATTGCCGGCGATGGTCGTGATGATGCCCGACCGATCTACCTTGCGAAGGCGATTATGAGAGTTATCGGCAATGTACAGGTTTCCAGCGGCATCGAACGCCAAGCCGCCACCGTCCGCTGACATAGACAGGCTGGCCTCCGTAGCGAGACCTCCATCACCGAGGCCGTCGGCGGGACTGCCGCCGCCGGCGAATCGGGTTAGTGTCCCGTCCGGCGCCAACTTCCATACGAGAGAATGAGAACCATAGGTGCTGAAGTAAATGTTCCCCGCCGAATCGACGACAGTATGTTCTGTCGACGAACCCATAGTCTGGTAATTGTAGTACAAGTTTATGGGAAAGACCTGCGTGATCTCGTAATCGAGTGGGCGATACCCTTTTTGTAGTTGGCCGTCGCCCCGATAAAGCACCCGGCCTGCCTGATCGTAGGCGTGATGCACATCCAAACTCCAACCGGCAAGCGTGGCAGGCCGTGCGTCCCAAGTGCTTAAAAGAAGCTGGTAGTCTTGCCAGATGGTTACCGGAAAACGGGTAATGAAGCGGGCGCCGGTCATCCGGTTACCGCGACCTTCATGCCCGAAGTTACGAACAGCTACGCCAAGGTCTGCGGCGCTGTAGTAGTTGCTTGGATAGACATAACCGATATTAACCTTGGCCGCCACCGTTCCTTGCACTGGTCGGCCATAGCTATCCTTGCCGTCCCAAGTCACTGTCGTGCTCAGATGGGTTTGGGGCGAGAAACTCTGCTTGATGATCTGACCCGCTACGCGCACTTCCAAGTCGATGCGAAGGAGATCCGAACGTACTGTATCGCCACTCAAAGGAATGGTCAGGGTGCGCGTTACCGCGTTGCCGGATACCCGGTTGCTGCGATAGTTGAGCGTGAAGGGAGTGCCGGCGACGGTGACCCGTTCACCCAATACCTGATTCTGGCATTCAATGACGGAGCCGCCATTGCAATCTGGATCAGGTTCGGGACTGGGAGAGGGTGCCGGAGGATTGTCTGGGGGAGTTGCATCAGGAGGTGGCCCCCAACCGAGATTCGTGTCCCAGATTGATAAATGAGCCATCTGCGCCCGCCATAGACTCTGACCGGGCGTGTAGAGGGTAGCCAGTTGGGTGCGTTCAGCATCGGTGATGCCGAACTCGGCCAACCGAGCAGTGCTGGCCGGGGTTCCTTGGCCGTCGAGGTCCAAAACGGCCATGCCGTTCGCCACGCTCAGAATTTGAATAATTCGCCCGTCATCGGACGGCACCCAAGCCCCTTGATCGGCATCGTAATAACCCACCGGCACGATGATGCCCACTGGCAGATCGAGGAAGTTTTCCAGATAGAAGACGACCGGTTGGTTGAACAGCACGTCCTTGCCGTCGCGCTTGATGACGGCTTCATCAGCACTTAACTCTACCGCGTAGGTGTAGCCGGAGGTGGGCGGCAGATCGGCGGGCATCGTCTGCGGGCCATTGGGGCCGATGGTGAATTCGGTCGCATGGATGTGAAGCGTATCCACTGTTTGGGTGCTGCCATCGGGTCGATAGATTTGCGCTTGAGTACCCGCCGGGAACAACACGGTCGCTTGGCGGGTACCGTCACTGTCGTTGCTCAGGCTGCCGCGCGCCACCTGCATCGGTGCGTTGTCGCCAAAGGTGATCGCGGTCACCTGCGCATCGCGTTGCTTGAGCACCACGTCGGGCAGCCAGGCGTAATCCTCCCACGGTACGTCGAGATGACGCTGGGCCGGTAGGTAACCGCTGCGGGTATATTGCACGATCAACACCCCACCGCCGTTGACCACTAGGTCGAACATGCCATCGGCGCGGGACAGGGTGCCGCCCAATTCAGGGTGACCATGAATCGTGATCTGAACGCCGGACAACGGTGAACCATCGTCAGCGAGCACTTTGCCACGCACCAGCGCCGCGCGCTGCGGTTCAATCGTGCCGGGCGCGACGCCGGTTTGAATCGGATTGGAACCGGTATAGAGGAATTCGGTGGCGGCGTCGGTGGTGGTCGGCACCGTGCGGTCGAGCGGCGGGGCGACGTCCTTCGGATTGGGCGGCAGCGACAAACTCTCCTCTTGCACCTGCACGTTAAACGACTGGATCGCCTTCCCGCCTTGCCCATCGCTGACCTCGACGGTCACCGAGACCTCACCCGCCGCCGTGGGCGTCCAGGTAATCAGGCCATTGGCGTCGATGCTCATCCCGGTCGGCGAGACGTTCAACGCATAACTCAGCGGATCGCCATCGGCATCGGTGGCGTTCACGTCATAACGATAAGGCTGGCCAACCGTCGCCGTCGTTACGGGTGATGAGATGATCTGCGGATCGCGATTGGTTGGGGTTGGCACGGTGACCGTCACGGTCGCCGTATCCGGGTCGCTAGTCAACAGACCATCGTTGACCATTAACTGCGCAATGTATTGGCCGGCCAGATCGGGAATGAACTGCGCCAGGACTTGATCGGCGTTCTGCAACGCCGCCGTGCTGCCCACCGGCTGCGTGGTCAGCGCCCATTGATAGGTCAAGACATCGCCGTCCGCATCGCTGGAACCGGAACCATCCAAGGTCACCGTGTCACCGACCTCTACTTGCCGATCCGGCCCGGCGTTGGCCACTGGTTTCGAGTTTTCGGTACTGATGGTCACCGTGTCCGGGGCGCTGTTCACCGTCCCATCGTTCACGATGAGCTGCGCCACATACGCGCCCGATTGATCGGCGATGAAACTGGGATTCACCGTGGTTGGATTGGTCAGCGTCGCGGTGCTGCCCACCGGCACACTGGTCAAGGTCCATTGGTACGTCAACGGATCGCCATCGGCATCGGATGAGCCCGCGCCATTCAACTGCACCGTCGCGCCCAACGGCACGGTCTGCGCCGGGCCGGCTTCGGCCACCGGCGGGGAATTTTCCGTCGAAATCGTCACGCTGTCGGGCGCGCTGTCCACCTGGCCATCATTGACCAGCAATTGCACGGTGTAGGTCCCGGCCTGATCCAGGGTTAGATTGGGGTTGACAGTCGTGGCATTGACCAAGGCGGCGGTACTGCCCGCCGGCTGGCTCACCAGGGTCCAGGCAAAGGTCAAGGTATCGCCATCCACATCGCTGGAGGCACTTCCGTCCAAGGTCACCGTCGTCGTCACCGGGGCGCTCTGATCGGGTCCGGCATGGGCCACCGGCGGAGTGTTCTCCGTGGAAATCGTCACGGTATCTGGGGCGCTGTCGGCCTGGCCGTCGTTCACCACCAACTGCGCGGTGTAATCGCCCGGTCGATCCAGGGTCAGGCGCGGATTCACCGTGGTCGGATCGGCCAGGGTGGCGGTGCTGCCGGCGGGTACCGTGGGCAAGGTCCAGTCATAGGTCAAGTCGTCGCCATCGGGGTCGGTCGAGCCGCTGCCATCCAGGATCACGGTCATGCCGACCGGAGCGGTCTGATCGGGACCGGCGTCGGCCACTGGCGGGGCATTGCTGGCCGCCAAGGTCCCCACGACATGGTGGGTAAAGTTGAAACCGACATTGCTGGGATTGCTGAAGCGCAAGATGACATTGGTCACCGTCGCCCCTGCCGCCAATTCTCCAGTCGGCAGAAGCACAGCCACATAAGGATGCCCATCGCTGGCGGTCCCGCTCGGGTTGGCCAGCGACACGGTGTTTGGGGTGATCGAACTGACATGCAGTTCTAGCGGTGCCAGAAGCGGGTCGGCCCCGGTATTCGTCAGGGTCGCCACCGTATCAAACGTCCGCGTCACCCGATTGAAGCGCAACCCGGAAAAGGTCACCGCCACCTGCGCGCTGACATCGGCGCTCACCGTCCCGCCGGGACTGGCGGACTCCGTCCGCAACACCCACCCGCTCAACAGGAGCGCCAATAACACCAACCCACTAATCCACTGTACCGATGACCGCACCATCGCCATGATCGCAATCTCCCAAACGAAATCTTTTTTGCTGTTGTTCAAAAGGAGGGGGTGCGATGGGTGCACCCCACTGGCTGAACCGTCGGGCAACGCCGCGCTGTTGCCCGACCTACGGTATGCAAGCTATCTCGCCGTCGCGCCGCCAGTCCGCCCAATAACCCCGCGCCAATGAGCAACGCTGTGGAGGGTAACGGTACGGTCACCGGTTCCAGCGTCCACGTCACCGGATCGCCAGTACCCGCATAATCAAAGGGGTAACGAATACCGTCGGAGGCGCCGTCGATGTCCACAGCAAACAGGGCATCCCCACCGATCGGATCATTCGTAGCGAACAAAGACAAAGTCGCTGTTGCGTTCAGTAGATAGAAAGAAAACCCATCCAAGGGCGACCCACTCGGCGCGTGTTCTGTCAGGTTTAGAGTGAAGCTGACTGTGTTGCCCAACGTGAGCGGTTGCAGAAATTCGTTGAAGAAATCGCTGTCGGCCAGCGTGACCGGACCGGGAGGCAATGTACCGGTAACACTACCAACAGAACTGGCAGCGCCCAAAATCCCATCAGTAAAGAAATCGGTCACCGTGACGCTGTTCGATGCGGGGTCGTAATTGAGGAAATCAAAGGCCAGAGTCGCCGTTACACCCGACAAAGAAGACGTGTCCAACATAAACCGAAGCACGGTGGCCCCGGCGATGGTTGGGCTGCTGCTCAAGCTCAGCAACAAACCCAGACTTCCTAGCCACCGTAACTGGTGCCGCCGCAATGACGATGGAGTGCTCGCGGTCTGGCCAATCCACATCGGACGCCACAATTTCCTAACCTGTAACCTCTGGCGGTTTCTAATGCGCATTTCTTGAGTTCCCCTGGCAGCGCTTACAAATTAAGCCGATCATCGGCATTCTGAGCACAAAGGAACTTACAGATAGCTTACAGATTCGGAGTTTTTGTACCCGAAGCGGCGATATCCGGGAAAACCGACGCCGTGCCGAAATTCAACGTGGGAACGATAAGATCAAGGGAACAAGAGAGTGGTCGGTCCGGGCGGCGGCTCTAACCCGCTATTCAGAGGGATATTGCGGTGTTAGCGGGTTACGCGATGTTCACCCGCCGCACCGTGCGGATAGGCCGCGATTAGCTCGTCTTCTTGGCCACCAGGATTATGATTTGCCTCCGACGAGAAGAAGCCCTGATCTTGATAGACTCCAGGTTCATGAAGCCGCAGGATTCCAAGAGCGCGCTCAGCCGCCGCCTCGACCAGAATTGGGCATGACCACCGGTCCAGCGCTCCCACCAGGCACGCACGGTGATTAACAAAATCTCCCAGTGACTGCGTAACGGCAGCGCGATCATCAGAATGCCATTGGGACGAAGCCGCCGGATGGCGGACTCGATCAACTCAGGAGCTTGCAGGTGCAGATCGTCGATGTCAGTGTTCACGACGATATCGACGCCGCTCTCCGCTATTTTGGCAGAATCACCAAGCTGTTCATGTCCGGATCGATCGGCCCGAGTCCATTCAATCGAATTGGCTATGCCATTGCCACCGCATTCCATTCCAACGACACAGCCTGCATCCTGCGCACCACCACTCGGTTTCTGGTTATCGCATCTCACGCAAAAAATTCGCCGTGCTTGATAGCGGGTGCAGATATCCAAAACGACTGGACGAATGCACAGATTTTCCTGGGGTTTTTGTCGAATATGCCGGCTTAAAGAATCCACCTGTTTGACCACTGGGTTTGCAATCATATTGCCTCTCCTCTATCGGCAACTCATCGATCTTGGCCGATCCAATGATGTAGAGACACCTCATAAGACGCTACTATGGATGTAAAGAACTTACAGATCGCTTACGGATTCAGAAGTTGTTTATCCGAAAGGGCAAAGCCCAGAAGAGGTCACGGCTTGATAGTCTTCGACGTTGGAGTTCGCAGCTTGTCGAGTAACTCCGCGCGGCTGTGAACTTCCAGCTTGGCATACAGGCGGCGTATGTAGGTGATGGCGGTCTGAACACTGACGTTCAACCGCACCGCGATCGCTGCTTGGGAAAGACCTTCGGCCAGCGCCAGACCGACTTCCTGTTCCCGAGGGGACAGACGCCAGCCTTGCAGATTGCGATAGAGTTGCAGCCGCAGCGGTTCCTGATGCTCGATCAGCACGCCGATCAAGCCGTTGTCGGCTGGAGAATAACCGGCGGTCTCCAAACCCGAGTGAACCGTGGGCGGTTGCAGCCAATAGGCGCGGAAAACGAATCGACCACGGGCATTGGTGTGGGAGAAAGTCGGCGGAGGCGCATCCCAACCCTGAAAAATGCCGTCGAGGTTAGCGCAAAGTTGTTGCAACACGGGCGGCACCGTGACCGGTAGGCTTGAAGACCCTTGTCCCACGGGAAAAATGCCATAGGTGGCCAGGAACAGTAAGTTTCGAGCCGCATCGCTGAGATAGACCACGGAGCCATTGCGCGTCAGGATCACCAGCCCAGTTTGGCCGCTGTCCACATAGTCCGTAGCCGTTTCGCCACGCGCCTGCAAGCCATGCTCCAAATAAGGCAGCAGACGCCTGAGTTGCTGGATATCTTCAGCGTCAAACGGTTGCTGATGCTGAGAGCGGGCCAGCGAGATGCCGCCGACCATGGCGCCATAATTACAAACTTTCGCCTGCACTCTGTAATGGTGTTTATAGGGCCGGAACACTGCATGATAAAAATCGCTGCGGTAAAACCGGTCGTCCAAAATGCGTACGTCTGTCATTATGAGATGGTGGCGGTACCAATCGACCGACCGTGAGTGATAGGGCTTGACATAAAGCCGATTCCACTCGCTTTTGACGGTTTCCATGACCTCTGGAATCACATGCTCGGGAATCACGAATGTCGGCAGTATGTGCTCGTTGACCCCTGTATACACATTACTTTCCGAAGGAATGAACGTGTGCAAGGCGCGTAGCACTTCCGGAATCAAAACCTCCCGGTTGAGACCCAGGCAGCATAATTGACGCAGAGAGGCAAGGGCTTTGGCGCGTTTCATCCTTTGATCCCATCCGGTTTCGTTCGCAGCGGCTCTGCTGTAACGCTTCTAAATGTCCCCTGCTCAGGGGACAACATTTTTAATATTTATAGCTAGACTTTTGATCAAATGTTCAGATTTTTCGAATGACTGTTCAACTGAGCAGAACGACGTTGGATCTTCAGCCATGAAACCTCAAAAAGCCTATCTATCTACATCCTCCGCAGGATTAGCTAAATTCAATCAGCCTTGGCTTCCGACGGTTTTCCCCCGCGAACGACTGTTTGAGCAACTGGATGAATTTGCTGACCGGCCTGGTATCTGGATCGGGGCGCCAGGGGGCTACGGCAAGACCACGCTGGCGGCGAGCTACATGGAGGCGCGGGGGATTCCCTGCCTGTGGTATCAGATTGACGAAGATGACGCCGACCCAGCGACCTTCTTTTACTACCTCGGGATCGCGGCCGATCCGCACGGCGCCGGTCTGCCCTTGCCGCTGCTGACGCCGGAATACCAAGGCGATCTGTCCGCGTTCGCCCGCCGCTATTTTCGCGCCCTGTTCCAGCGCGTCGCCCCGCCCTGCATCCTGCTGTTCGACAACTACCATCGCCTGCCGGCAGCGGCGCCGTTGCACGCGGTGTTGGCGGAGATGCTGGACCATCTCTCTGCCGATGTGCGTTGCCTGGTGACCAGCCGGGGGGAGCCGCCGCCCGCCTTGACGCGGGCGCGCTTGCATGGGTCGCTGGCGATGATAACCGCCGAAGAACTGCATTTGACCCTGCCCGAAGCCGAGGGCATCGCCCATTTACAGACTGAGCGATCATTCACCGTTGCCGAGGTGCAGAATCTGAACGCGCAGGTGCAGGGTTGGGCAGCCGGGTTGACGTTACTGTTGCGGCGCGCCTGTCGGGCTGGAATCCCGCCGCCGCTGACGACCACCGAACTGGTTTTCGATTATTTCGCAATCGAAGTGTGGGACCAACTCGATGCGCCTTTGCAGACCTTTCTGCTAAAGACGGCCTTGTTGCCGAAAATGACCGTTGCCATGGCCCGCCAATTGACTAGCGAGGATCAAGCGGAGGCGTGGTTGAACGCCTTGGTGCGGCGTCATTGCTTCACGTTTCGCAGCGAAACGGTCGAACTGGGTGCGTCCTGTGCACAAATCATGTACCAGTATCATGATTTGTTCCGCGGTTTCCTGTTGCGTCAGGGACGCGGCATGTTGCCTGCTCTGGAATATGAACAAATGCAGCGCCAGGCAGCGGCGCTGCTCGAAACGGCTGGCGAACTGAGCGAGGCGGTTGAACTGTGGCAGGCATTGCGCGATTGGGAACAGCTCAGCCGACTGGTGATGCAACAGGCCGAACTGTTACTGCGGCAAGGTCGCAGCCAACTTTTGGAATCCTGGCTGAGCCGGTTGCCATCGGCGATTCGGAAACGCTCGCCTTGGCTGCTGTTTTGGCTGGGCCAATGCCAATTGTCCCGCGACGCGGTCGCTGCCCGCACCACCTTAGTTCGAGCCTATCGTCGCTTCAAGCACGCTGGCGATGTCACTGGTCTGTGGCTGGCGTGGGCGGCCATCACCGATACCTACGGTTTGGCCTGGGATAATTTTCACGCCGCTGGCGGCTGGCTGGTGGAATTCGAACGATTGCGGACCCGCTACCCGAGTTTTCCCTCGACCACCCTCGAAGCGCGGGTCACCTGCGGGGTATTTAATCTGCTGGTCCACGCCCGGCCGGAGCACCCGGAATTCGCTGACTGGGAACGACGCATCATCCAGCTATTGCAAACCGATTGCCCGCCGGATTTGTATCTGGTCTCGCTCAATACGTTGTTGCTCCACTACATCTGGAACGTCGGCCAACACGGCAAGGCCGCTTGGGCGCTGAACATCCTGCGCGCCGCGAATGCGGATGTTACCTATGTCGAACCAGTACTGCGCTGTGCCTGGTATTGGGGAGAATTTTGCTATCAATACTGGTACGAAGGCGATCTGGCGCGGTGTCTCGCCATTGCCGAGGCGGGATGGTCCATCGCCGCCGAATACGGCGTCAACCTTTTCAACGGCATCCTGTTATCGGCTTTTATGCATGCCAACCTGAGTGCCGGACGACTGGAGGCCAGCCGGACGGCGCTGGAGCGGTACACGCGATTACAGAAGTCCTTCCGGCCTCTGGAACGTGTCCTCTACGATGTCCTGAGTGCTTGGGAAGCCTGGCAATCCGGACGCCTGCCTGAAGCTCTGGAGCGATTGGAACAAACCCTGCGAGTGGCTCGTCGCACATTTTACCATACCACCGCAGTCATCCATTTGGCCTTGGCGCAGGTACACGCCAGCTTGGGTCACCGCTCGGACGCCTTGCGCCACTTGGCTGGCATGCACTCATGGATCAGGGCGACGCGCAGCCAAGTCGCCACCTTCTTACGCACTTTGGCCGCCGCGCAGTTCGCCCTGACCTGGGGACGGAAGGCTCGCAGCTTGAAGTTGTTGCGCCGGGCGCTCGCGCTGGGCCGAGCGGAAGGCTATATCTTTTTCACTTTCTTCAAGCCGGACGATGTGGCCCGGCTTTGCGCGGCGGCGCTGGATGCCGATGTCGAAGTCGAATACGTCCAAACCCTCATCCGCAAGCGTGGGTTACGGCCCGATCCATCGGTTGCGATATCGGATCACTGGCCCTGGCCGGTGAAGATTTATACCTTGGGCCGGTTCGGGCTGGTGGTGGATGGCCAACCGGTGACATTCGGCCGCAAGGCGCAGCGCAAGCCACTGGAATTACTCAAGCTCCTGATCGCTTGGGGCGGACGGGACGTTAACCAGGCACGGCTCGCTGACGTGCTATGGCCGGACGCCGACGGCGACGCTGGCCAGCAAGCCTTGACGATCACGCTCCACCGCCTGCGCCGGCTGCTGGGTCATGAACATACCTTAAACGTGCGGAATGGCCGACTGTCCCTGGACCCGCGCTATTGTTGGGTCGACGTGTGGTGTCTGGAGCGTCGGATCAGTCAGACTCTGACTTGGGTTAGTGAGGCGAACCGGGGAGAGGCTGCATCAGCGGATTTGGCCACTGCGACGGATACGCTCTTGCGCGCCTATCGCGGCCCGTTTCTGGGTCAAGACTCCGAATTTTGGGCGATTCAGACTCGTGACCGCTTGCATAACCGGTATCTAAGGAGTTTAGAGAAATTAGGTGAATACTGGGAAAAACTGGCGGATTGGGAAATGGCCCAGGCGTGTTATGAAAGAGGAATGGAGATGGAAATTACAGCGGAGCGCTGTGTTCAAGGCTTGGAGCACCTTCATGAGCGATTGGAGAAACCCGTTTCCATCACTTCCAGCTTTGCATTGAAACCCTGGCCGACCACTACCAAAGCAGGGTGATGAAAATGCGAGGTGTTGAGTGGTATTTTCAGCGGATAGGCTTGGAAGTCCAAACAGTCAGAGTAGTTGCGGGCTAAACCGACAAATCGGTTAACGCTTTAGTCAGCGTTTCCTTGGTTAGAGCGCCAGCCCGTAACCCGCCGATTCGGTTGTGATTTCGGCGGATTACGCTTCGCTAACTCGCCCTGCGCGGGAAATATAAAACCTACCGGGAATTGGTATCACGAATCGGGAAGTGCGGTTTGCCCTGCTTTTCGTGCATATCCTGAATGAATCCATGCAGGAGGTCTATTTTTATAATGGGTGTTTATGCGGAAAGAAGATGTCATGACTTCATCCAGCCTGTGAACCTCCCTGACTTCCATTCAGACACCCGTTAATCGCATTGATATTGGGTAGCAATTCGATTCGATGTTCGATAAATGTTGACCCTACGTTAGATAGGGGAACTTTCTAAGTATTAAGGAGGAACCATGTCGGACGAGACGGCTGCACATGCGAAACACATCCTATCTGTGGTGCAGGGAACCGGGAATTCACCTCTACTTGAAGCCAGTATTGCGCGCTCCTGGATCCGCTGTGTTAATAACTACGGTCTCGATGCCGTCCAATCCCATCAACCTCGAGTACTCGAACAGTTCCGTCTGCGGGAACATCGGGAACGCTTGGATGACTTTCTGGAAATCGCCCAGATCGAAGTGAACAACCTCTATCAGCGAATCGCTGGCTCAGGCTTTGCCGTGATCCTGACGGATGGCGACGGCGTGATCGTCAATTGGATTTGCGACGTCAATCTGAGCAGACCTTTTGAACGAGTTGGCCTATGGCCAGGCGCCATCTGGAATGAGGAAAACGAAGGAACTAACGCCATTGGCACCGCCCTGATCGAGCAACGCGCCCTGACCATTCACCGTAATGAGCATTTTTGCAGTCAGCATATCCAGTTAACCTGTTCGGCGGCGCCGATTTTCGATCCTCAGGGTCGCTTGTTGGCGGTGCTGGATATCTCCGCAACGAGTTCCCAGGATTCCAAGCAAAGCCAGCTCCATACTCTCGCGCTGGCTTACTTGAGCGCTCGGATGATCGAACACGGTTTTTTCTTGCGAGTATTTCGTCAGCAATGGATACTGCGTTTCCATCACCAACCGGAGTTGGTCGGCCAAAGCAGCGAGGGTTTGCTGGCTTTTGGTAACGATGGCCGTATCCTAGCCGTTAATCAAAGCGCGGCGGATCAGCTCAAACAAGCGCGTTATCAACTCATCGGCCAACACATCGACGCGCTTTTCGCCATCACCTTAGAAACTTTGCTCGGCTACGCCGGTGGCCAGCCTAGAGCGCTATGGCCGATCGTCGATGCGATGGGCAATCGGTTTTTTGCGCTGCTCTATGGATCTGAGCAACGGTTACCCAAGAACCGGCCGCGCTTGACGGCGTTTGAAACTAAGCCCTTGCCTTTAGCCATGAAAACCCTGGAAAGCTTGGCTGGGAAAGATCCGCTGATGGATTACAATGTCAATTGTATTCGGCGAGTCATGAATAAGCGTGTCAACATCCTGTTAACCGGAGAAACCGGCACCGGCAAGGAGGCATTCACCCGAGCGATTCACGACGCCAGCGAACGAGCTGGCAAGCCTTTTGTCGCGGTGAATTGCGCTTCGATCCCGGAGACGCTGATCGAAAGTGAGTTATTCGGTTATAAATACGGAGCGTTTACTGGCGCGCGTCAGGAAGGCCGGCGCGGCAAGATTTTGCAAGCGCATGGCGGTACGCTGTTTTTGGACGAGATCGGCGATATGCCGCCGCCGTTGCAAACCCGGTTGCTGCGGGTTCTGGAAGAGAAGGAGGTGCTACCGCTCGGCAGCGATACGCCGGTGCCGGTAGATGTGTTCCTGATCAGCGCTACTCACCGTAATTTGCGAGAGTACATGGCGACCGGAGCGTTTCGGGAGGATTTATATTACCGGTTAAATGGCCTGGAGTTACGCTTGCCCGCTTTACGTGAACGCAGCGACCGGTTATTGCTGATACGCAATGTATTGGCTGCGGAAAGCGATGGTGCCAATTTGTGTATCTCTGATGATGCATTGATGGCGCTGAACGCTTATTCATGGCCAGGTAATATCCGCCAATTGCGCAATGTCCTGCGCACGGCGGCGGCATTGTGCGATGATCAATGTGTTCGGCTGGAAAATCTACCGGCGGAGATCACTGGGTCAGTGTCGAATGATGCGTCCTGGCGCGCCTTGAATTATGGCGCAATAATGCCGAGCGCTACGGTCACAGGGGGTCTCGCGCAAGCTGAGCGGGAAGCGCTGTTGAGTCAACTGGACCGTCATGGTTGGAATATCACCAATACCGCTGCGCATTTAGGTTTTAGTCGCAACACGCTGTACCGCAAGATGCGCAAGCACGGTATTCAGCCGCGTGAGTATCCGACCCCTTGAGCGGCTAGGTCACCTGCGTCAAAAGGCCCATTCGTTCCAATTGCCCGACGGCCTTAACCAGCGTCTCGCTGGCAGACAGTGGCATGTTGCGCGAGGCCAGGAATTCATCCAGAATCTCTTGTAGGGAACGGCGACCATCCAGGCGGTTCATGAACTCGACCGCCTGATGGGAATGCAGGAAATAGAGGCGGCGGTTGTCGTAACGGTATGCCAGACCGCCGAAGCGCTCTGGGCGGATCGCCACCCCCGGCGCTAGCCGGTAACAGGCCACCAGTTCGACGGTTGCGTTCATTTGAGCATCCTGCCGGCGTCGATATTAAGCTTCTGTCCCGTCACGTAGCGAGCTTCCCCAGAAACCAGCCATAATGCCGCGTTGGCGACATCTTCCGCGTCGATCAGCTTGACCGGTAGGGCATTGCCTTGGCGGATGAATTCGACCAAATCCTCGGTCGCCATGTCGGCAGCTTGCGCCATACCGGTGATGATGTCGGTGTCGACAGCGGTGGGATGCAGGGTATTGACGGTGATATGGTGCGGGGCGAGTTCATGGGCTAGCGAATGAGCCAGTCCGACAACACCCCATTTGGAAGCGCAGTAATGAGCCATGCCCGGCTCGCCGCGCAATCCAGCCACAGAAGACGTCATCACGATACTGCCGCCGGTTTTTTGCGCCAGCATCTGTGGAACGACATATTTCACCGCCAGCCAATAGCCCTTGAGATTGACATCGATCATCGTGTCCCACCATTCCTCGGTGATGTCCCAAGTCAAGGCCATATCGGCGATGCCAGCGTTGCAAATCAGAATGTCAATACGTCCGAAAGTGGCGACTGTTTCCTGAACCGCTCTTTCCATCGCTGCGCTGTCACGGACATCGGCGACCAGTTCCAACGCCTGGCGTCCGCACTCTCGCACCTGCCGGACGGTTTCCTCCAGGTCGCTGCGCTTTGCCAGCGAATAGCGTGGATAGGAAAGATCGCGGCAGATATCCAGCGCTGCAATGTCGGCCCCTTCGCGAGCCATCAGCACCGCATGCGCTCGGCCCTGGCCGCGCCCTGCGCCGGTGATGAACGCTACTTTGCCTTCCAGTTTGCCCATGAGTCCCGCCTTGCTCGGTTTCAACCGGCCTTAATATGACGAATTGGGTGAGCGACTATCATATGACGAACCGGTCCCTCAAAGACCGGTCAGGGTTGGCTTCAATAAACGCCGCACATGCCGTCGATGCTGACTTCTTCGATCAGTAGCTCTTCGGTGACTTTCGGCAATTCTGCCAGCGGTTCAGGCTGTCGGGCCGCTGCTTCGGCGCTCGGTGCGGCTTCTGCAATCGGCGCTGGGTAGGGAGTAGGCGGTTCGGGACGTTGTTCGACAGGGATAAACATCGGGATGATCTCCTTCATGTTGACAATAGACAAGGATACGACAAGAGTAGAACGCAGCGGGGATTAGGCATGGCCGGTTATCTCCGCCAGATCAGGCGCGGCAGCAATGGCCGCAAGGTGCGCCGTTGCCGGCAGCCGCGCCAGAGGCCCACTTGGTAGGCGGCCAATTCCAAGCCATACAGGCCAATGAAAACCGGTCGTGACAGTTGAGGTTGCAGCCGCCGATGATCAGCCAGCGGCGCAATGATGAGCAACAGAAAAATAAAGGGCAGTCCATGCGGCTGTATCCCGCCGATAGCCAGCAGCGGCAAGCTGTAATAGCGAACGGTGCTGGCGCTTAGATGATACAGAGCCGCCGCATGTTCCCGGCCCAGCGCGACGGCGACCCGACCGATGGATAGCCTGACTCCGATGCGCCGCAACTCACGCTGCTTGTGGATGAGTTCCGTGCTCAACAGAGTTGCAGCGACTGCCGCCGGCCCCAAGCCCCAGCCTTCAAACCACGGCACGAGCAGCACGCTCAAAAGCAGCAACAGGCTGACGCGCGGCAAATGCATCAACCGTCGGCCTTCGGGATAGCGTTGTTGCAAATCGGCTTCGGAAGAACCGTAGTCGGCGCGGCGGCGCAGCCAGTCCTTCCAGCGCACGCGATGGTCATGCACGACTCGGCCAGCCGGGACGTACCAGGCGCGGTTTCCACTGCGCAACGTGCGCCAGATGAAATCTACGTCCTCGCCAACCCGCAACGTCGCATCAAAGCCGCCGTGCGCAAGCAGCACATCACGGCGCACCAACAGGTTGCAGGTCGGTAAGTAGGATACGGCGGCATTCGGGGCGACTTCCGTTTCCACCGCGCCCATATCCAGTGGCGAGCGCACCGCCTCAAACGCCGCCACAGCGCCACGGGCAGGCGGGGCTATGATCCGGCCGCCCACAATCGCCATCGCTGGCTGGTCCAGATAAGGCAGCAGGCTGCGCAGCCAGTCAGGTTCGGCGACACAGTCGTTGTCGATGAACGCCAGTATTTCGCCACTGGCTATTGTCGCCGCCAGATTGCGGGCGGCGGACTGACCAATGTTGCGTTCCTGGCGCACAAGCTGGATTGGCAAGTCGCGCAGCGCCTCGGCCAGCGGCGGCTCAGACGCGTCGTCGACTATGATAATTTCACGCCGGTCAGCAGGATAATCCAGCGCCAGCAGCGATTGCACACAACGGCGGGTGGCCTCGGTGCGACCGTGCGCTGGGATAATGATCGAGACCTGCGGCCAAACCGTTATCCCTGCTGGACGCCGGATCAATAGCCGGCGGCGCACCAGGTTATCCAGAAACGCGGTGATTGCCGCTGGCGTCATTCCCGGAACTTGAGTCGCCAGTTCGGCAATGCTGTGAGGTTGTGGCAACGCGCTGAGCAATGCCGTGGCCTGCCGATTCAAGCGCAGCGCCAGCAGCGGACGTAGACACAACAAGGTTCCGCCCTGCTCATCCGCTATGACGGATAGATGGGGTTGCAGAGCGTAGCGCGCCGGTTGGGCTGATGGCGGAACAAGTGGCGGCGCGACGGCGACTGCGCCGCCATCGTCGGGCCATTCCGCCTGCTTCATGCCTTGCTGGACTGGATAAGCCATTGCCGCCACGCTGCTTCGTAGCACGCGGCTTGCGCCGCCAGATAACACTCGCCCCGGCTTGCATTCGCCAGACAGGGATCGCCCACCACGCCGGTTGCCGTCAAGGCCCGCGTCCCCTTCGCAATCAAAGTGGCTAACGCTGCATCCATATCGCCTGTATGACCCGGCGCGGCTTGCTCCATGCACACCTGTTCCGGGCGTAGATACAGTAGTTCCGAGGTTTCCCACTCACCGGCGTGCAAGCCGAGGGCGTTGAACGGCAAACCTGCCTCGGCGGCAATGGCCAGCACCGCCTCGCCACAGATCGTCATGGGGTCGGGAATCCACACGGCCAACGCCGGCAACTCCTGCCGCAAGCGCGTCTCCGCCAACGCCAGCGCCGATCCGTTGCCGCCATGCGCCGACAATACAATCAATCGTTGCACACCCCAATCGACCATGCGCCGGGCGCAATCCACGATCACCGCCGCTAGCGTTTCCACCTCCAGACTCAACAGGCCGGCAAACCCGCTGTGCTCGTCGGAACAGCCAATGGGAATCACCGGCGCCACCATCGCCGGCAACCGTTTCGCCAATTGTCCGGCCAGCGCCGCCGCCCGGTAGGTATCGGTGCCCAAGGGCAAATGCGGGCCGTGTTGCTCGGTCGCGCCCAGCGGCAAAATCACCGTCGTGACGCCAGCGGCGACGGCTTGCGCTGCGTCCGGCCACGTTAATTCAGTCAGTCGCTGAATATTCAAGTCCGGTGTTCCAGAAAACCGCGTTGACGCAAAAACTCGATGATGGCGTCGGCTTGTTGTTCTGGCGTGCCGCTATCCAGAATTTTTCCAGCCTTGCCAGCGACGCCAGCGGACATGATCTGGGCGATCCGATCCGGGACGGGGGCGGAAGCGTCAGGAGTAAACATAGCCCGCGCCCGTGGACGGGGCGGCATGATTTCATGCAGGGTCATCGCTGGAAAGTGCAGATCCTGCGGCGACAACCCTAATTCCTCCAGCCCGTAGAGCGGAATCGGCATGTGTTTGACCCGCATCAGGCTCGGCAGACTGGCCTGGCGCAGATGCGCTAATCCAGTTTCCAGTCCTAAAACCGCCGGCAAAGTGATTTCACTCTCGGCTCGCGCCCCGCGCGCTAGCCGCCGCTGTACACGCATCCGCCCAGGTTCCAGCTCGAACTGGGTCACATCGGTGGCGACCGGCCAGTCCAGATGCTCCGCCAGCAGCGCAGGCACGGTGCCCGATCCGCGATCCGCGCTATGCCCGCCGCACAGCACCAGGTCGGGGAGTTCTTTCACGCGCAGCGCCGCCGCCAGCAGCGTCGTGGTGACAATCGGTTTGAGGCTGCCCAGCCCGTCATCCCACACGCGCAGCGCTGCATCGGCCCCCGCGGCCAGCGCATCCTGTAGCAAGCGATCGGCTTCGACGGGTCCTACGCTCAACACGGTCACGGCTCCATTGGGCGGCCGCAGCCGCAATGCCAATTCCAGCGCGCTTTCATCGGCGGGATTCATCATGTACAGCACGCGACCGGTATCGATCGACCCGGTTAACGGATCGACCTCGATGGTGCTGGGATCGGGAACATATTTAAGACAAACCGCGATACGCATAGGTCAATCCTTCACGATTCCCGGAAGGTCACGCCATAACCGCCGTCCGGGTAAGTCCAGCGAATGGCCCCCTCCTGATTGCAAGCGATATAGCAGGTGCCGCACTCGAAGCATTGTTCGTAGTTGAACAGGATGCCGCCGTCGTCCAGCGGGACGAACAGATTGGCCGGACAGACATAGACGCAGGCGTGGACCGAGCATTCGTTGCGGCAGATGTCCGAATTCACCACGATATGCGGGGTCGCCGCCACCCGAAAGCGCACGGTGCGCATCTTCTCTTCATGGGTGGTCATCACCATAGATAAGCCCTCGCCACCTGATAGACATCACGGAGCAATTGCCCCGGCTTGATCGAAGACTGACGGATCATCCGGTAGGCCAGCGGCAGAATCTTCCGTTTAGGCGCGCCGTCCACCCGGAAGATTTGTTCCATTCCCTGCGCAACCATTTCGGGGTAAAGATTTTGCAGACGCGGCCCATTGACAAAGGACGGCGCATGACGGTAGGCCCGGAAGTCGGTAGAAACGTTGCGCTGCTTCAAATTTTTCTGATAAGCTGCGAGGACGCGCGCCGAGAAATTTCCCTTTTGACAGGCGAGTATCGCGGTTTCCGCCGCCGCCAACCCGGACTGCATCGCATAATTCATACCTTCCAGATACAAGCCAGCGGCCAGGCAGAACCCGGCGGCGTCGCCAGCCACCAACATGCCGTCGGTGTAAAGCTTTGGCTTCATCGCCCAGCCGCTTTCAGGAATCAGGTGCGCCGAATACTCACGCAACTTGCCGCCGCGCACCAGCGGCGCGACCGCCGGATGGGCTTTGAAGCGCTCCAACAGTTCATAGGGTCGCTTGCGCCGCTCCACGAGCGACGAAATTTGACCGATCAGCCCCAGCGACAGCGAATCGCGGTTGGTGTAGAGAAAGGCGCCGCCATGGACATCCTCGGTAATCGCCCCCAGATATTCGTAAGCGATGCCATCATGGCCGGTGAGGTGGAAACGATCCTCGATCACCGCCGGGTCCAGCCCGATCACTTCCTTAATCCCCAGCGACAGTTCATGAGGGTGAAATTCACGTTGCAGACCGGCTTTCTTGGCCAAGAAGGAATTGACTCCATCGCAAGCGATCACCACCTTGCCGTAAATCTCACCCTGTTCGCGGCGCACCCGCACCCCGACGATGCGACCTTTCTCTTGCAACACATCATCGACGACCGCCGAGGTCAGCACGAAAGCGCCCGCTGCTTCCGCCTGAGCGGCCAGCCAGCGGTCGAACTTGGGTCGCAGCACGGTGAAGCCGTTGTAGGGCGCGGTGGCGTAACCGGGGCCAGCGCAACGAAAATCCAGCGCCACCGCCGTGCTCTTTGACATGAAGGCGATATCGCGGCGGCAAATATGCCGCTCTACTGGGGCTTGTTCCCACCAGTTGGGAATCAGTTCATTGAGAATGGCGCTGCCGTAAAACACTGCGCCGGAGACATTTTTTGCGCCGGGATATTCACCGCGCTCCAGCAGCAGCACCTTGAGTCCGGCGCGGGCGCTGAGCAGCGCGGCGGCGCTGCCTGCTGGTCCCGCGCCGACGACGATGACATCGAACTGTTGTTTGGCCGAGGGTGTGGTCATGGCGTCATCTCCAGGACCCGGTGGGTGGTGAGGGAGTCAGCTGGTGCAGCCGGTTCGCTGCGGTTCTCGGTAGTGATCGCGGCCAGCGCCTGCAACTTGCTCAGCAAAATCGGCAGGATTTCGTGCAAGTCGCCCACCACACCCAAATCCGCTCGTTTGAGCATTGGCGCGGTGCGGTCGCTGTTGACGGCAATCACCGTCTCGCTGCCGGTGATGCCGGACAGATGCTGGCCAGCGCCAGACACGCCGAACGCCATGTACAGTTTGGGGGCGACGATCTGGCCGGTCGAGCCGATGAAGCGATCCACCGCCAACCAGCCGCGGTCCGCCGCAACCCGGGTGCCGCCCAACGCCGCGCCAATCTGTTCGGCCAGCTGCCTCACCAGCGTCATGCCTTCCGGCCCGCCGGTGCCGAAGCCGCCCGAGACGATCCGTTCAGCCTCGCTCAAGCTTACGGTGCGTGGATCGGCAGGCAGGGTCCGCAAGGTGCGGTCGCGGAAACGGGTGGAGTCGAGTTCCGGGCGCACCACGGTTACTTCAGCGGCGCGTCCATGTCGGAGCGCATCGACGCCGCGCACGCCGGGGGTGAGCATGGCGCAAATCAGCGTAGCGTAAGGCCAGATCAGCCGTTCCTGGCAGGCTCCGCCATAGGTGTGGCGAATCACCTCCGGGTAACCGTCGCCGACGATGCCAATCCGCATGCAGCAGCCGACCAGCGGCAACCGCCAACGCACTGCGAGCCGGGGTAACCAGGCGCGGATTGGGCCGCTGTCCGGGGCCAGCAACAATAGTGGATGTTCCTGGAGCAAGAGCGGTGCTAGGGCCTGTAGCCAACCGTCGGCGCTGAAGTGCGCCAGCGCTTCATGCTCCACGATTGTGATGCGATCTGCGCCGTGCGCTGCGAGCGTCTCCGCCAGTGGCTCCACTCCATTGCCGCATAGAATCGCCTGAACTCTAGCGCCGAGCCGGTCCGCCACCTCGCGGCCTTCCTCCACGCATTCCAGGCTGGCGAGGGTCAATTCGCCTTGTTCGCATTCGGCGATAACGACTACGAATCGATCCATTTAGACAGCCCTCCCGGCGCGTTCGCCTTCGATAATCGCGGCATGCGCCCGGCGCGGCGCGACGCAGTCGCCGATCCGGTAGAGCGCAGGCACCCGCCCTTTCAGCGTTTGGTAAAGATCTTCGTCGACTTCGCGGACTTGCGAAAGCATGTGAGTGGCGCGGGCATTGTCGGTCTTCAGCGCTTGATACAAGCTATCGTCGGCCTGACGGTGGATTGCTAGCACCACGGTATCCACCGGAGGGAAATGCACCATTTGACCGCTGTAGTTGTGCAGCGCCATGACCACGCCGTTGTCGATGCTGAGGACCGAATGGTTCGGCGTGCAGCGAATGCCCAGCCGCCGGGCCTGGCGGTACCAGTTCTCCAGATCGAGGGTGACGCCCAAATCCTGACCGACGTACAGGGTAGGGGTGACTACTTCCACTTCGCAGCCCTGTTCCGCCAGATATTCGGCGACGCTCGTGGCTTCGTGAAAACCGAGCCGATCGATGATCAACACTTTGCGGCCTGGCGTGACTTTGCCGGACAAAATATCCACCACGTCGGCCACGCTGGGGCTGTCGCCACCGGGAATGGCGGCGCGGTTGGGAACCGAGCCGGTCGCCACGATCACCGCATCCGGTTTAGCGGCCAGCACCGAATCCAGCGTCGCCGTGGTTTCGGTGCGCACTTCGACGCCTAGTTGTTCGATCTCATGCAACAGATTACGCACGATATCGCCAAATTCGGCACGCCCGGCCACCCGCACTGCCCACACCACTTGGCCGCCCAGACGGGCTTCCTTTTCCAGCAAGGTGACGTGATGCCCTCGACGGGCGGCGACGGTCGCAGCCTTCAATCCGGCGGGGCCGCCGCCGATCACCAGTACGCGCTTGGGTTCGGCGACGGTTGACAGAGTGCTGACTCCATAGCGCTTTTCCTGACCGGTCGCTGGGGTTTCGATGCAACCCATCCACCGGTTGAGTCCCATGCGTCCCACGCATTCCTGGTTGCAGGACAGGCAAAGCCGGATATCGTCGGTTCGATTTTCCCGCGCCTTGCGGGCGAATTCGGGATCGGCGATCTGGCCGCGCACGATGCCGACCAGATCAGCGTGGCCTTCGCTCAGGATACGCTCGGCCTGGATCGGGTCTTTGATCCGTCCCACCCCAATCACTGGCAAACGCACTGCCTTACGAATCGCCGAAGGAATGAACAGCGCATAATCCGGGCGAATCCGCATCGAAGCTTCGATCATGTACAAGGTCTGAGTGGCGGTGCCGATGCTGGTGTTGATCAGATCGATCAGCCCGTCCGTTTCCAGAATCCGGGCGACGGTGACGGCCTCGTCGAGGGTAATGCCATCGCGGATCAATTCATCGCCGCACAGCCGCACGCTGATCACATAGTCGCGGCCCACTTCGTTGCGAATGGCGGCGATGATCTCGCGTAGCAGCCGTGCGCGGTTTTCCAAGCTGCCGCCGTATTCGTCGCTGCGCTGGTTGGTGTTGCGCGACAGGAACTGGCGGACGATGGAGGAATGCGAGCATTGCAACTCCACGCCATCGAAACCGCCCTCGCGGGTGTAGGCGGCCACACGCGCATAACCCTGGATAATCTCCAGAATATCCTCGTGCTCCACCGCTTTCGCTACTTCGCGGAACAGGGGATCGGCCAGCGCCGACGGCGCCCAGGCGGGTAGCCGGGTGAACATGCTGCTACTCTGGCCGCCATTGTGGTTGATCTGCGCCAGGATCGGCACGCCTTCAGCGTGAACCGCTCCGGTGATGCGCCGGTAATGCGGAATGACCCGGCGATGAAAAGCGTGAATCAGTTTCTCATAAGGGTGATCGGTGGGATGCGTGGACTGTTCTTCGGTGATGATCAGTCCGGTTCCACCGCGCGCCCGTTCGCGGTAGTAGTAAAGATGCCGCTCGCTAGGCATGAAATCTTCGGCGTAGTTGGTCAGATGCGCCGAGAACACGATCCGGTTCTTGACCGTGATATTGCCGATCCTTAGCGGAGTAAACAGCAGGCGTGGACGATGGCTCATGGCTTAGACCTCCCGTCCGGCTCGATAGCCTTCCAGAATCGCGTGACTAAGATAGCGCGGCGCGACGCAGTCGCCGGCCCGGAATACCCGTAAACCGCTCGCCTTGAGCGCGAAATACAGGGCTTCGTCGGGCCGCTCCGGCGACACGTCCACCACCAAGTCAATCTCGTCGAGGCGGATTTCCCGGCTATCGAAATGGTCCGCGCCGATCACGCTGTGTTCGGTCACTTCCAGCGTGTCGAATTGCGGGCGGAAGACGATGCCACGGGCGGCGGCGCGCTGATTCCAGGCGGTCAACTCCAGCGATGCGGTCAAACGCTGACCGACAAACATATCGCTAGTGACCACTTCGACCTGCCAGCCGCGCTCGGCCAGCCACTCGGCAACGGCCATGCCGACCGGATCGCCCAGGGTGTCGAGAATCACGGCGCGACCTGGCGTGGTTGGAACTTCGCCGCGCATGACTTGCCGGGGATTGATCACCGGCGCGTTCGGGTGAAAGCGCACGCCGGCTTGCTGGCCCGGCATTCCTCCCACGGCCACGATCACGGCGTCGGGGGCTTCCTGACCGACCTGTTCGGCGGTCATTTCCACCCCGGTGTATATCTCGATTTCCAGCTTGCGGACTTGCCGCTCCAGCCAGTCCACCGCCAACGCCAGCCGCTCGCGGCCAGGCGCGGCGGCGGCGAGCCGGACTGCGCCGCCAAGCCGCGGTTCGCGTTCGTACAAAGTCACCCGGTGGCCGCGCAGCGCCGCGACCCGCGCCGCCTCCAGACCAGCCGGTCCACCGCCCACGACCAGGACTCGATGCGGCGTCCGAGCGCGCTTCAAGGGGGCGAATTCGGCCTCACGTTCGTAGCCGGCAGCCGGATTATTGGCGCAGCTCAAACGCGGGTTCTGCACCAGGCCGATGAGATTGTCCTGATTGGCGAGCAGGCAAGGACGAATATCGTCGGCGCGGTCTTCACGCCATTTGCGCGGCAAGTCCGGATCGGCGATTAAGGCGCGGGTCATTTCCACAGCGTCGGCTTTCCCGTCAACCAGCAGCGTCGCCGCCATTTTGGGATCGACGATGCTGCCCTGGGCAAAGACGGGCAGCGCGACCGCCGCTTTGATCCCCGCCGCCAGAGGGACGGCGAAGCCGGGCGGTTGATACAGTCCGGGCCGGGTCAGGTGGCTGGTATAGATGCTACCGCTGGTGACGCTGATGAAGTCGATGAGTCCGTCACTCGCCAGACAACGGGCGATCTCCACTGCATCTTCCGGCTTGATCCCGGCCCAAGGCGCGTGTTCGTCGCCTGATAGGCGCAGCCCGACCACCGCGCCGCGACCCAGTTCCTCACGCACGCTTTTGATGACCTGACGGGCGAAACGCAGCCGGTTGTCCAGCGGGCCGCCGTAGTCGTCGCCACGTTGATTGGTCAACGGTGACAGAAACTGGCGAATCAGGCTGTCCTGACCCGCGTTCAGTTCGACCCCATCCAGGCCGCCGTCCCGAGCGTAGCGGGCTGCCTGCCGGAAACCTTGGATCACGGCGGCGATGTCGTCGGTATCCATCGCCTGGGGCAGTTCGCGGCTGTTGACTTCCGGCACCGGTGACGGCGCCCACAGCGGCAACTGGGAATAATGGCTGCTGCCTTGCATCCCGCTATGGGTCAGGTGCGCCAGCGCCAGCGCGCCGTGGCGGTGCAGCGCGTCCGCGATTTGACGATAACCGTCCACCACGGCAGCCTCGTAGCCGAATATCGCATACTCGTAAGGCCAGTCGGACGGATGAACGACGCTGCCTTCCAGAACGATCGTTCCCGCGCCGCCGGCGGCGCGGGTTTCGTAATAGGCGACGTGCCGTTCGGTGAAGCGGTTATGGGTGGCGAAGTTGGTCCGATGGGCGGCGAACACCAAACGGTTCGGCGCGGTTTTACCGCCTAGCGGCAGAGGAGCAAAAAGTCCGGTAGGGCGGTCTTCTGGCTTGTTCATGACCTTGCCTCACACACTACGGATTTCACGCATGGCTTGGATCGGACTCATGGCGGCGCGATGCCTGCAAGTTGCGATGCGGCTTTCACTGGTATCGGAAACGGCGCCGGTTGCTGAAACACGCAGTCCGGGTCGGGCGCATCCAGGGATCGCTGGGTAAAGTGTTTGACGGCTATGCAACCGCCGTGGCATTGGTCGTAGGCGTTGCAGGTCTGGCAACTGCCGCCAACTTGCCATTCCCGCAGATGCGCGAACAGTGGCGAGTGGCGCCAGATACCGGCGAACCCGCCCGGTTGGCGCACGTTGCCGCCGGAAAACTCCGGAGCCAGCATGAACGGGCAGGCGTACACTTCGCCGACTGGGTCCACACAACAGACGATACGCCCAGCGCCGCACAGATTCAGCCCGTCCATCGGTTGCCCGTAGGCCGACAGGTGAAAGAAAGAATCGCCGGTCAGCACGTCGCGATGGTTCAGCAGCCACTCGTACAGTCCGCGGTTTTGGGCGTGGGTCGGACGCAACGCTTGCCACACCGCGCCGCCGCGTCCGGTGGGACGCAGCCGCGTTAGCCGCAACTCGGCCCCATATTGCTGAGATAGCGCATAGAGCGCATCGAGCTGCGGATAATTGCGGCGGGTGACGGTAGCGTTGATCTTGAAAGGAAACCGGCGCTTGGCCAGCCGCTCCATCGCTTGGCGGGCGCGGTCGTAAGAACCGTCGCCGCGCACCGGATCGTTGGTGGCCGGGGTCGCACCATCGAGACTGATTTGCACATCCAGATAATCGCGCGATGCGATCCACGCCGCCGCGTTATCGTCGATCAAAGCGCCGTTGGTGCTGAACTTAACGCCAATACTGCGTGTTAGCGCGTAGTCCATCAATTCGCGAAAGTCTTTCCGGCTCATCGGCTCGCCGCCGCCGACGTTGATGTAAAACACCTTCATCTCTGCCCATTCGTCGATCAGCCGCTTGGCCTCGGCAGTGGTGAGTTCATCGGGCCGACGCTTGCCGGAGGAAGACAGACAATGCACGCAGTGCAGGTTGCAAGCGTAGGTGATTTCCCAAGTCAGGCAGATCGGCGCGTTCAGGCCCTGCCGAAAGATTTCGTAGCTCATCGACTAACCCTTTAAACGGTGGCGACGCGGGCCATCAGGCTTCGGCGGTGGTTGGATCGATGCCTGCCCGGATTTCCGAAATGCGGTTGGCCGGAAATCCACCTTGCTCAGCGTGTTGCTTTACCAGGTCGGCGTTGGGTGCGATGTAAACGCAATAGATTTTGTCGTCGGTGACGTAGCTTTGCACCCATTGGATCTGGGGTCCCAACGCACTCAGCACCCCGCAGGACTTTTGCGAAATGGCTTTCAGATCGGCGGGGGACAGCTTGCCCGCGCCAGGTAATTCACGTTCGATGAGATACTTGGGCATGACGTTAAACCTCTTTGGTGGATTTAATGGTTTTTTTATAGTGTGGTTGTTATCCAGGCGCGTTCTGCATCCAGATCTGCTTGTTCTTCATCGGTGAACAATCGCGAGCGGGTTAAGAAACGCAAGCCTTCCGGGCCTTCCAGGGAAAACATCCCGCCTCGGCCAGGGACGACATCGATAGTCAATTGGGTGTGCTTCCAATACTCGAACTGGCTGGCGCTCATATAGAACGGGCAACCGCCGATTTCTCCTAACCGCACATCGCCATCGCCGACGATCAACTCGCCTTCTGGATAGCACATCGGCGAACTGCCATCGCAACAGCCACCGGATTGGTGAAACATCAGCGGGCCGTGTTTAGCCTTGAGTCGAGCAATCAAGTCCAAGGCGGCGTCGGTCGCCAAAACGCGGGAAACGGTGACCACTGATCCCTCCTTCTCCACTTCACGGCAAGAGCCGTAGGGTACGCATTGCGTACCCTACATATCTGCGGCAGCGGGTTACGCTCACATCGAACTCGCCGACGCGGTTACACGGCTTGCGTTTAGAAGAACCCCATCGCCTTGGGGTTGTAGCTCACCAGCAGATTCTTGGTCTGCTGGTAGTGGTCGAGCATCATCCGGTGCGTTTCCCGCCCAATCCCCGATTGCTTGTAACCACCGAAGGCAGCGTGCGCCGGGTAGAGGTGATAGCAGTTGGTCCATACTCGTCCGGCTTTGATGCCGCGGCCCATTCGGTAGGCGACATTCATATCGCGGCTCCATACACCCGCGCCTAGCCCGTACAGCGTATCGTTGGCGATGGACAAGGCGTCGCTGACGTCCTTGAAGGTAGTCACCGCCAGCACTGGTCCAAAAATTTCTTCCTGGAACAAGCGCATCCGGTTATGGCCCTGGAACACGGTCGGCTGAACGTAGTAGCCGCTGCGCAGTTCCCCAACCAGTTCAGCTCGTTGCCCGCCGGTCAGACATTCCGCGCCTTCCTGGCGGCCGATGTCCATGTAGCTGAGAATTTTTTCCAACTGTTCGGAGGAGGCTTGCGCGCCGATCATGGTGTCCGTATCCAGCGGGTGGCCCTGCTTGACCGCTTTCACCCGCGCTACCGCCCGCTCGATGAAGCGGTCATAGGCGGATTCTTGAATCAGCGCCCGCGAGGGACAAGTGCAGACTTCGCCTTGATTGAGGGCGAACATGGTGAAGCCTTCCAGAGACTTATCGAAGAACTCGTCGTCCTGGGCGCAGACATCGGCGAAGAAGACATTGGGCGATTTGCCACCCAGCTCCAGCGTCACCGGAATCAGATTTTGCGCAGCGTACTGCATGATCAGTCGCCCTGTCGTCGTTTCGCCGGTGAAGGCGATCTTGGCGATGCGCTTGTTGCTCGCCAGCGGTTTGCCCGCTTCCAGCCCGAAGCCGTTGACCACATTGACGACGCCCGGCGGCAGCAGATCCTGAATCAATTCCATCAGCACCAGGATGGATGCCGGCGTCTGTTCAGCGGGTTTTAGCACCACGCAATTGCCCGCCGCTAAGGCCGGTGCCAGCTTCCAGACCGCCATCAAGATCGGGAAATTCCAGGGAATGATCTGGCCGACCACGCCCAACGGTTCATGGAAGTGATAGGCGACGGTGTCGTCATCGATTTCCGACAGCGCGCCTTCCTGAGCGCGGATGCAGCCCGCGAAATAGCGGAAATGATCAATCGCCAACGGCATGTCGGCGGCCAGGGTTTCGCGCACGGATTTGCCATTGTCCCAGGTTTCCGCCACCGCCAACATTTCGAGGTTGGCTTCCATACGGTCGGCGATGCGGTTAAGCCGATTGGCCCGTTCCGCCACGGACGTGCGGCCCCAGGCGTCGGCGGCAGCATGGGCGGCATCCAGCGCTAGCTCGATATCCTCAGCGGTGGAGCGAGGAATTTCGCAAAATCCCTGACCGGTGACTGGGCTGACATTCTCGAAGTATTCGCCTTTCACCGGCTCGACCCACTGGCCGCCGATGAAATTCTGATAGCGGGGTTTGAAGCTGATCTTGGAACCGGGTTGTCCGGGTGATGTGTATAACATCGGAGTTTCTCCTAAGGTTTGGTGGTTCTTGGCGACGGCCTTGTGCGGCGCCATTTTTTCAGGCGGTGAGTGGCGATCCGGCCTGTCGCCCTTTCGGGTCAGACCGGTCAATGACCAACCAGCCGCCGTGATATTCAAAATATGCACAGCGCCCGCCCAATCTTTGCCCCAGCGCTAGCAAGCGGTCTCGATCAAACACCTGTCGATGGCCGTAGCGGGGATCGGGCGTGGCTTCGAGCGGCACTGCAATAATCAATCGCTGGGCGGTAAGTTGCCACAAATGGGCAACGGCCTGTTCGGTTTGCTCGACTTCAAGATGCTCTAGCAGATGTAACGCGGTCACCACATCAAAGCGCGCTGGGAGCGGCGCCAGCTCCCGCTCGATGTCCTCGGCCAGCAGGTCGGCGACGCCGAATGCGACCTGAGCCAGACCCTCATGACGGGCGTAATCGTCGGCAAATCCCATCAGGGCCGGATTTACGTCGCAACCGGAAATGTCGCCCAGCGTTCCCGTTGAACCGCTCACGCGCGCCAGCAGCAACGGGAAAAAACCAAAACAGGTCGCCACATCAAGTACGGTTGGCGGCAACGCGGCGGCGGGCAGCGCCTCGATCAAATTCAGCGCATACCGGTAAATCGCGCCAAATAGGCCGATGAAGTCGTTGGCGATCTCGTTAGGTTGCCCCTGTGATTGCGTCAAACCGGCGCTGGCCTGCGTCGCCTTCAGCGTGTTGGCGTAGAACAGCCGCCAGGCACGGCGCTCGTTGCCAGCCATGGAACGCACGATGTCGCCCACCGAACGCTCGAATTCATCCTGTTCGCTGTAACCGCTATCGATGCGCTGACGCTGCCCCGCCAGCAGCGGCAACAACTCCGTCACCACGTAGTAGCCGAGATTGTTGTCGATTTGCGCGGCGTCGAAGTCGTGGACGATGATCAGTTCATCCGTCGGCATCGTGGAAATCAGCGCGTAAAGCTGGAAATGCGCGCTGGTGGCCAGTGGGGCGGCGCGCTGCTCCAAACTATCGATCAGCAGCGCATGGCGGTGGCGTGACAGCATCATGAAATCGGGCGCTCCATGATCAGTGCCGGGTGACCGAACGCCGCAACAACGCTTCGGTCGCCTGACCGAGTTGTTGCAGGTTACGGACGACTTCGGTTTGGTGGCAGACCGGCTCGTACAGCGGCATATCGCAACTACCCAGCGACCAACTGCCGCGCGGTTCCGGCGACAGCCACAATAATTGCTTGGCGCGGCGGCGGATTGCCTCCAGCGCCCACACTTGGGGTGGGTTGCGGTTGCCGCGTCCGTCGCCGAGCACGATCACGGTGGTTTGCCGGGTCACTGCCGCTAAATAGCGGTTGTGAAACAGGCTGAGAGCGCGACCGTAGTTGCTGTCTACCTCGGTGTCGAGCAGCCCGCTGTTGAACACGGCGACGATGGCATCGTCAATGCTCAATTGATCGAAGTAGGCGCTGACTTCCACCAGATCGCTGACGAAGGCAAAGCTGCGCACCTGGCCGAACAGGTTTTGCAGGTTATAGACCAGGTGCAGCATAAAGCGGGCAGTGTTGCGCACCGACAGGCTGACATCGCAGATCACCGCCAGCCGGGGTTTGTCATCGCGGTAATGGGTCATGACCGGCTGAAATGGGATGCCTTCATACTTCATATTGCGGCGCAGGGTGAGCGGCACGCTGATTCGGCCACGCGGGCTGATTTGCCGGCGGTAGGAGCGCGCGCCGCGCATCCGTCGACACAGCCGCTGCACGATCTCGGCCATCTCCCGGCGTTCCTGTTCCGAGAAGTGGTCATCGTGCGCCCTGCGGCGCGGTGGATCGGAAATTTTCGCAGGCGGTCGCAACGCCAGTTCCCGTTCGAGATAGCGCTTCAACAACTCCGGTAGATTGGCCATGCCGCCTTCCAGTCGTCTGGCCAAGCGCCGGATCAACTGCTCGTCAACATCGAGATCGTTCAGTTCTTCCAGCAACTCCGTCACGGCGTCGGCGATCAAATCCGCATCCAGCACCGTTAGGGCCTCACTGAAATTCAATTCGCCCGCGTGACCGGCGTTCTTTACCCGCCGGACCTTGAGCAGTTGCGTCGCCTTCTGCATGACCTGATCGAGCAATTCCTGGTGACGGCTCAGCAGCAGGTTCTGGCCAAATTCGGCCAGACAGAGGTCATGATCGTCTTGATGCGCGTTGAAATGCGCGACCATGTCCTCATCCTCAAAATAGTCCCGAATGTCGAGAGAGTCTTCGTGGGCATGGTCGTCGTCAGCGTGGCCGCTGGCAAGATTTGATTCGGCAGCAGCTTCCGGGGGATAGGGTTCCGTTGCATGTGGCAGTTGCGGTTCCGCCGCTGCTTCAGGAGAGAGCGACGCCTTGGGCAAGCTGAAAAACTGTTCAAACAATTCCTCAAAGAACGGCAGGTCGCGCAAGTCCTTGATTAAGGTACTGCGCAGGACAATACGCACCGTGTCGCGATCATGCAGCGCGACCCATGTCAGCGCCTGCATCGCGTCCAGCGATTCGGCGGGCGAAATCCGCACTCCTTGCTTTTTCAGAAGGAAAATAAAACGGTTAACCACGGTATCCATCATTATCCACCGGTGCGGCCATCGGTGCGGCCACGATAGCTGGTGAAATAGCGGGTCGTGTGTTCCTGGCGACGCTGTTCCAGGTAATTCACATCCAGCTCAGCGGGCCGGGTTGGCGGATGCAGCGAAATTTCAGTGGCTGAGGGGATCGCTGGCGGATTCTGCGTTTGCAGCGGCTCGCCAATCCACGGTAACTGGTCATTGACCTGCTGGGTATCGCGCTCGTATTTGATCAACAGATGGAGGGTTTCCTCCAACAGCGCTGGGGTCAGCGCGTCGGCGTTGAGCAGCACCAGCGCCTGCGCCCAGTCCAGCGTCTCGCTGATGCTGGGCGCTTTGCGCAAATCCAGAGCGCGTAACCGGCGGATCACTGCAACGACCTGGGCCGCCAACGTTTCTCGCAACGCTGGTACTTTCATCCGAAGGATATCTAACTCCCGCTGTTCGTCCGGATAGCCGATGAACAGATGCAGACAGCGGCGCTTGAGCGCGTCGCTCAGGTCGCGGGTGTTGTTACTGGTGATGATGACGTAGGGAATGGTCGCGGCTTTGACCGTGCCAAGTTCCGGCACCGTGACCTGAAAATCACTCAGTACTTCCAGCAGGAAGGCTTCAAACTGTTCTTCGGCGCGGTCGAGTTCGTCGATCAACAGCACCACGGGGTCAGGGGAGCTGATCGCCTGAAGGATCGGGCGGCGCACCATGAAATGCTCCGAAAAAAACACATCCTCGTGCAGATGCAATTGCGCAACCGCCTCATGCAGATCGCTGACACCCTCGAATAGGCGACTGATTTTGTCGCGCAGAATCTGCGTGTAGAGTAATTGCTTACCGTACTCCCACTCGTAAAGCGCGTGCGCCTCGTCCAGCCCGCCATAACATTGCAGCCGAATCAGCCGACGCTCCAAAGCAGCCGCTACCGCTTTCGCCAGTTCGGTCTTGCCGACGCCTGCCGGTCCTTCGATCAGGATCGGCTTGTGCATTTGCAAGGCTAAAAAAGCGACGGTCGCCAGTTTGCGGTCGCATAAGTACTGCTGATCGCGCAACTGCGCGATGGTTTGCTCGATCGATGCGAACATGCGCCAACTCCGCGCCTGAACGCTCGGTAGACACCGAGCGTTCAGGCCATCAAGGGGAATGCTCAAGATTGAGCTTAGCGCCCAAAGGGAGCTTGTCTAGTAAACGCCGACCAAGGAATGACGCACGACGGGCGCTACGGACTCGAAGTTGCATTCGCGAGCATTGCCCGGTGTCGAGCCATCGCCGAGCACGTGATGAGTAATCCGCTCGATGTCGCGATCATCGCCGGCGATCTTCGCGCTGCTCATCTCCGCGTAGCGCCCTTGTCCCATCCGTGACTTGGTGTAAGAACCGACGCTGGTGAAATTGGCGGGAATGTTGACATCCTTGCTCAATCGAATCGCGGCTTCCACAGCGCGTTCGGCGGCTGAAACGTCCGACAGACCATCCACGTTTTCGCCCATTGCCTTAGCGATGTCGCGGAAGCGCTTGTAGCAGGTCGGCATGTTGTATTCCCAGACGCGGGGCAGGGCAATGGCGTTGTTCAAGCCGTGATGCGAGTCATAGAAAGCGCTGACCGCATGGGAAATGGAGTGGATAATGCCCAGACCGCCGCTGTTGAACGCCTGCGCGGAGATGTAAGAGGCGTACATCATGTTGGTGCGGGCTTCAAAGTTGAGCGGTTCCATGACGGCGCGCCGCAGGTTTTGCGCGACCAGTTCGATACCCAGCAATGCACTGCCCAGACTCGGCATGAAGTCGATCCGGGAGACATAGGGTTCGGAAGCGTGCGCCAGGACGTCGAAACCACAGAAGGCGGTCAGATCCTGCGGCATGGAGAAGTGCAGGACCGGATCGTTGATGCTCAGCGTCACCGGAACGTTTTCGTCCATTCCCAACCATTTGTAAGGGGCCTTTTCCGAGGTGGTGTCGGTGATCACGTAGGCCCAACTGGTCTCGGAACCGGTGCCGGCGGTGGTGTTGACAGCGATATGAGGCGGATTGTTAGGATTGTCGGACTTGTTGAAGCCGTCGAATTCGTTGATGTTGCGGCCATCGTGGGAAACTACGATACGCGCGCCTTTGGTCGCGTCGGTTACGCTGCCGCCGCCAACTGAAACGAAGCTGTCGCATTTCTCACGGGTATAAAGGTCGGCGATGTCCATGACGTTATAGTCCTTGGGATTGGACTCAATTTTGTCATAGACCACCACGTCAATATCCCGATACTTGAGCTTGCCGACGATGTCTTCGACGATCCCGGTGCCTCGCAACCCAGAGGTGGCGAGTACGCAGCGTTTGAAGTTGAGCTTGTTAGCTTCCACGCCGACCATTTCGTAAGCGCCTGGACCGAGCAGGCCACGGGGAATGCGATGAAATTCTTTGATTGGAAACTGCCAGAGTTTGTGGGCTTCCACGGTTGACTCCTCTTCCTTTGATAGCTATGAGCGGATGAAGTCCGCATTATTTCCCTACCTTTAAAGATAGGGACGTTGCCTTTCGAGCGGCTCAGGTCGCGTCCGAGCCGTTCGGCAATCATTATTCGGCATGAGTGAGTTAGCTGACTCGCTGACGCCTGATAGGGAGGGGTCTTAACAATAAGTAGGCCAATATCGCAATCAATATCATCGTTATTTTACATTCTATTGTTTTTATTTAAAATAAAAATTTTTATAGTAAGGTCGTTAAACTTATATGATCGAGTGTGGAACAAGGCTGTTGTGAAAGAACCGTAACATGCACTGTGTCAAACTGTCACGGTCTGTGCAACACAGGGGAGTGGACGCCTGCCAGAGGGCCGAAATCCCTATCTGGTAGTCGGACTAACCCAACCGCCGCAACCGCTCCAGATAAACCCGCTCGTCCGGCTCCTGACCGTTCCGCTGCGCTTCCCAGAGTGTTTCGCCCAGACATTCCATCATCGCATGCTCGGCGGTATGCGCGTCGCCCATTCGCTGACAGAGTTGTTGATAAACATCGAGGATACCCACGGGCCGGTTGCCGCCTAACTGTTCCTGAATAGCGATGTGCATACCCATATGCAGAAAGGGATTGGTCTGCCCCCCTTCAGGCATATATTCCCGATTCAACGCAGTTTCGGCATCAGTCAACACCGGCTGATACTCGGGATGTTCGTTGATCACGCCGGCGATCAGTTGCTCCAGAGGCTCCAGCACCTGATCCTCACGTGCTTTTTCCCAAACCGTGCAGTAGTAGCGACGCAAACTGTCGCGGTCATTGCCAAACATCAGGACGCCTCGTTCTGGTCAGGGTATTCACAAAGATCGCGTATCGGGCAGATTGGGCAGTTGGGCTTGCGGGCCGTGCAAATATAGCGACCATGCAGGATCAGCCAATGATGCGCATCCTGCTTGAATTCTTCCGGTGTCGCCGCCAGCAATCCGTCTTCGACCTCACGCACGGTTTTACCCGGCGCCAGTCCGGTGCGATTGGCGACCCGGAAAATGTGCGTATCCACCGCAATGGTCGGCTCGCCAAAAGCCGTATTCAGGATGACATTCGCCGTTTTGCGACCGACTCCGGGTAAGCTTTCAAGCGCGGCGCGATCACGCGGCACCTCCCCGCCGTGGCGCTCCAGCAACAATTCGCACATCTTGAGAAGATTCGCTGCCTTGGTGTTGTAGAGACCAATCGTTTTGATGAATGCCTTTAAGCGGGTCTCACCGAGCGCCAGCAGCGCTTGGGGCGTATTAGCAACCGGGAAGAGCCGGGCGGTCGCCTCATTGACTTTTTTATCCGTTGATTGTGCGGACAGCATGACGGCCACCAGTAACTCGAAGGAGCTGTGATAACACAACTCGGTCGTGGGTTGGGGACAGGCAACTTGCAACCGGGTAAAGAGTTGGTGAATTTTCGTGGAATTCATGCAGGGCGTCAGACGAGAACAGACCATGAAAAAGCCAGCAAGCCCAATGGACTGCTGGCTCAGTAGTCAGCCGCGACGCTATCGCCGGGCGCGGCTTCGCTGCCTCAAGCGTACTGTTGGGCGACGAAATCCCAATTGACCAGATTCCAGAACGCCTCAACATATTTCGGACGGGCGTTGCGGTAGTCAATGTAATAGGCATGTTCCCAGACATCACAGGTCAACAGCGCCTTCTTACCAGCGGTCGCCGGCGTGCCTGCGTTGCTGGTGCTTATCAGTTCAATGGAGCCGTCCGCATTTTTGACCAGCCAGCCCCAACCGGAACCGAAAGTGCCCACGGCGGTTTTAGTGAACTCTTCCTTGAATGTGGCGAATGAACCGAACTTCGCCTTGATCGCCTCAGCCAGCGCGCCGCTCGGTTCGCCGCCGCCATTCGGCTTCAGGCAATTCCAGTAAAAAGTGTGGTTCCAGACCTGCGCGGCATTGTTAAACACGCCGCCCGAGGCTTTCAGGATGATCTCTTCGAGCGACAGGTTCTCGAATTCCGTACCCTTGATCAAGTTGTTCAGGTTGGTCACATAGGTCTGATGATGCTTGCCGTAGTGAAATTCCAGGGTTTCCTTGGAAATATGCGGTTCCAGCGCATTTTGGGCGTAAGACAATGCAGGTAGCTCGTGAACCATGATCGATATTCTCCTTGAGTTCAGTAATAGGGGTAGCACGCCCGGTTGGAACCCGGTGACAACGTGAAGTTTCGTCAAGGGGGGCAGGGCGCATCAACGCGGCAAGTCTAGTCGTCGCTTCCCGGCGATGCAATGCAGGTTTCACCCGGCAAGGGTGTGTTATCCTTGCCACCATCCCGTGTGCCGGACCGGTGCGAAGCCGCTCCGCGCCCTTCGTTTCAGCTCATGGAGATCGAATCGATGAACAAGCTCACCTTGATATTTGCCCTGCTGGCCGCTTTGAGTATCGCTGGTTGCGCCACTTCCGGCGGCGGTTCCAGCAGCGATGACAATGCGACCAGCGCCTCCAGCTCCAGTGGCAGTGGTCGTGACGCTCCCCAGGTCAGCGACGCGGAGATTACCTCTTCCATCCAGCAGGCTTTCAGTCAGGATGACCTCCTCTCCAAAGCCAATATTTCCGTCAATTCCAATCAGGGCGTGGTTAGCCTTAGCGGTCGACTCAGCGCGCGCGCTGCGAATCGCGCAGTATCGGTTGCGCGCGCCGCGCCCGGCGTGCGGCGGGTTCTTTGGGCCAGCATCGAATACATCCCCGAATAATGGCTCGTTGTTCCAGGGAACCTTGAACGCTCATGTGCGGTATTGGCGGCGAATTACGCTTTGATGGCGGTGAACCGGATTTAGCCCTGATGGGCCGGATGTTGCGACGTTTGGCCCGGCGCGGCCCCGACCACGAAGGCGTCTGGTCGGACGGTCCCCTGTTGTTCGGTCATCGCCGCTTGTCGGTGATCGATCTCAGCGACCGGTCCAACCAGCCGATGGTCGATTCCGAACTCGGGTTAACGCTGGTGTTTAACGGCGCGATCTACAACTACCGGGAACTGCGGCAGGAATTGAGCGCTAAAGGTTATCGCTTCTTCTCCGAGGGCGATACCGAAGTCATCCTCAAGGCTTACGCGGAATGGGGCGAATCGTGCGTCGAGCATCTCACTGGCATGTTCGCTTTTGCGCTCTGGAATCTACGGGAACACACCCTGTTTCTCGCCCGCGACCGGTTAGGCATTAAGCCGCTTTACTACAGTCGGACGCCGCGCGCCTTCCGCTTTGCCTCGAACAGCCAAGCGCTACTCGCTGCGCCGGACGTGGATACCGCGATTGACCCGGTGGGGTTGCATCATCAATTGACCCTGCACGCCGTGATCCCTGCACCGCGAACGATTCTGCAAGGCATTCGCAAATTGGCGCCAGCGACCACGCTGACTATTGATGCGCAAGGTCAGGAACAACAGCGAGTTTACTGGCGCTTGACCGCTCGCCGTCCGGCTAAACCCCGTACTGAAGCCGAATGGACGCAGGCGGTGCATGATGCATTGCGGTTGGCGGTGAGGCGGCGGCTGGATGTCGCCGATGTGCCGGTTGGCGTATTACTGTCCGGGGGACTGGATTCCAGTCTGCTAGTCGCGCTACTCGCTGAATCCGGGGTCCGCGATCTGCGCACCTTTTCCGTCGGCTTCGAGGATCAGCCGGAGGAGCGGGGCAGCGAGTTCGAGTATTCCGATCCGGTGGCGGCCCGCTATCAGACCCGTCATCACAAATATCTGATCCCCAACGATCAGGTCTTACAACGCCTGCCGGAAGCCGTAACCTGCATGGCTGAACCCATGGTCGGCCAGGATGCCGTAGCGTTCTTTCTGCTGGCGGAACAGGTTTCCCAGGCGGTTAAAGTGGTGCAAAGTGGTCAGGGCGCTGATGAAGTCTTCGGCGGCTATTTCTGGTATCCGCGCATGGCTGCGGAAACTGGCGATGCCGTGGAGCGGTTCCGACGGCATTACTTTGACCGCGATCACGCCGAATTTCTGCAAACCGTCGCACTGGCCTATCATGGTCCGGATCACACGGCGGAACTGATTGCCGCACGACTGGCGGAGCCGGACGCGGAGGAATACCTCGACCAGGTACTGCGGCTGGACGTGACTACTCTGATCGTCGATGATCCGGTCAAGCGGGTAGACAATATGACCATGGCCTGGGGGCTGGAAGCACGGGTACCGTTCCTGGATCAGGAGCTGGTAGAACTGGCCATGCAGTTGCCGCCGGAATTGAAAATTGGCGGCGGCGGCAAACAGGTGTTGAAAACCATCGCCCGAGGTCTGTTACCGGATGCCGTGATCGATCGACCCAAGGGCTATTTTCCGGTGCCCGCGCTCAAGTTCGTGCGCGGGTCATTCCTGGATTTCATGCGCGATATTGTGAATTCGCGAGCCTGCCGGGAGCGCGGCCTGTTCCAGCGGGTGTATCTCGACACCTTGCTGGCTGAACCCGAGGCGCATCTGACCCGGTTACTGGGCAGCAAGCTGTGGCATTCCGCCCTGCTGGAGTTGTGGTTGCAATTGAACGTCGACCCAGCAACGCGGGTCAATGGTTGAGAATCTTTCTCATTAATCGAGGTAAACCGATGGATGCTTTGGAACGTATTAAACAACAAGTTGAAAACAATCCGGTGGTGATCTACATGAAGGGCACGCCGGAAGCGCCGCGTTGTGGCTTCTCGCATCGCGCCTCGCAGGCGCTGGCGGCGACGGGCCAGCCCTTCGCCTACGTGAATGTGTTGGAAGACCCGGAGATTTTTGACAGTCTGCCGCGCTATGCAGATTGGCCAACCTTCCCGCAAATTTATATTGATGGCGAACTGGTCGGCGGTTGCGACATCACCCTGGAGCTTTATCAGAACGGGGAGTTGCAAAAGCTGATGGAGGATGCGGTGGGCAAAGCGGAAGCGCCATCCGCCGCCTAAGCTATGTTCAGTCATGACCGGCCCGGCATGCCGGGCTTTTTGTGTGATTGCACAATGCGAAAAATTTTTCGAGAATCTCTAGAAAAATGCATTGTAAGTGCTACAATGATCGCGCTCAGGCCGTAGCAGTGACTGTAAAATACATAGCCGTTGCTTTAGCCGGGTAAACCACCGATAAGGAGCGCCCCCTCCTCTCATGATTACTATCAAATAAGGCTGACTTCTACGCCACCGTTGAGCGAGGTGAACTATCATGTCCAGTGTTTTGCAGCAAATCGCCGAGCAATTCGAGTGCATCGATCCTGACAAAGCTAATGAGTTGCGTCGGATTGAACAGGTCTATACCCGTTTTGGTTTTGATGACAATAACACCGCGCAAGGCAGTGATCAGGATGGTGCCACCCGTCGTATGCTTCACTATCTGCCACGGATGGCGCGCATGAAAGATTTCCGGCTCTACCGGATTGGGGTCGGTGAGCAGGAAAACGGTGGTTATGCCCACCAGGCTGTCGCTTTACTCGACGCCCACCACTTGCCCACGCCGGGCAACACTCTGGCGGTTCTGGACCCGATTGGAACGGAGGCTTCCACCCCAACCGCAAGCGATGAAACCTCCCATCAATACTTTTTTGAAGTCTGGCAGACCTTGCAGCACCATTATGGCCACGGCTGCGCATTAATCCCCGATCATCAAGCGTCGGCACGGTCCGTGCGTTAATCAAGATCCCCCCAGCCCCCCTTTTTCAAAGGGGGGAGAAGTTTCCCCCTGTGGTTGGTTCCTCCCTTTAACAAAGAGGGGTGAGGGGCGCGCAGCCAGAATCCCCCCCGGCCCCCCTTTTTCAAAGGGGGGAGACATTTCCCCTGTGATCGGTTCCCCCCTTTGGCAAAGCTTCTGCTGTCGGTTCCCCCCTTTAGCAAAGGGGGGTGAGGGGGGATTTGAATGTTGCAGCCGTCAACTCTTCCCCTATACTTTATCCATCCTTGATATAGGGGAATGCACATCATGACGCGCTCAATTCGTTTCTTATTCATTCTGTTGACGCTGCTATTGTCTTGCTAATAGTTATCCCCACAAAAATCATGCTGGAGCTTTTTCAGGATTAGCGTATTGAGTATCAGGGAGCCTAAAAAATGATTTGACCCTTTCCTGAAATTCTTTTAGCTTTTCCAAAGCAGAATAAACGCGCGCTCTGAAATCAGCCCGGTTTTTAATTGGCTCCTTTTCCAGATGATCATTTTTGATCTCATTCCAAACCTGTTCATCCGGATTTAACTCTGGCGAGTGGGGGGGAAGAAAGAACAAGCGGATTTGTTTTCGATGCGTCTCAAGAAAGGCTTTGACTTCTTTCGAGGTATGATAAGACGCATTGTCCGTGATGACAATTAATGGGCGCTCTCGACCCTCTAATGCCTTCTCTAAAAAGGCAATGAAAACCCCACTCACTCATTTTTGAGTGGTCACTTCAAATATTAACTCGCCCGTCGCCGTAACCATCGATAAAATGTGAAACCCACCCCGGTCATCACTCACTTTAATTTCAGGCGGATGACCGACTAAGCCCCACGTCCGTCCAGAACGCGTATGGCCTTGAACCCATGACTCATCCTGAAACGCAATATCCGCTCCAAGTTCTTGAGCCCGCTTCTGAATCTCTTTAAATTCTTCATTAATAAACTTTTTAACTTCCTCCTGATCCTGGTTTAAGGCATGATAACAAGGTTTTTGACAACTCAGTCCTAATTGATGTAAATGCAGACGAACCGTGGCATCCGATACCCATAAACCAAAGTACTCTTTCAATAAATTAACCATGATCTCTAAAGTCCATAAAACCGTATCATAGCCATGATCCGCCGGCGTCGTATTGAGTATCGTTTCTTTTAACCATCGATCAATATCCGGAGTCATCACACACGTGGCGCCGAGCGCTTTCCGGGTATCCAGGGCTTCTTCTCCTTCATAACGATAGTTGCGAAGCCAATCATAAATACTCGTTCGGTCGATACCCAAAAAATCAGCAACAAGCTCCGGACCATAATGCTTCTCTTCGACCGCGCGAACCGCAATACGCCGGATGTAATTCATCACTTCATCCGGTATTTTACGTGCATCAAACATCCATTCCGCGTTCATTGCCGCACCTCCTCTATAAATTTAGAGTCTCTAAAGAGGTCTTCTATAGTTATTAGACAATTTGATTAACGCTCAGTTCGTTGATAATGTAGGGATAATCGTTGGCAAGCCTATAGGGTTGCTGGCGTTTGTTGCGCCAAGGCCAGCTCAAGCGGCGTTCAGTGCGCCAGCAGCTTCGACGATTGCCTGGTTCTATGCCGCCGCGTTTAGTCGATCACCCTTGCCGAACTCGACCTTGCCCGATTATGGTGACATCACCGGACTGACCTTCTGGACCGATGTTTATCTGGACGGGGGTGCCGGTTTCGAGCAATTTCAGGGCAATGTCAATGCCATTGCGGATTTCTTCGTCACATCGGACGAGTTTCAAGCGAAATACCCAGCGTCCTTGACGAATGAACAGTTCGTGACGGCCCTGTATGAAAACATGCTGGGCCGGTCACCGGACCTGGCGGGGCTGGATTATTGGGTGAGTCGCCTGGATGCGGGTGATTCACGGGGGACGGTGCTGGCGAATTTCGCTAATACGCTGGAGAACCAGGGTAGTAACCCGACGCGGGAGGCCGCGCTCCAGGCGTTCATCGCCTTCATCGCGGCGGATGCGAATGGAACGATCACGCCGACCGAGGCGGCGGCGTGGCTGGCGACGAATCCGGGCCTGGATGGGGCGATGGTGGATGGCGGGGTGAGTCTTGCGGAAATTCGTGCGGTGCAGTTGGACGGCGCGGATGGCGAGAACCGCTACGATCTGTTCGTGGGTCAGGCGCTGACCACGGGTCCGGCGCAGGTGGTGTTTTCCGAAGGGCCACAGATGACCTTGGCGTTTACGCTGCGCTCTGGCCCGACGGGATTGACGGTCCACCACGACACGGGTGCGCTGACCTACCAGCCGCCGGCGGGCGTGCTGGCCGGGTCAAAGCCCTTTGAGATGCGCGTGACGTCCGGGACGGCGACGTTCGATGTGGTCGGCAGTCTGGAACTGGTGGCGGCGCAGCAAGTGGAGACGGCCACCTCCAATGGGGTGAGTCTGATCACACTGGGCGATCTGGTGGAGATTGACGGCGATGCGTTGCCGGTGGGGGCCGATGCGGTGTTGAGCACCGGCACAACGGCGGAGGGCGATCCGATGGTGACGCTGACGCTGTCTGCGCCCTTGGCGGAGGGCCGCACGGTGCGCGTGAACACCAGTGCGTTGAACGCACTCTCGACGACGGCGGTGTCCGTGGCGGAAGCGGAACCTTATGCGGTGCTGGCCAGTGTAGATCAGGATTGTTCCGAGGATGCGCCGCGCCGTTGGCAATCGACCAAGGGCTTTTTTATCAAGGGCTTTTTTTATGACGGCGCGCGCGTACCGCGTCATTTGCTGTTGGAAGAGACACTGGAAATCCCGGTTGGAGAAGAGTCTATTACCCTGGTTTACAAAGTGGCTTCGGTGCTGTGTGCCGCCTATGCCGTGGGGGGTGCGGAGCTGGCGCACGATGCCCAGCCGGTGCTGTTCATCCACGGCTTTAACCAGGGGGATGAGCTGGGTGGTGGCTCTGGATCGGACGATACCACCTGGAACCGGATGTTCACCGAATTACAAACCCGGATGGGCGGCAGCGTCAGCCAACCGAAAATCCTGCCGTTTGAATTTCGCTGGCGCACCAACACCCGCTTTGAGGATGTCGCCGTGGACCTGTTTCATGCGGTGGCGTTGATTAAAACCCAGACCGGCAAGAATGTGCATCTGGTGGCGCATTCCTTTGGGGGCCTGCTGGCGCGGACTTATTTGCAAGGATTGGCAGAGGTGGCCGTTAGCTATGCCCCGCCGGTCGCTTCGCTGACCACGGTCGGCACGCCGCACAGTGGTATTTTTGCCAACGAGAGCGCGGACTATCCGGCTGGTCGCGATGGAGTAGGTGGTGGCTTTATCGCCGTATGTAACCAACTCTCCTGTCTTCAAGCGGGGAAAGTTAGTGACAACCTCAGCGATGACCTGCCCGGATGGTCGCTCACGACGGGATCCATCATCCGCGACCTGAAGAGTAGTACCAGCCATCCGTTTTTGGTTAGGGATCTGCCGGTGCAAGTGCTGATTGGCTTGCGGACTTCCGTGTCCGGTTGGCCCTTGAATAAGCAGGTCACACTGACGGATGGCGATGGATTGATCTCATTGAATGGTCAGCGTTTTATGCCCAGTGATCGCAAAACGAAGGCGTTACGCCGGAATGAGTCGGTTTTGCAGGCGAAGGTGACGGAGTACCTCATCGCACTGTATGGGATTACGAACGTGAATCTTCAGGGAGATGACAGAATCGTCGATGGGTCGGTGTTTCCGGGATTCGCCCACACCCCGAATTCTCTGGATGATGAGACCTTTAATGGTGTCCGCGCCCTGAAAGCCGAAGTGAACGTCGAGGACGGTGACCACGAAATTCTGCTGCCTCTGGCGAACTGGATTAGGGCGCATTCCTCCGGGCCGGATTCGTCCATCGAACCGGAGATGGTGACCATTACGGGCGGCACCTTCCTGATGGGCAGCCCGACCAGCGAAGTGGGCCGAAATGATAGTGAACAGCAACACTCGGTGACGGTGGCGAGTTTTGCGATGGGCAAATACGAAGTCACGGTGCAGGAGTTTCGCCGCTTTGTCCAGGCGACCGGGTATCAGACGGAGGCAGAGAGAAATGTGGATGCATCCGGTTGTAATGTTTATGTCGGTGGGTCATGGGCTTATCGTGCGGGTTACGACTGGGCGAATCCGGGTTTTACCCAAGGAGACAACTATCCGGTGGTGTGTGTGAGTTGGAACGACGCGACAGCCTACGCGCAGTGGTTGAGCCAACAAACCGGGCGGGCGTATCGCTTGCCGACGGAAGCGGAATGGGAATACGCCACACGGGCGGGGACGACGACGGCTCGTTATTGGGGCGAGAACCCGGATTTGGCCTGTAGTTATGCCAATGTCGCGGATCGGACGGCGCAGCAAACCTACCCGAATTGGACGATCCATAACTGTACTGATGGCTATACCTACCCCGCGCCGGTTGGTTCGTTCACCGCGAATGCCTGGGGTTTGCACGATGTGCTGGGGAATGTCTGGGAATGGACCTGTTCGCTCTGGCAAAATCCTTATGGGGGTCAGGAGAAGATATGTAATATAAATGATACATCTGGCGTCCGGGTGATACGGGGCGGTTCCTGGAGCCACCCTCCCGCCTGGGTGCGTTCGGCGAACCGCACCGGGATCAGGCCGACGGACCGTTTCTACGGCCTCGGTTTCCGTCTTGCCAGATCGTTGTGACTCAATCCCCCCTAACCCCCCTTTTTCAAAGGGGGGAACCAGAAGCGCCTTTTTCAAAAGGGGGAACTGTTTTCTCCCCCCTTTAACAAAGGGGGGTCGGGGGGGATTCCGACCCAATCCCCCCGCACTCTTTTTCAAAGGGGGGCCGGGGGGATTCGGAGCCTCAGCATGTTGCCCTATCACATTGAAAACAAATCGCTCGCCCGCGAGTTACGCAAGAGCATGACGGACGCCGAGCAGATTTTATGGAAACGATTGCGGCGTAAGCAGATTTTAGATACGCCCTTTTATCGACAGAAACCGCTGGATCGCTATATCGTCGACTTCTACTGCGCCGCCGCTAAGCTGGTCATCGAACTCGATGGTTCACAACACTATACCCCGGACGCGCAGCAAGATGACGCGATACGCACCCAAACCCTGAACGCAATGGGACTGCGGGTGTTGCGCTTTGATAACCGGCAAGTGTTGCAGGAACTGGAAACGGTGATCGGAGTGATCTTTGCGGAAGTCGGGGCACGGCTGAGGCGGTGAGAATCCCCCCCGGCCCCCCTTTTTCAAAGGGGGGAACCAGAAGCTCCTTTTTCAAAGGGGGGAACCGAACGGTTACACTCCAGATAGCCTTCAGGATCACCGTGCAACTCAAGCCCGTTGCCGCTAAACTTCCGGGTCGAACATTCCCCTTCACGCCATTTCCTGTGCCCTGATGTCTGATACCCTCCTGATCGCTGGAGTGGACGAAGCCGGTCGCGGTCCGCTGGCCGGTCCAGTGATCGCCGCCGCCGTTATTCTCGACCCTACCTACGCCATTCCCGGACTGGCCGATTCCAAGCAACTCAGCGCCGCCCAGCGTGAACGACTAGCGGCTAAAATCCGCGCTCATGCCCTGGTCTGGGCGCTGGGGCGAGCCGAGGTTGCTGAAATCGACCGGATCAACATCCTGCAAGCCTCCCTGCTGGCTATGCGCCGCGCCGTAGAAAACCTGACCCTGGTTCCCGAACGAATCCTGGTCGACGGCAAACATTGTCCGCCAGGACTTGCCTGTTCCTGCCAGGCTATCGTCAAGGGTGACGCTACCGTACCCGCTATCAGCGCCGCCTCAATCCTGGCCAAGGTCGCGCGCGACGCCGAACTCTGCGAGCTGCACGAGCGCTATCCCGCCTACGGCTTCGCCCGCCACAAGGGCTATCCCACTCTTGCGCATCGGGAAGCCTTGCGTCGCTTTGGCCCTTGTTCCGAACATCGCCGCTCCTTTGCTCCCGTTGCCGCCGTCCTGCACGCCGCCGCTGTCTGTGAATGACCATGACCACACCGTTCGTTCATCTGCGCCTGCACACTGAATACTCTCTGGTCGACGGACTGATTCGCATCAAGGAATTGGTGAAACAGGTTGCCGCCACCAGGATGCCCGCCGTGGCGGTCACCGACATGAGCAATCTGTTCGCTCTGATCAAGTTTTACAAAGCCGCCCTGGGCGCGGGCGTTAAGCCCCTTGTCGGCGTCGAGACCTGGGTGCAGCGGCAAGGGAGAGAACCGGCCCGCCTGGTGTTGCTGTGTCAGAATCTGGAAGGTTACCGCCATCTGACCCGGCTGGTCAGTCGCGGTTATCTCGAAGGTCAGCAACGCGGCGTTCCGATCCTCCATCATGACTGGCTCAAGGGGAACACTGCCGGCTTGATCGCCCTGTCCGGCGGGCGCGATGGCGACATCGGCCAGGCGCTGCTCAATGACCGTCTCGACCAGGTCCGCGCCTGGCTGGCCGACTGGCGACAATTGTTCCCGGAGCGCTTTTATCTGGAAGTGCAGCGCACCGGTCGCCCTCGGGAAGAGGAATATCTTGAAGCAGTCGTTGACCTGGCGGCGGAGAGTCTTACGCCGGTGGTGGCGACCAATGAGGTCTGCTTCCTGCGTCACGAGGATTTTGAGGCGCATGAGGCGCGTGTGTGCATCCACGACGGCGTGGTGCTGGATGACGCCAACCGACCGCGCCGTTACAGCGATCAACAATATCTGCGCGCTCCCGCGGAAATGGCGGAGCTGTTCGCCGATCTCCCCGAGGCGCTGGAGAATAGCGTTGAAATCGCCCGACGCTGCAACCTCTGTCTGGAACTGGGTAAAAACGTATTGCCCGATTTCCCGGTGCCCGAGGGTCTGAGCGCCGCCGATTATTTCGCCGCCCAAGCCCGCGCCGGACTGGAACAGCGCTTGCGTAAATTGCTCAATGTGACCGCCGCCGATTTCACCGCGCGTCGCCAGCCCTATGATGAACGTCTGGAACTGGAGTTGAAGGTCATCATCCAGATGGGCTTTCCCGGCTATTTCCTGATTGTCGCCGACTTTATCCAATGGGCGCGCAATAACAGCGTGCCGGTAGGGCCAGGACGCGGCTCCGGCGCCGGATCGCTAGCGGCCTACGCGCTAGGCATTACCGATCTGGACCCGTTGGCGTATGAGCTGCTGTTTGAGCGTTTTCTGAATCCCGAACGGGTGTCCATGCCCGATTTCGACATCGATTTTTGTATGGAAGGCCGCGACCGGGTGATTGAATATGTCGCCCAGCGCTACGGTCGGGAACGGGTCTCGCAGATTGCGACTCATGGCAGCATGGCGGCTAAAGCGGTGGTGCGCGATGTGGGTCGGGTGCTCGGCCATCCCTACGGCTTCGTCGACCGCATCGCCAAGCTGATCCCTTTTGAACTGGGCATCACCCTGGACAAGGCCATCGAACAGGAAGCCGAGTTGCGCCGGTTGTATGAAAATGACGAGGAGGTGCGCACGCTGATCGAGTTGGCCCGCAAGCTGGAAGGACTGGCGCGCAATGTGGGCAAACATGCGGGCGGTGTGGTGATCGCCCCGGTAAACCTGACCGATTATTCGCCGCTGTACTGCGAACAGGACGATCCTAATATCGTCACCCAGTTCGACAAGGACGATGTGGAAGCGGCGGGACTGGTCAAGTTCGACTTCCTGGGCTTGCGTACCCTGACGATTATTGACTGGGCGTTGCAAACGGTGAACGCGCAACGGCAAGCGCGCGGCGAACCGCCGCTGGACATCGCCGATATTCCTCTGAACGATGCCCCGACTTTTGCCTTGCTCAAGCGTTATGAAACGACGGCAGTGTTTCAGTTGGAATCCAGCGGCATGAAAGACCTGATTCGCCGCCTGCAACCGGACTGTTTCGAGGACATTGTGGCGCTGGTGGCGCTGTTCCGGCCCGGCCCGCTGCAATCGGGCATGGTCGATGATTTCATCGATCGCAAGCATGGCCGCGCCCGCATCGAGTATCCACACCCGGCGCTGGAACCGATTCTGAAACCGACCTACGGGGTCATTCTGTACCAGGAACAGGTGATGCAGATTGCTCAGGTGCTGTCGGGCTACAGTCTGGGTGGGGCGGATTTGCTGCGTAGAGCGATGGGAAAAAAGGATGCCGCGAAAATGGCCAAGGAACGGGATGGGTTTGTCAACGGCGCGCAGGAACGTGGCGTCGAGCCGGAAACTGCTTCTTATATTTTCGATTTAATCGATAAATTCGCAGGTTATGGCTTCAACAAGTCACACAGCGCCGCCTACGCCCTCGTTTCCTATCAAACCCTTTGGCTCAAAACCCATTATCCTGCGGCGTTCATGGCGGCGGTGCTGTCCTCGGACATGGATAAAACCGACAAGGTCGTGGTGTTTATCGAAGAATGTCGGCGTATGCGCCTGCAAATCGCGCCGCCGATTGTTAATGTCTCCGAATACCGCTTCACGGTCGGCGACGCTGGGGAAATCCGCTATGGTCTCGGCGCGATTAAAGGCGTTGGCGAGGGCGCCATTGAAGCGCTGGTCAACGAACGTCGCCAGAACGGAGCGTATCGCGATCTGTTCGATCTATGTCAGCGGGTCGATTTGCGCAAGCTCAACCGGCGGGTGCTGGAATCGCTGATCCGGTGCGGAGCGCTGGACGATCTCGGCGCTAACCGGGCGACGCTGGCTGCGCAAATGCCGGAGGCTTTGCAACTGGCCGAGCAACACTCGCGCAACAACGCCGCCGGTCAAAACGACATGTTCGGTCTGGCCACGGCGGACAAGACGCCGCTCCGGCCCCTGCATATCGCCAAGAAGCCGGAATGGACCCAAGAGGAGCTGTTGCGGGGTGAAAAGGAAACCCTGGGTCTTTATTTAAGCGGTCATCCGCTGGATCGCCTGGCGGGGGAATTAACAGCGCTGGGCGTGGCGCGTTTAAGCAACCTGACCGGAAGCAATGGCGCGCTGCGCCGGGGAAATAACCGGTCGCTGCTGATCGCTGGGTTCGTGGTCAGCGTGCGCACCCGTAATGCCAACCGGGGCGGGCGCATGGCGTTTGTCACTCTGGATGATGGTTCTGGACAGATGGAAATCCGCATTTTCCCAGAGGTGTATGAGCAACACCGGTCTTTGATCGTCGAAGATGCTATTCTGCTCGCGCAGGGAGCGCTGAGTTGGGACGAGTTCAATCAGACGACCCGCTTGAACGTGGAACGGGTGCTGGATTGGGACACAGCGCGGGCGGAATATGCCCGTCGGTTGTTATTACGGTTAGACGCGGCGCAGTGCGCGGCAGGTGCGTTGCGACAACTGGCTAGCATTCTGGCCGAACATCGCGCCGAGGGCCGATGTTCGATCTGGATCGAATACACCGGTCCCCAAGCGCGGGTAGAACTGGTTTTAGGCCAGAACTGGCGGGCCAAGCCCAGCGACGCCTTGCTGAAACGGTTACGGGATCTGACCGGCGGGGAAGGTCGAGTCACCTTGTTATATGATCGCTCATCGGTCATAGAGCATACGGCATCGTGACATTGGAATAAGTTTACTTTTCAGGAGAATCGTCATGACGATGTTCCAAGAACTGCGCAATCAGCAGCGTGACCTGCTAGAGCAACTGGATGAACTGGAGGAGGCAGTCATGGAATTGACTGCGCTATTGGAGAATGCCGTTGCAGAGGACGATGAATTTGATGACCGGCATGAACGCCTGGCCTGGCTGCATCGTCAACATGCGGGTGTGCTGGTCGTACTCGGCGAAACGGAACGGGCGTTACTGGCGTTCGGTGAATTTTAAGATCCCCCAATTCCTCTAGGCGTCGTTATCCCCCCGACCGCGCCTTCTAAAGGCCGTCCGAGCTATTAGGCCACAAGGTCTTGATAAAACGCCAGTAATGCCTCGGCCAGACGCTGCGCGTTCCACTGTCTGGCGTAAACGCGGCCCTCCTCGCCTAGTCGCCGCCGCAACTCAGCATCATTTAACACTCGGCGAACTTGAGCAGCGAAATGCTGGATGTCCTCTTCAGCCACCAGTGCGCCCCTTTCGGCCGCCAGGATGTCGCAAGTACCCATTACCGCAGTGGAGACTACCGGCACACCGAGACTCATCGCCTCCAGCAGCACCAGTCCTTGCGTTTCAGTCCGCGAGGCGAACACAAAAGCATTACCGGCCTGATAGCAGCTGCTTAGATCGGTGGATCGCTCCAAGTAATTAATGAAAAGCAAATTTTTCTCCAGGCCCAACGTACTTCCCAGATGGCGCAACCGTTTCTTTGCGGGGCCTTCGCCAGCAATAATCAGCACAATATTGGAATGGGTCGTCCCCTTCAATTCGTGAGTGACGCGCAGTAGAAACTCAATGTTTTTCTCGAAAGCCACCCGGCCTACGAACACCAACACCGGTTGATCATGGCTAATACCGTGCCAGGCGCGAAACGCTGCACCATCTCCTTCCGGCAAGTCGCCTCCCGGTATACCGGTCGGAATCACCCGTATTCTGGTGCGCACCCCGTACTGAACTAATATCTTGCGCATTGCCCGCGAAGGCGCTACCACTCCATCCAGTTGATTGCATTGCCGGCGTGAGAACCGCCGCGCCGCTGCGCGCCAGACGTTCTTCGGGAGAATCGGCAGGTAATGAAACAAGTATTCCTCAAAAAAGGTGTGATAAGTTTCAACACAAGGTACGCCCAAGCGGCGCGCCAGCCGTAAACCTGCATAATGCGCGACAAAAGGCGTCTGAATGTGAACCAGATCGAAATGTTGGGTCTGGAGAATCGCCAGGCGCTGAGTGAGCAGTCGAGGATGCATCATGCGATCCTCGGGGTCGAACAGGACCTGACAGGAGGTAACCCGGTCAATGCCCGGTTCGTCGGCGGTCTGTGGGGTATATCTTGGCGCGACCAACCAAATTTCGTGCCCCAATTCTTGCAACTCGCGCCGAAAGGTCTGAATGGAAGTGGAAACGCCGTTTACTCGGGGAAAATAGACATCCGTCAACATTAGAATTTTCATAATAGAAATCGGCGGTGCGCACGGTGCTGGACGAAATGAGGATTGTGGATAGAATCCAGCGATCCGAAGAGTTGCTCCTTATTGTAAAAACGCGGCGTTTAGCAAGCGAAAATCTCCAGAGTCTTTTCACACCGCTCCCGCCAGTCGGAACTGGTAAAAATCACCATGAAATCATCTCCGCCAATGTGGCCAACAAAATCCAGGGTTACAGCAACCATTGGCGAAAGATCCCTTCACACATACAGATCCACCATCTTGCGCCAGTATTTCGGACTATGCGCTCGCCCCTGCCAAACGTGCAGGGCGTGCCAGACGCCCTTGCGCCATAACGATTCACTGAGATGACGGTTATTGTCCAGGAATGGATCCCGGTCGCCAACGACCAATACGATATCCAAACGATTTAAATGATTAAGAAAATGCGCATCGTTGAGATTCGGTATAAAGTGGCTGGGCGAGTTGTAGTAGACATGCTCATCATAATGACCATCGAACAGATTGCGAAAATGCTCGACCTCCAAGGTCAGATCGTAGCGGCCGCTCAACGCTGTCACTTTATGAAACGCCTGCGGATAGCGGAACGCCAGATTGACCGCATGGAACGCTCCAAAACTGCATCCGTGTGAAATGACGCAGGGATGGGGATTTTTTTGCCACATCAGCGGCAGGACTTCATTGAGCAAATAGTCTTCGTAACGCAGGTGGCGATGAACGCGGTCCCAGGGTTGACACCAGAAACAATAAAAGCTTTCCTGGTCAATGCTATCTACGCAATAGAGTTGCAATTGGCCCTGCTCGATCTTGGGACGCAGCGCCTCAACCAGACCCATATCTTCATATTCATGAAAGCGGCCACAGCGGGTGGGAAACACTAGAACCTTGGCTCCGGCATGGCCGAACACCAACAGTTCCATTTCCCGATCAAGTCGCGGGCTACGCCACTTGTGATATTCCCGGTTCATACACGTAAACCCTCAGATCATTCATTGATCTGAAATTTAACGCGCCGGGTTGACAGGGTGATGACAGTGCGGTCTGCTCAGACGCAGTTGAAGAAATACGCCAGCGCATCCTGCAACCGCGCCCCTTCGGCAGCCAAACCATCGTGGTCGAAATGACCAGCCTGGAGGACGAACAATTCCCGGTGACCCGCAAGCGCATTGTAAATAGCAAACTGACCGGGAGGCGGCACTGCGGGATCGAAGCGGGCGGCGGCTACATGCAGGGGAATGCGCAGACGCTGCGCCGCGATGGCCGCATCGAAATAGCGCAGTGTCGCCAGCGCCTGGCCGGTTTGCTGCTGATAGCGGCGGATCGCCTCGCCGCTGCCGACGCACGGCGAAGCCAATCGCAACGGATGGTGGCCGAAACTGGGCACGTTCAGATGAGCGCGGCGAAAGCGCGGGTCCCACGGCAGGGCCAGCGCGCCGATGCCCCCACCGAAACTGATGCCCATATAATCCAGTGATCGCGCCACCGCCGGGAACAGCTCCAGCAACGCCGAGGCGGCGCACCATACCGTATCGGCGGCGCACCCGCCGTGGATATAGGTTTCGGGCCGCTCAATGCCATGCAGCACATGAGCATCCGGGTTGCTGGGCAGATCGGCGCGAGCGCTGCGGGAAATGCCGCGCGCGCAGGGAAAGATCAGCGCTGCCCGCCGGAAAGGGAGATGAAAGTCCGGTTCTTCGCGTCCGCCGTAACCGTGGCTGACCACCACGCCCCGCTCGACCGGCTCATCGCGTGGTCGGGTCAACCAGCCGCCTATTCGTATTCCGTCCAGTGAAGTAAAGGCAATCTCGAATACCCGGGTGTGTGGTTGTGGACTGGGCTGCTCCCACAGCATTGGTTCGACCGCTACGGCGTCGGCGCGCGCCCGCAGATCGCGCCAGAAGGGGTCGAAATCCGCCAGAGGCTCTGGCGCGGCAACGGCCAGCAGCGCCTTCAGATCATAACCATGTGTCGGATCAAACGGATAAGAATGGTGAAACATGGGCGTCAGTCAGTAAAATCATAAATATCAGAGGTTATTGCAAAATTCAAAAAGTTGCATGATTGTAAGCCATAGCCACTAATAAGGTCTTTGTAGCATCAAGATGCAGGGGCTTCTCAAACTGGATGTTAAAATGTTTGCACTCTAGCAAAGAAGGAGAGTTTTCACAGCCGGCGCCGAATCGCTATGCTCCCTTTGACCATCAACCCAAAGTACCCTCTGCATAGCTCGCAACCGTTCAGTCCCTCCTTTGGCAAAGGCTCCCGCCATTCTGGCGAATCCCCCGACCCCCTGTTTCAAGGGAGAAATTCGCGATTCAAAATCTATTGAGAAACGGTACTATAGTCAAACAGTTTTTTATTAGTTAATATATAATGAAGAAATTAGCTCAATAAGGAGTATTGCAATGTCCAAGCCGTATAGTGAAGATTTAAGAACAAGAGTGATACAGAGTTACTTGAATGGTCTGTCGAAAATGGATATCGTTACGCTTTTCAAAATAGGGATGGATACTTTGAATCGTTGGATTCGTCAGTATTTGCAAACGGGGGATATTAAACCAAAAAAAAGGACTCAGTTTCGTGCAAGAAAATTCAGTGACTCTGATTTAAAAGATTACATTAGAAACAATCCTTCGGTGACCCTCAAACAAATTGCAGAACATTTTTCGGTTAAACCCTCATCGGTTCAAGCAAGATTGAAAGCACTCAATATTACATATAAAAAAACAATTTCTCTACGAAGAAAGGGATGAACAACAAAGAATGGAGTTTATTCAACAATTAGCGGCGAATGCATCCCGGGGAGATGATGCACAACAAATTGTTTATGTAGATGAATCTGGATTTCATAATAATGTAAGAAATGAATTTGGCTGGAGTCCAAGAGGCGAAATTATTTTTGGTGAAAGGAAAAGCAGACCCACTGAAAAACTAAATTTATTGGGTGGACTACTCAACAATGAAATCATTGCGCCACTTGCCTATCTATCTTATACAGATACGGAGATATTTAATACTTGGCTTGAGAAATGCTTAATCCCTGAACTTCCAAAAAATTGTATTATCGTGATGGATAATGCTCGTTTTCACAAATCGGAAGAAACACGAGAAATCATTGAAGACAATGGCCACCAATTGTTGTTTTTGCCTCCTTATTCACCGGATTTAAATCCTATCGAAAACTACTGGGCTATTCTTAAGGGAAAGTTGAGGAAAATTGTTACAAATTTTCAAAATCTTTTTGATGCGTTAGTTGCGGTTTTCCAAACTATCTAAAAACTGTTTTACTATATGTCCACTGCTCTTCTTCAACAAACCATTATATTCAGCATGTTGCTAGGTTCTGTTTGGCCGGCTCTTTCCGCCTCCTCCCTGATCCTGCACGACTTTGAGCGCTTCGCTAGCCCCACGCCGGGAATCACGATGAGCGCCTGGACGACTGATCCCGACCTTCCTTCCGGGCGGATTAGCTATCGACTGGAACCCGTACAGCGCGAGGAGAGTCGCCAGGCGCTCTATCTCCAGTACCACTTCCATCCTGGCGCAACCGAGGCGATGGGTTGGCAGCTCGGCCTGCCTGATCTCGACGCATCGGCTTACGATCATCTGGAATTGTGGATTCGCGGCGATGAACAGACCGGTTTCGCCAAGTCGCTGAAACTGCAATTCAAGCAGCCTCTAGCCGGTGGTCCATTCGGTTTGTTGCGCCAGGGCAGTACGGTAGTGGATGGGATTACCCGCGACTGGCAGCGTTTTCAGGTGCCGCTGCGCTGGATGAGCGGCATTGAAGACTGGAGCCATTTGCGCCAATTCGCCCTGGTGTTACAGCCGCGCCGGTCACCTGTGATTCAGGGCGCTTATTGGCTGGACGATCTGGCGCTGGTCAAGACCGGTCAGCCCGGCCCCAGCATTTATGATCGGATGATCCCACCGAGGAAAACCGCCTGGGAAACGGCTCTTGGCGGCAAGGAAGCCGCACAACCCTATATTCATGCGCGGCTGGCGGGCTGGCTGGAGCGACTGATCGTTCCCGCAACGGAACTGCCCCGGGACGACCAGGCGTTTCTGGCGCAATTGGCGCGCGATACCTGGCGAGGACTGGCGGCATTCAGCGACCGGGAGCATGGCTTGCCGCTGGACACGGTGCGTTTCAACGGCTCGATTGCGCCCGAGCGCGCCTGGGTGGGCGACTACACGAATGTGACCAATATCGGTCTATATCTCATCGATATCATTGCAGCGCGGGAACTAGGGCTGATTGATCCGCATGAAGCACGAGAACGGCTCAGTCGGACGCTCGATACCCTGGAGCAGCTGGAAACCTGGCAGGGATTTTTCTTTAATTACTACGACACGACGACTCTTGAACGCACCAGTCATTTTATATCTTTCGTCGACTCGGCCTGGTTGAGCGCCGGATTAATAGTCGCGCGCAACGCCCTGCCCGAACTCGCCGAGCGCTGCGCCCGATTAATCGACCGGGAAGATTATGGGGTATTTTACGACCCGGTCGATCAATTGATGATGCATGGCTACTATGTCCATTTACCGCACCGGGCGGAATTTAACTATGGCCTGTTGTACAGTGAGGCGAGGCTGGGCAGCCTGATCGCAATCGGCAAAGGTGAGGTTCCAGAAGAACACTGGTACCGTATGGCGCGCACCTTCCCGCGCTATTTCGACTGGCAGTCGCAGTCTCCCAAGCAGCGGGTTACGCGAACGGTCAATGGCTATGCCTTTCCCGGTGGTTATTACGCTTGGAAGAAGCTGAAGTTTGTGCCTTCGTGGGGCGGTAGTTTATTTGAGGCGCTGATGCCGATGCTGGTGCTGGACGAGCAACGGTATGCCCCAGCCAGTTTGGGTCGGAATGCCGTAGCCCACACGGAAATTCAGCGCCGCTTTGCCCTAGAGCATCTGGGCTATCCGGTATGGGGCCTGTCGCCCAGTTCTAAACCGATCGGCGGTTACGGCGAGTTTGGAGTGCGGATTCTGGGCGTGCGTGGTTACCGGGCCGGCGCGGTGACGCCCCATGCGGCGGCGTTGGCTCTGATGGTCGATCCGGCGGCGGCGACAGCGAATCTGCGTCAATTGGCGCAGCGCTACCCGGTTTATGGTGATTTCGGTTTCTACGATGCAGTCGATCCGCAAACCGGCCAGGTGGCGTACAATTACCTGGCCCTGGATCAGAGCATGATCCTCATTGCGCTAGCGAATTATCTAAAAAATGGCGTAATTCAACGCTACTTCGCTGCTGATCCGATTATCCAACAGGTGTTGCCACTGCTCGACGCGGAACGGTTTTTTTGAGGTTCTTCGATACTTTTTGTGGAATTGATGCAGCAATCCGTAGCAATCTGTAGGTCGGGCACCGGACGTGCTCGACATGGGCTTTCTTGTCGGGCAACGCTACGCTTTTGCCCGACCTACAGTGTGAGTTCCATCAAGAATCCTCGAAGAACCTTTTTTGATTCACAAAGATTCCCTATGGCCCACGTCGACTTCGAAAATATCGATAAAATCTATCCGGATGGGACGCAGGCTATCTGCGATTTCAGCCTGACCATCGCTGACGGTGAACGGGTGGCGCTGGTTGGTCCTTCCGGTTGCGGCAAGTCCACTCTGCTGCGTCTGCTGGCCGGGCTGGAGACCCCGACTAACGGTCTCCTGTCCATCGGCGGCGAGGCTGTCAATCACCAGTCGCCGCAACAGCGTAATGTGGCCATGGTTTTCCAGGACTATGCTCTATACCCACACATGACCGTGCGGCGCAACCTGGAATTTCCCTTGAAGATGCGCGATCTGCCCTGCGTCGAAATCGAACGGCAGGTGCACTGGGTTACCGAACTGCTGAGCCTCGGCGGTTTGCTCGATCGCTTGCCCCGCCAACTCTCCGGTGGCCAACGCCAGCGGGTTGCGATGGGGCGAGCGCTGGTGCGGCAACCCAGCGTATTCTTGATGGACGAACCGCTGTCCAACCTGGATGCCCAGCTGCGGGGGCAAATCCGCGCCGAGATTGGCGAACTGCTGGAGCGAACCGGCGCTACCACGCTTTATGTCACCCACGACCAGGCCGAGGCCATGACCCTGGGTCAGCGTGTCGTTGTGTTGGACCAGGGTCGCCTGCAACAAATCGCTTCCCCCCAGGAGCTATACGAACGTCCCGCCAATACGTTTGTGGCTGGTTTCATTGGCAGCCCGCCGATGAACCTGCTTCCAGCGCGGTTGACAGCAACCCGCGAAGACCGACTGCGGCTGCGCGTAGGCGAACAAAACCTGCCGCTGGCCTTGTCCGGGTCGACCACAGCGCTCTGGCGGCAATGGCTGGAAACGCCGCTCAGCGTTGGCATCCGCCCTGAGCATCTGCGTCTGGCCGCCGAAAAGGATGAAGGACTGCGGGCCACGGTGCAGGATGCGGAATACCTGGGTCACGAAACCCTCCTGTACCTGCGCGTCGACGGTCTGGCGACCTCCACGCCGGTGATCGTCATGCGCCTGTCTGGCCTTCGCAGCCTTCATAAAGGCGAAAGGCTTCATCTGGTTCTAAGTCCTGCTCATCTGCATCTGTTTGACGCTGCCGGCTTGGCGCTCGATCATGGTGTCGTCAGCCGCGACGCCCGCTATTGATACTCTCGCCAATACTCCGGCTGAGGATCGCGGCAACCATGAGCAAGCTGCTGATACCGGTTAATAAACACTTCCTGTTGAGTCACCTGGCATTCCTGGGCGATGGCTAGATTCTCGCGCTGGGTGTCTTCAGCGTAATAGAACAGCGCACGCTTCAGCTTGCATAACAGGCTATTGTCGAGATGGTAACCGAGCTTTGCCAGAGCGTATTCGATGCACTCCAGGGTAACCCGGCGCAGGTCATAGACCACTTCTACGGCCAGGGGTGATGCTTGTCGGACGGATTCAATGCCAGCGACTTCCTTCAGCCACCTTGCCGCCGAGCAAGCCTGCTCCGGGTCAGGGTGAAAGCGACAGAATTGAATGATGCGGATTTTGTACAGCTCTTCGGCATCGGTGCGCATGACGCCCCCTTCGACGGCTGCTAAATGAATTTAAGGCATATCGTTATAAACCGTAGCTCCTAATCCACGCACTTTCAACCGGTCCAGCGACCACAAACGGTTCGTGGAAATCCTGCAGCATCCTGATGATCACTGATCTCAACAAAGCTTTGTTCCCGTAATAAGGTCGCAGTTGTCTCACCCTGATCATAGCCATGCTCCAACACGAGCCAACCGCCGGGCTTCAGGCAGTCCGGCGCCTGAGCAATGATGACTCGCAACGCATCCAATCCATCTACGCCCGCCACCAGCGCCGCCGAAGGTTCGAAACGTAGCGCCCCTTCCCGCCAACAAGGATCGGTAGCGGCGACATAGGGAGGATTGGCCGCGATAAGATCAAAGCGTTCGTCCGCAAGGGCTTCACACCAGTCGCCTTGACGAAACTCGATATTCGCAATGCGCAGACGTTGCGCATTGCACCGGGCAACGGCCAGAGCCGCCGGACTGCGATCGGTGGCGACGATGCGCGCTCGTGGTCGTTCGCGGGCCAGCGCCAGAGCAATCGCGCCACTGCCGACGCCCAGATCAGCAACCTGGATTGGATCATTTACCGGCAACCGCTCCAGCGCCAGCTCTACTAGTAACTCGGTTTCGGGACGAGGAATCAGGGTATCCGGGGTGACCTCCAGTTCCAGCGACCAGAATTCCCGGCAGCCAAGAAGATAGGCTACCGGTTCGCCGGCCAGGCGTCGCTCCAGCCAGGCGGTAAACCGCACGGCTTGTTGAGGCTTCAGCATTCGTTCCGGCCAAGCGTGTAGATAGCTGCGAGGCCGCTTCAGCGTTGACGCCAGCAATACTTCGGCGTCCAGTCGCGGGGATTCGCTGACTCTGGCCAGTTGTTGGGCGGCATCCATCAGGAGTTGACGAAGGGTAACGCCAGTTTCAGGAGCCAAAGTATGTGATTGATATAAATTTAATAAATTAAAAAATCTTAGCTATTCTCCGCCGAATCCAGTTGCGCAATCAGCGCTTCCCGCAATGCGGCGTACTTCATTGAATTGTTCAACGGGCGATTCTCACGATCAGTCACGAAGAATACGTCCTCAACCCGGGCGCCGATCGTCGCAATTTTAGCATTATGCAATTGCACGCCGCAGGTCATGAAGGCTTGCCCGACCTGGCACAGCAATCCGGGACGATCCCAGGAAACCAGTTCCACCACCGTGCGGCCGTTGGTGGCGTTTTCGCTGAACGAGACTTCGGTGGGCATTTGAAACGCCTTCTGAATCCGCGAAATATGCCGGGCGGGCAGGGGCGGTGGCGAATCGGAACGCTGAAGATAATGCAGCAGCGTATGCAAAATTTCCTTAATGCGGATGCGGTCCTGAATCGGCAACCCGGTATCCTCCAGCACTGTGAAGCTATCCAGCGTGTAGCCGTTGTGGCCGGTGATGATCCGGGCATCGAAAATGGTCAACCCCAATTGATCAAGCGCGGAGGTGATCAGCGCGAACAGATTGTCCTGATCGCGGGTGTAAATGAAGATTTCGGTGCCGCCCCGTCCGGGATCGTCGCGCGCCATGACCAGGGGGCGTTCCCGATGGCCGCGCTTCAGAATCGCCCGGGTGTGCCAAACAATCTCATCGGCGGAATGACGCAGGAAGTAGTCGTCGCCGAACCCTTCCCAGATCCAGTTCATCCGCTCCTCGTCAATTTTGGTCAAATGCAACCGCCGTCGCGCCTGATCCTGCGCCTCGCGGATGCGCTCTTCCTTGTCAATCGGGTTGTCCAGACCCCGCCGCAAGGCCCGCCGCGTGGCTTCGTATAACTGCCAGAGCAACGAAGCGCGCCAGGTGTTCCACAGGTTGGGGTTGGTGCCGCGAATGTCAGCGACCGTCAGCAGATATAGATAGTCCAAGTGCATTTGATCGCCCATCTGCTGGGCGAAGGCATGGATCACATCCGGATCGTGGATATCCTGCTTTTGAGCAGTTAGCGATAAGGTCAGGTGATGGCGCACCAACCAGGCAATCAGTCGGGTATCGAAGCTGCTGAGTCCATGCTGGCGGCAGAAGCGCCTGGCGTCTTCAGCGCCCAGTATGGAATGATCGCCGCCGCGCCCCTTGGCGATGTCATGATAGAGGCCGGCGACGTACAACAATTCCGGCTTGGGCAGCCGCGCCATGATGACGCTGCAATGCGGGAGTTGCTCAGTATATTGGGGCAGGAAAAACCGCCGCAGATTGCGCACGACGAATAGAATGTGCTGATCCACCGTGTAGGCGTGGAATAGGTCATATTGCATCCGCCCGACAATCTGGCCAAATTCCGGCAGATAGGCCGGCAGCACCCCGTAGGCGTTCATCAACCGCAATTGCCGGGTTACCCCATAAGGTTGACGCAGGATTTCCATGAACAGGCTGCGCGGGCGCACATCGTTGCGGAATTTGTCATCGATCAACGGCTGGTGGTCACGAATCGACCGGATAGTAGAGGCGCGGATACCCTTGATTTCCGGATGTTGTTGCAGGATCAGGAAGACTTCCAGCAACGCGAACGGGTAACGCAGAAAGACATTGGGCCGGGTCACTTCCAGATAGCCGCGCCGGACCTGAAAACGACGATTGATCGGTTGTGGGTCGCCCGGTTCATCCGCTGAAAGTATCGCTTCCTCAAACAACTGCAACAGCATCTCGTTCAGCCGGCTCAAGGCGTTTACCGTCCGGTAATAGCGTTGCATGAACTGTTCGACCGCCAGGTTATGGTCCTGGTCCTGGTAACCGAACTGCTGGGCGATGCGCCGTTGATGATCGAACAACAGCACATCTTCGCGGCGACCGGTCAGCGCATGGAGGGCAAAGCGCACTTGCCAAAGATAGTTTCGGCATTCAATCAGTTCGTCATATTCCCGCGTGCTTAGAAAGCCGTGGCTGACCAGTTCCTGCAAGGTGCTGGCGCCAAAGTGCCGCTTGGCGACCCAGCCGATCATCTGCATGTCGCGCAAGCCGCCAGGACCATCCTTGATATTAGGCTCCAGATTAAAAGCGGTTTCATTGTATTTGCGACAGCGCTGGCAACGCTCTTGCCGCTTGGATTCAAAGAAGGCTTCATCCGGCCAAATCCGGTCGGGTCCGGTCACCGCGCGCATGCGTTCGAACAGCGCCATGGAACCGGTCAGCAGGCGCGCTTCCATCAGACTGGTCGCGACCGTGATCTCGGCGGCCCCTTCGCGGGCGCAATCCTCGACAGTGCGCACGCTGTGGCCAACCTCCAAGCCGATGTCCCACAGGAAGGTCAGAAAATTCTCCAGCCCGGAACGATGCGTCTCCAACGCCTGGTCGTCCAGCAGGATCATGATGTCTACGTCGGAACCTGGGTGCAGTTCCCCACGCCCATAACCTCCCACCGCCACCAGCGCCAGATCCTGAATCTCTGTTTCGAAAAACTGAACCCAGAGGCGCTGCAGCACTTCATCCATCAACCGGGCGCGCGCCAACACCAACTCGTAGGCAGGGATGCCTTGCCGGAACAGCGTCTTGAGCCGGACATCGCTTTGTTTGAGAAGGCTCCGGAACGCGGTGACCGCATTCACGTTCGCGGTGAGTTCGCGCTCAAAGGTCGTAGCGTCAAACAGCGCCAGGTCGTTCCACGACGCATTATCCCGTAAACTGTCGGTAATCTGGGGCAAAACAGGCAGTGGCGCGCTATCGAGGACGGTCATACAGTTCTCCAGGTGGAGTGCGACGTTAAAGCGTTGCGCCGGGACTCAGCGTGAGAATTTCGTAGCCGGTTTCAGTGACCAGCACCGTGTGTTCCCACTGGGCGGACACGCTGTGATCCTTGGTCACTACGGTCCAGCCATCCGGCAGCAACTTCACATGGCGCTTGCCGGCGTTGATCATGGGTTCAATGGTGAAGGTCATACCGGGAATCAGGGAAACCCCCTCGCCGGGATTGCCGTAATGCAACACTTGAGGATCCTCATGAAAGTCCCGGCCAATGCCGTGGCCACAGTATTCCCGCACGACCGAGCAGCGCTGCGCCTCGGCGTATTTCTGGATAGCGTGGCCTACATCGCCAAGGCGGAGGCCTGGTCGCACCGTTTCAATGCCAATGCGCAGACAGTCATGAGCGATCCGGCAAACCCGTTGCGCAGCGATGGGCGGCGTCCCGACGGCAAACATGCGGCTGGTGTCGCCATGGTAGCTGTCCTTGATTACAGTGATGTCAATGTTGACGACGTCGCCCTTCCTGAGTTTTTTCGGTCCGGGAATGCCGTGGCAGACGACGTGATTGACCGAGGTGCAAATGGATTTTGGAAAGCCTCGGTAGTTCAAGGGCGCGGGAATCACCTTCTGCACATTCACCATGTAGTCATGGCAAATCCGATCCAATTCCTCAGTGGTAACGCCTTCCTGCACATAAGGACCGATCATATCCAGCACTTCGGCGGCTAGCTGACCCGCTATGCGCATTTTCTCAATTTCCGCTGGGGTTTTGTAGGTGATGGCGATCGGTTGCTTGGGAGGTTTCTGGAACATATTTTCAGTCTGTCGGCTACGGTTTTGGGGGCGCATGGATAATTTCAAGGTTGGTAGACGGTCACTGTTGAGGACGACCCCTAACTCTTCAAAAAATTGGGACAGTTCTTCGCAGACAGCGGTTCATTTGGTTTTCCTGAACGATCCATGTTATAAAGCGCGCGCCTTTTAGGCAAATAGTCTTTAAATACTTCTCACATTCGCCGGCACGAGCGGCCGGGTGCCCTCATGGGGTTGCCGCTTGGGGCGAATGGAGGCTTAACCCTGAATCTTTTTTGAAGGAGAACCCTCGGCAATGGCGACTGTTTCGATGCGCCAGATGCTGGAGGCCGGCGTGCATTTCGGCCACCAGACCCGTTACTGGAATCCCAAAATGGCCCCGTATATCTTCGGGGCGCGCAGCAAAATTCATATTATCAACCTGGAAAAAACCCTGCCGCTGTACCTCGATTCGCTGAATTTCATCGGTCGACTGGCGTCCAAGGGCGGCAAGGTTCTGTTGGTGGGCACCAAACGCTCGGCCCGCGAAACGACCGCCGAGGCGGCGATCCGTTGCGGGATGCCGTTTGTTAACCACCGCTGGCTCGGTGGGATGCTCACCAATTTCAAGACGGTCCGGCAGTCCATCAAGCGACTCAAGGATCTGGAACTGATGGCCCAGGATGGCACCTTCGACCGTCTGGCCAAAAAAGAAGTCATCGGTCTGCGCCGGGACATGGACAAGTTGGAGCGTAGTCTCGGCGGCATCAAGGATATGACCAGTCTTCCGGATGCTTTGTTCGTCGTTGACGTGGGGCATGAGCGTATCGCGGTCCAGGAGGCCAATAAGCTGGGGATTCCCGTAATCGGTGTGGTGGACACCAATAACTCGCCAGATGGCGTGAACTATGTAGTTCCTGGTAATGACGACGCCATCCGCGCCATCCAGCTTTACCTCGGCGGCGTGGCCGAAGCGGTGTTGGAAGGTCGCGCGGTGCTGGCGACCGGACGTGGCCCCGAAGAGGAATTTGTTGAAATTCCCGAGGAAACGCTACCGGTCAATGAAGGCGTCTGAAATCCCGGGATGACGGTTTTACCAGGAGGCTCGCGGGTTCGACGCCCCCGAGCCTTTTTGATCAATTTTGACTTGGTTCAGTACAGAACTGTTTTGCAGAGGTAAACAAGCATGGCGGAAATCACCGCGGCGCTGGTCAAGGAACTGCGCGAACGTACGGGTTCGGGGATGATGGAGTGCAAGAGGGCCTTGCAGGAAACCGGTGGCGACATCGAAGCGGCGGTTGAATCGATGCGCAAGGCCGGGCAGGCCAAGGCGGATAAGAAGGCCAGCCGGATCGCTGCTGAAGGTTTGATCGTGGTCAAACAGGCCAACGGCGCAACCGCCATGGTCGAGATCAATTGCGAAACTGACTTTGTGACGAAAAACGAAGATTTTCGCGCATTCGCCGATGCCGTGGCCGAAGTGGCGCTGCAAGGCGAATGGGCGGATCTGGACGCCTTGCTGGCGGCGAACATGGCGAATGGCCAAAGCGTTGAGCAGAACCGGCGCGAGTGCATCGCCAAAATTGGCGAGAACATTAACGTCCGCCGTTTCGCCCGCTTGGCGACAAGCGGTGGCGTATTAGGCAGTTACCTGCATGGCGTGCGTATTGGCGTTCTAGTCGAGTTGGAAGGCGGCGATTCGGACTTGGCCAAGGACATTGCCATGCATGTTGCCGCCAGCCGGCCGCTGTGCATCAGCGCTGACCAGGTGCCGGCAGAACTGCTCGCCAGGGAAAAGGACATCTTTGCCGCTCAGGCGGCGGCCAGCGGCAAACCGGCCAATATCATCGACAAGATGGTGGAAGGACGCCTGCGCAAATACCTGGAGGAAGTGACCTTACTGGGTCAACCGTTCGTCAAGGACACCGAACAAAGCGTTGACAAGCTGCTGAAATCTCACAAAGCCCGAGTTATCCGTTTCGAGCGCTTTGAACTGGGCGAGGGCATCGAGAAAAAATCCGGCGACTTCGCCGCTGAGGTGATGGCGGCGGCGCGCGGCGACTAGGATGAACTCCCGAAGACCTAGAACGGGTCCCGAACCCGTTGGCATTTGCGCAGATACCGGAAACCCCTGTCATGCCATGACGCTAGGGCCGTGATTCCGGTACAATTCCTTCACCTTTCATGACAGCGCAGGTTACGCGATTCCCCATGCTGAATTCCAGACCGGTATTTAAGCGGATTCTTCTCAAGCTCAGCGGCGAAGCGCTCATGGGCAAGGACGATTACGGTATCGATACTGAAGTGATTGCCCGCATGGCCAGTGAAGTACGCGATCTGCGTCAATTAGGCGTGGAAGTCGGCATGGTGATTGGCGGCGGCAACCTGTTTCGCGGCGCAGGATTGGCGCAGGCGGGCATGGACCGGGTGACTGCTGATCACATGGGAATGTTGGCTACGGTCATGAATTCGTTGGCAATGCAGGATACGCTGGAGCGACTGGGTGTTTTCACTCGCGTCATGTCGGCCATCCGTATTAATCAGGTCTGCGAGGACTATATCCGCCGCCGCGCTATTCGCCATCTGGAGAAGGGGCGGGTCGTGATCTTCGCTGCGGGCACCGGCAACCCCTTTTTCACTACCGATTCCGCCGCCAGCCTGCGAGCTATTGAGATTAATGCCGACGTCATGCTCAAGGCGACCAAGGTCGACGGCATTTATTCCGCGGATCCTTTCAAAGACCCGCACGCCGTGCGCTATGACCGCTTGACCTACGATGAGGCTCTGGCGCGTAAACTGCAAGTTATGGACGCTACGGCTATTGTCATGTGCCGTGAACATGACCTGCCGCTGATGGTTTTTAACATCAATCACCCCGGCGATCTGGTCAGGATCGTGTGTGGCGAGAAGGTAGGCACCACTGTGGTGCGGGAATGACGACCATGATCGACGACATCAAGAAAGACGCAACGGCCCGCATGGCCAAGAGCGTAGATACGCTCAAGCACGACTTAACCAAGCTGCGCACCGGGCGCGCCCATGCTAGTCTGTTAGACCATATTACAGTCAGCTACTATGGCAATGAGACGCCGCTCAATCAAGTGGCGTCCGTTGGCGTCGCCGACGCTCGCACTCTGCTGGTAACGCCTTGGGAAAAGAACATGGTCGGCCCGATTGAGAAAGCGATCATGAAATCCGATCTGGGTCTAAATCCCGTCACCGCCGGCACAGCGATCCGGGTGCCTTTGCCGGCGCTGACCGAGGAGCGCCGCCGGGATTTGGTGAAAGTGGTTCGACAGGAAGGGGAAAGCGCCAAGGTCGCGATCCGTAACATCCGTCGGGATGCCAACAATCAGTTCAAGGCGCTGCTCAAGGACAAAAAAATTACTGAAGATGCTGAACGACAGGCTCAGGATGAAACGCAGAAGTTGACCGACCGGCATATTCAGGAGGTGGACAAGATTCTCGCTGCCAAGGAAGCTGAATTAATGGAAATTTGAGGAGATCATCTGGATTTTCTACCCTGGCGTGAATTTATATGAGAAATCAACGGCATGTCGGATGATGGCCAGACAGCGCCTGTAGCTGGCGGCTGGCGGCCTCGTCATGTGGCGATTGTCATGGATGGCAACGGCCGTTGGGCGCAGCAGCGTTCCCTACCACGCACGGTTGGGCACCGCGAGGGGGCCAAGGCCGTGCGGCGCGTGGTCGAGGCCTGTGTTGAACGCGATATTCCTGTATTAACACTCTTCGCGTTCAGCAGTGAGAACTGGCGTCGGCCGCGCCGGGAAGTCGAAATCCTGATGAACCTGTTCTTAACCACCTTGCGCAGTGAGATTCGGCGATTGGACGTCGCTAATGTCCGGTTGCGATTCATCGGCGACCATAGCGCCTTTTCCCCGACCCTGCAGGACTATATCGCCAAAGCGGAGAAGCGCACGATGCGGAACACCGGCCTAACGCTGGTGATTGCCGCTAATTACGGTGGCCGCTGGGATATCCTCCAGGCTGCGCGGCGGGTTGCTGAGGACGTTGCCGCGGGTCGATTATCGCCCAATGATTTAACCATGGAGATCTATCACCGCTATACCTGCCTGGCTGATCTGCCGGAGCCGGATTTGTTCATTCGCACCGGTGGAGAGCAGCGCATCAGCAATTTTCTGCTCTGGCAACTGGCTTATACCGAGCTGTATTTCAGCGAACGACTGTGGCCGGACTATGACGCGGGTGACCTGGACGCCGCTTGCGCCGCCTTTGCCAATCGCCTGCGGCGGTTCGGCCAGACCAGCGAACAAGTCGCGTGGGGTAGCCATGCTTAAGCAGCGCGTTATCACGGCAAGCATTTTGGCGCTCCTGGTCATTTGGGCCGTGTTGAAATTGCCTGCAACAGGATTTGGCTTGGCGCTGTTGACGATTATTTTGCCCGGCGCCTGGGAATGGACGAGGCTGGTGGGTTTGGCGGCGCCGCGTGATCGAGGACTGTATGTGGGCGGAGTGCTGCTGCTCATTCTGGCGATCTGGCCGCTGCTCGACCACACGGCGCTTATGAGTGGTCTGCTGAGCGTGGTGGTCCTGAGTTGGTGCGGCGCGCTGCTGTGGCTGCGCTACTATGCTCAACGCCCTGATCATCAGGATCGGTCATTGGCGATAGGGATCGCTGGCGTGATCGTGCTGGTCGCGCCATGGGCGGCATTCATGGAATTGCGCGGCGAATTTGGACCGAGCTATGTGCTGTTTCTGTTCCTGCTGGTCTGGGCGGCGGATGTCGGCGCCTATTTCGCGGGCCGCCGCTGGGGGCAGCGCAAGCTGGCACCGGCAATCAGTCCGGGCAAAACCTGGGAAGGAGTTGGCGGCGCCGTGATGGCGACGTTGGTGCTGGCGCTGGCCGGCGCAGCGTTACTGGATGTTGGGGCGCGCTGGCCGGCGTTCGTGATGATATGTTTGATTACCGTGGGTTTTTCCATTGCTGGGGACTTGTTCGAGAGTATGCTCAAACGCCAGTGCGGGGTGAAGGATAGCGGATCGCTTCTACCGGGGCACGGCGGTGTTCTCGACCGAGTGGATAGTCTGACTGCGGCTGCGCCGGTCTTTCTGCTGGGCCTCCATGGAGTATGGGGATGAGTGGGCCGATCGGCATCGCCATTCTCGGTTCCACTGGCTCCATCGGCGTCAGTACGCTGAATGTGCTACAGCGTCACCCCGAGCGTTTCCGGGTGGTCGCATTGACCGCGCATCGTGATGTCGAAGGTCTGTTTCAACAATGCCTGACCCATGAACCCGAGTATGCGGTGATGGCGGACGCCGACGCTGCGGAGCAGTTACGTGACCGGTTACAGACGACAGGGCGCAGGGTCGAGGTGCTGGCGGGTGTGGAAGGATTGGAGCGGGTGGCGGCTTTGCCGGGAGTTGGGGCCGTCATGGCGGCGATTGTCGGGGCCGTCGGCTTGTTGCCGACCCTGGCGGCGGCGCGGGCCGGCAAGCGAGTGCTGCTGGCCAACAAGGAGGCGCTGGTCATGGCCGGGCCGCTGTTCATGGCGGCGGTGCGCGAGCGGGGTGCGGAATTATTGCCCATCGACAGTGAACATAATGCAGTGTTTCAGTGTCTTCCTCCAACCTTTGCTACGGAAGGACTTGACGCTGTCGGAGTACGGCGCATTCTTCTAACTGGTTCGGGCGGACCGTTTCGCCTCACCCCCCTCGAACAACTACCGAAAGCGACTCCAGAACAAGCTTGCGCGCATCCAAACTGGAGCATGGGTCGGAAAATTTCCGTCGATTCGGCCACCATGATGAACAAGGGTCTGGAAGTCATCGAAGCGCATTGGCTGTTTGGCGCGCCGCCGGAACGGATTGAAGTGGTGGTTCACCCGCAAAGCGTGATTCATTCCATGGTGGAATACCGGGATGGCTCGGTGCTGGCTCAACTGGGCAATCCGGATATGCGCACTCCCATTGCCCATGCCCTGGCTTGGCCGCGACGATTGGCGTCAGGGGCAACATTCCTGGATTTTGCCCAAATGGCTCCCCTGGAGTTTACGACCCCGGACTTCTCGCGCTTCCCCTGCCTGGAACTGGCTTTTGCCGCGCTGGCCGCGGGCGGCACGGCCCCGGTCATTCTTAATGCAGCTGACGAAATTGCCGTGCAAGCCTTTCTCGATCGACGGATTCGCTACACTGACATCCATACTGTTGTCCAATACACTCTGGAGCGGGTGAACAGACGCGCTATTGCGTCACTGGCGGTCATCCTCGATGACGATGTCCAGGCCCGAACCGTGGCCGGCGAATGGGTCGCCGCGCATGGCAGAGGTCTTTCATGATGAGCAGCAGTCCACTGATTTCATTACTGGCCCTGATCGTCACTCTGGGAGTGTTGATCACGGTGCATGAATTCGGGCATTTCTGGGTCGCGCGTCGGCTGGGCGTCAAGGTGCTGCGGTTTTCGGTTGGCTTTGGCAAACCGCTGTGGCGGCGACGTGGCCAGGATGATGTGGAATACGTGATCGCTGCGCTGCCGTTGGGCGGTTATGTAAAAATGCTTGACGAACGCGAGGGCGATGTGCCTGCTGATCAGTTGCACCGGGCGTTTAACCGGCAACCGGTGGGTTCGCGCATTGCCATTGTACTAGCGGGACCGTTTTTTAACTTTGTATTCGCCATCCTCGCTTACGCGGGTATGTTCGTCATCGGCGTTCCTGGAGTCAAACCTGTGATGGATGCGCCCGTAGCCGGATCGCTGGCTGAAGCGGGCGGATTCCGCAAAGGCGATCTGATCATTGCTGTTGACAATGAGCCTACCCCGGCGCTGGGCGCGGTCATGCTGGCGCTGGTGGATCGCACCATGGCGGAAGAGCAGGTCCAGGTTGAGGTCAGGGATATTGATGGTCGAACGCGCATCCGCACGCTGGACACGCGCTATGCCCCGGAATCGGATGAAGAAGTGCGAGTATTTGAACGGATGGGCTTGACGCCCTGGCAGCCGGTGCTGCCGGCGGTGATCGGCCAGGTGTTGCCGGACGGCGCTGCAAGCCGGGCAGGATTGCAATCCGGCGACCGCATCCTCGTGGCCGATGGAGAATCTGTCACTGACTGGCAGCAATGGCGCGCTATTATCGAACGCCACCCCGGCCAGTCGCTGAATGTGCGTATTGAACGCGACGGATTTGAGCAAGCGCTGGAACTGATTCCCGATACCCGAGAAAATCCCCAGGGCGAGCGAACGGGTTTTATCGGCGCGGTCGCGCAAATACCGCCTGATCTGGCTGAAGATTTGCGAGTCGTGGTGCGTTATGGGCCATTGGACGCGGTCGGAGCCGCCATCGGTAAAACCTGGGACATGTCATTGCTGACCTTGCGCATGCTGGGCCGAATGCTCATTGGCAAGGCTTCGCTGGATAATCTGAGCGGCCCGCTGACCATAGCCCAATTCGCTGGCCAGGCCGCCAGCGCCGGGTGGATCGCGTTCCTGTCGTTACTGGCCCTGGTCAGCATCAGCCTGGGGGTTTTGAATCTGCTGCCGGTGCCGGTGCTGGACGGTGGACATCTGTTGTATTACCTGATTGAAATCGTCAAAGGCAGTCCGTTGTCCGAGGCGATCCAGCATGTTGGACAGCAGGTGGGCATGGTCCTGTTGCTGATGCTGATGGGACTCGCGTTGTTCAATGATTTTAATCGTCTTCTGGGATAGGAGCCGCCAATTCAGGCCGGAGATCACGACTCGCTTATGAAATCCTACCATCATCTAATTTTGGCGCTTGGCTTGTGGGTTGCGGCATCTGTGGCGCATGCCAGCGAATTTGTCATAAAGGACATCCAGGTTGAGGGGTTGCAACGCATTTCGGCGGGGACAGTGTTCAACTATCTGCCGGCGAAGGTCGGCTCGTCCATTTCCGAGCAGGATTATCCAGACATTATCCGTGCGCTGTTCAAGACGGGCTTTTTTACCGATGTGCAATTGGAAAGAAGCGGTAATGTGTTGATTATTAAAGTTATCGAACGGCCCGCCATTGCCGAAGTCGAGATTGAAGGCAACAAGGACATCAGTACGGATGATTTGAAAAAGGCTTTAACCTCGGTCGGGCTGGCGGAGGGCCGCGTGTTTGACCGCTCCTTACTCGACAAAGTGGAGCAGGAACTGTTGCAGCAGTACTACAGCCGAGGCCGCTACGCTGTGAAGATCGACAGCCAGGTGCGTCCGCTGGAGCGTAACCGGGTTGCTATCAAGCTGATTATTTCCGAAGGCGCCGTGGCCAGCATTAGTCAGATCAATATCGTTGGCAATAAGGCATTCACCGAGAAAGAACTGCTGGGACTTATGCAGTCATCCACCACGGGTTGGTTCTCTTTCTTCACCAAGGATGATCAATACGCCAAGCAAAAGCTGGCGGCGGATATCGAAGCGCTGCGCTCTTTCTATCTGGATCGCGGTTATCTCAAATTCAATGTGGATTCCACCCAAGTCTCGATCACTCCGGACAAGAAAGACGTTTATATCACGATTAACATTACCGAGGGCGAACCCTACACGGTCCAGGGTGTTCAATTGACCGGTAATTTCGGAGTCGTGCCCGAAGCAGAGTTGCGCAAGCTGATTGAGATTGAATCCGGCGAAACCTTCTCTCGGGCCAAGATTGCCGAGATCACCAAAAAAGTGGGCGAACGGCTGGGCAATGAGGGTTATGCTTTCGCTAACGTCAACACCATACCCCAGGTCAACGACGAAAACCGGACAGTGGATTTGACCTTCCTGGTCGATCCAGGCCGACGGGTTTATGTGCGGCGTATCAACTTCCAGGGCAACGCCAAGACTCAGGATGAAGTATTGCGCCGGGAAATGCGGCAAGCGGAAGGCGCCTGGTATTCCACTAAGGATCTCGACCGTTCCAAAACCCGTCTTCAGCGCCTGGATTATCTGGAGAGCGTTAATGTTGACACAGCAGCGGCGCCGGGAACGAACGATCAGGTTGATGTGAACTATACGCTGGTCGAGCGGCCCTCAGGCAGCCTGTTATTTGGCATCGGTTATGGTCAGGAGTCGGGCCTCTTGCTGAATGCGAGCGTGACCCAGAACAACTTTCTCGGTACTGGCAATCAAATGAGCCTGGTGTTGAACAACAGCGATATCGGCGCCAACTACAGCCTGGCTTACAACAATCCCTATTACACCATCGATGGAGTCAGTCGCGGGTTCCGGGTTTACTATCAGAACATTGACGCCGCACAGGTTAATACGGCTGATTATGTATTGAACAATTATGGCGGCCAGGTTAGTTTCGGTTTTCCCCTGAATGAATTTGACACCTTGCTGATCCTCCCCGGTTATGATCATGTGCAAATCGATACGACAACGAGTACGCCGGTTGAAATTATTGACTACATCAACCGTAACGGCGATACCTTTAACACCTTCAAACTGGACGCCAGTTGGGCGCGCGATAGCCGCAATCGCACCGTTTTCCCGACCAGTGGCGCGCTGAATCAAATTACCACCGAGTTCGCTGTTCCTGGCAGCGATGTGGAATATTACAAGCTGAGCTATCGCGGGGTGTTCTACTACCCGTTGGCGCGCTGGATGACCTGGACGCTCGGGGGTGAGATTGGCTATGGCGATGGTTACGGCGATACCGACGGCCTGCCGTTTTTTGAAAATTTCTATGCGGGCGGTCTGCGCTCGGTGCGCGGTTACAAGACAAATACCCTGGGACCGCGTTATAGCAATAATGAGCCTAGCGGCGGCGCGTTCAAGACCACTGCCAGCACCCAGCTCATCCTGCCTGTGCCGTTCATGGAGAAATCGGAAAACGTGCGGGTTGCCGCCTTCTTCGATGCGGGTAATGTGTTCGCCACCACCAGCGATTTCGATGCTGGCGAGTTGCGTTACTCCGTAGGTATTTCCGGTCTGTGGCTATCGCCGCTGGGGCCAATCGTGTTGAGTGTGGCCGCGCCGCTTAACGATAAACCCGAGGATGAAACCGAGGCGTTCCAGTTCTCTTTCGGCGTACCGTTCAATTGATAGTGGAGGAGCAACCGAATCATGGCGGCTTTTGCTAGACTTTATTTTCTTACGCATCTTCGTTCACTTTCTTGAAGGCAGGTATCGAGTGAAGCTCAAGCAGCGTTTTTTAATCGCAGCGGCATTGGCGTTGCCGCTCTCGTTGGCGCAGGCGGCTGATCTGAAGATCGGTTTTGTCAGTATTGCCAAGATCCTGAATAGCGCGCCGCAAGCCGAGGCGGCCAGCAAGCGATTGGAGCAGGAATTCGCTCCACGGCAAAAAGGTCTAGTCGAGGCGCAAAAGTCGTTGCGCCGACTGGAGGAAAAATTGGCGAAAGACGGAGCGGTGATGAGCGAAAGCCAGCGTCGTAATCTGGAAAGCGATATTCGCAGTCAGGCGCGGGAACTCAACCGGACCAATGCAGAACTCCGGGAAGACTTCAACCTGCGTCGTAATGAAGAGCTGGGCAAGTTCCAGAAGCAGGTGCTGGATGTGATCAACAATCTCGCCAGGGAAGAAGGCTTTGATCTGGTCATCAACGACGGTGCGACGCTGTATGCCAGTTCGCAAGTTGATGTGACCGACAAGGTGCTCAAGCGACTGACTTCCAGCAGGTAATTTTTCGATGACCACGCTCGGCGAGATTGCCGTTGTATCCGGCGCGCGCCTGCGGGGCGGGGATACAGCGACGGTCATCACTGGCGTAGCGTCATTGGACAGTGCGGAAACCGGGCAGCTCAGTTTTTTGATTCATTCCCGCTACCGACATTATCTTCCAGCCACTCGTGCGGCGGCGGTTATTGTGTCGCCGAGGGATGCTGCGGCTTGTCCGGCGCCGGCGCTAATCGCCGATAACCCGCATATCGCCTACGCACGGGCGGCTGCGCTGTTCGAACCGGTAGCTGAACCGCAGACGGGCGTTCATTCCACCGCCTGGGTTGATTCTAGGGCGCGAATTGCCAAAAACGTCTGGATTGGTCCGCACTGCGTGGTAGAAGCGGGCGCTACCATCGAAACGGGCGTTAGTGTGGGACCCCACTGTGTGATTGGCGAACAAGCGCTGATCGGGGCGGCAAGTCGCCTGATGGCGCGGGTGACGGTCTGTCATCGGGTGCGGTTGGGACGCCGGGTGTTAGTACATCCAGGCGCAGTGATCGGTAGCGATGGTTTTGGGCTGGCTCTTGAGCAGGATGGCCGTTGGCTCAGAGTGCCGCAACTCGGCAGTGTCCGGATCGGCGACGATGTCGAGATCGGCGCTAACACCACCATTGACCGCGGCGCTTTGGAAGACACGGTGATCGAGGACGGAGTCAAGCTGGATAATCAGATTCAGATCGCTCACAACGTCCATATTGGGGCCCATAGCGCGTTGGCCGGTTGTGTTGGCATTGCAGGCAGCGCGCGCATTGGTCGGCATTGCATGTTGGGAGGAGGCGTGGGCGTTGCCGGTCATTTAACTATTGCCGATCGAGTCCAGGTAACAGGGATGTCATTGGTGGCCCAGTCCATCACGCAATCCGGCGTTTATTCCTCAGGACTGGCGGTTGAACCGAACCGGCTATGGAACAGGATCAGCGCCCGTTTGCGTCGACTGGATGAACTGTTCCGCCGGTTAACCGCTCTGGAAAAAACAATCAAGCGCCAAGATGGCTCTGTTTGAGGGGATAAGACTTTGGAATCGATGGATATTCAGGGGATTTTGGAATACTTGCCACATCGCTATCCGTTTCTGTTGATCGATCGGGTGCTGGCGATTGATCCTGGGCGATCGCTAACTGGTCTCAAAAACGTCAGTTTTAACGAACCGTTTTTTCTCGGACACTTTCCTCAACGGCCCATCATGCCCGGCGTGCTGATTCTGGAGGCGCTGGCGCAGGCCACCGGAATTCTGGCTTTCAAGAGTCAGGAAGAAAAACCGGACCATCATTCCATGTACTACCTGGTTGGAGTTGATAATGCGCGCTTCAAGCGACCGGTAGAGCCGGGCGATCAACTGATCGTGGAAGTACGATTGGATCGCATCAAGCGCGGCGTCGGTAAGTTTTTCGGCGAAGCGAAGGTCGATGACCAACTCGTAGCAACTGCCGAATTCTTGTGCGCCAAACGGGACATTGACCTGTGATCGATGCGCGCGCCGTGGTAGACCCATCGGCCCAACTCGCGCCGGACGTGACCGTCGGCCCGTTTTCGGTGATCGGACCGAATGTGGAGATTGACAGGGGCACCTGGATTGGCCCACATGTGGTCATTCAAGGACCAACTCGTATTGGCCACGATAATCGTATCTACCAGTTTGCCTCGCTCGGCGAGATGCCCCAGGACAAAAAATATGGCGGTGAACCGACCCGTCTGGAGATTGGCGACCGCAACACCATCCGTGAGTTCGTGACCATCAATCGCGGTACGGTGCAGGATGCTGGCGTCACCCGGCTGGGCGATGACAACTGGATCATGGCTTATGTCCACGTTGCTCATGATTGTGTGGTCGGCAATCGAACGATCTTTGCTAATGGAGCGTCGTTGGCCGGTCATGTTCATATTGAGGACGATGTGGCGTTGGGGGGATTCGCCCTGGTTTATCAATTCACCCGGCTTGGTGCGCACAGTTTTTGCGGCTTCGCCTGTGGGGTGCATCGGGATGTGCCTCCCTACGTTACGGTGGCCGGTTACCGCGCTGAACCCTATGGCATCAACGCCGAAGGGTTGCGTCGACGTGGTTTCGCTGATGAGGAAATTCAGGCCGTTCGTCGCGCTTACAAGGTGATTTACCGCGCCAATTTACGGCTGGAAGAAGCCGTGGAGAAGGTGAGAGAGATGACGGTGGATTTTCCGCGTCTGCAAATTCTGGCCGATTTCCTGGCTGCGCCATCCCGTAATGGCATCGTCCGCTAACTTATACCCATTCCCATTATGTTCAATGACATTGCCGCAGAGTCTCCCCCCTTTGAAAAAGGGGGGTCGGGGAAGATTTCGACAGGCAGCGTCAATCCACGGTGTTCAAATCCCCCCTCACCCCCCTTTGCTAAAGGGGGGAATCCAGGGTTCAAAACCTATCGAGAAACGGTATTACGTTGGTTATGCACATCGCTCTGGTTGCAGGTGAGCCTTCCGGCGATCTGCTGGGCGCCAGTCTCATCGCCGCCTTGAAGGCGCGCTATCCCCAGGCGCGGTTCACTGGGATTGGTGGACCGGGCATGATCGCCCAGGGTTTACAAAGTTTGGTTCCCCTTGAGCAACTAGCGGTGATGGGGCTGGTGGAAGTGCTGCGCCATTTGCCGGAACTGTTTCGCATCCGGCGGCAACTGCGCCAGCAACTGACAACTGCCCGCCCCGATGTCTTTATCGGCATTGATGCGCCGGATTTCAACCTGGGTCTGGAGCGCCAGCTGCGCGCTTGTGGTATTTGCACCGCACATTATGTCAGCCCGACGGTGTGGGCGTGGCGCCCTTGGCGAGTGCGCAAGGTCGCCTGCGCCGTGGATCTAATGCTGACGCTGTTCCCTTTCGAAGAAGCATTCTACGCGCGCCACGGTGTCCCAGTGCGCTATGTGGGACATCCGCTGGCCGATGCGATTCCTCTGCACAACGATGCTGGGGAGGCTCGGCGGCAACTAGGTTTATCGTTCCTGGATGGAAGGCGCGTCATTGCCTTGCTGCCTGGCAGTCGCCGTGGTGAAATCGGGCGTATGGGGGCACTGTTTCTCGATACCGCGCGCTGGTTGCACGCGCAGCAGCCTGATGTGCATTTTCTGATGCCGGCAGCGACTCCCCAACTGTATGTGACGCTGGAAAAATTGCGATCCGAACATGCGCCGGATTTGCCCTTGACGCTGATGCAGGGGCATTCCCGCGAGGTCATGGCCGCTGCCGATGTCGTGTTGCTGGCTTCAGGCACCGCGACTCTGGAGGCCATGCTGCTCAAGCGGCCTATGGTGGTAGCTTACCGGGTGGCGCCGCTCACGGCCTGGATCGCCCGGCGACTGGTGACGATTCGACATTTCGCCCTGCCCAATCTGCTGGCTGGGCGGGAAAGGGTCCCGGAATTTTTCCAGGAAGCGGCAACCACGCCACGCTTGGGCGCTGCGCTGCTGGAGTGGCTGGCGGATTCTTCCAGAGTTGAAGATCTGACCAGGGAATTCGAAGCGCTGCATATCTGCCTGCGTCACAACGCCACCGAACAAGCGGCAAATGCTATCGCTGACTTATTGGGGATTAGGGATTAGAGGATGGAAAGAAGCAGGACCTATCTCGTCAGTCGTAATGTCGCTAAATCCTGTCATGGTATAGTCTTGCCGATTGTGATCCCCATATTCTTGGTGAATCCAGTTTGAATGGAACTGTCTAATCAGTGTAGAAGACTGATCCAGATGATGCCTCGTTTGGAGGAGTACTGCCATGAACAGGCGTTGGTGCATAAATACCTTTTGGACTGTCAAAGTAGTTAAGCCCCCCGACTGGAGAAGCTGTCATGACCGCCGAAGCGATTCCAGCGGCACAAACGGCCCCTCAAAAAGTCCAGTATCGAGTTACGAACTGGCCCGAGTATGATCGCGCCTTGGTGCGACGGGGCCGTTTGACGATCGGGTTTGACGAGGAATTTTTGCGCGAGCACTGGCGGCCCGCGCCGACGGGCCGACGGGGTGCACCGTTCTAGTATTCCGATAGCGCCATTCAAGCGCTGTTGACCCTGAAGGCGGTGTTCGATGTGCCCTACCGCATGGTGGAAGGGCTGGCGGGTTCGATCGTCTCGTTGATGGGATTGACGTTGTCCATTCCCGACCACACCCTGCTGTCGCGCCGGGCCCAGACCCTGACGGTCCAGATTCCGCGCCGCCAGCGGGCCAAACCGATGCATGTGGTGGTGGATTCGACCGGGTTGAAGATCGACGGCGAAGGGGAGTGGAAGGTACGCCGGCATGGGGCGGGGAAGCGGCGGACGTGGCGTAAGGTGCATTTGGCCTTTGATGCGGAGGTCAAAGATGCCCTGGCCGTCGAGGTGACCACGGAGGCCTGGACGGACGGTGAAGTGTTCCAGGGATTGCTCGATCAAATTGAGAGGGACATTGCGCAAGTGGATGGGGATGGCGCTTACGACACCCGCGGCGTGTACGACGCGGCTATGAAACGCGAGGCGACGGTGGCGGTGCCGCCCCGAGAGAATGCCGTGCCGTGGGAGGCGGATCATCCCCGCACTCAAGCAGTGGCCACCATCGCCGGGCAGGGGCTGCCCGCCTGGAAACAAGCCGTCGGCTATCATCGCCGCAGTCTCGCCGAACATGGCATCGACCGCTTTAAACAACGGTTCGGTGAGCGTCTGGCCTCCCGCCTTTTCGAAACCCAGGTCACGGAGGTGCATGTCCGAGTGGCCGCCTTGAATGTCATGACCTACCTCGGCATGCCCGTTTCCGTCCCCTGCAGGGCTATTCTGTCTTGAAAAAACAGAGAGAGGGGAAAATATCGCCCTCAGTTTATTTATGCACCAACGCCGAGCCAGTCATCAATGCTCGTTCGATCGATACCGAATAAATCAGCCACTCACTCTGGGCTATAGTGCTTTTCATCGATCGCACGGACGGCAATCCGACGTAGATCATTCATCACTTCATCAGGGATTTTACGTGCATCAAACATCCACTCAGCGTTCATGGCAGTACTCCTCCAAACGAGGCATCATCTGGATCAGTCTTCTACACTGATTAGACAGTTCCATTCAAACTGGATTCACCAAGAATATGGGGATCACAATCGGCAAGACTAATGGACAACACCGATCATTCAGCGAGTGAGCAATGTTCAGCCAGTGGTTAAATCATACGGTTTACGTGAAGGTTTATGCGAACCGCATGGAACTGAAGCATCTATCGACCGGAAAGACCGTGACGGAAATCCCTGTTCAGCCTTTTACCACTGCACGGTTACTGGTAGGCCAATTCACGGTTGCCGAGGCCACGCTAGCAAAGGGTCTGCGTAGGTTAAAGCAGCGAGCGTGGTGGTTGATCAAGCCGTGCATTGTAATGCACCCTCTGGAAAAGACCGAACAAGGACTCAGCGAGGTCGAGGAGCGTGTTTTCAAGGAATTAGCAGCGGGGGCCGGCGCCAGAAAGACAGTGGTCTGGGTGGGGCCGGCGCTGATGGATCGTGAGGCCATAGCCGCCGTCAAGCGGGTCTGATCGGGTATTATGACGTACTGTGAGAAATTTGGTCGTCCTTCAGGGTCACCATCCAGGGCAATCGCGCTATGCAGGGAGTTGACAGGAGATGGAGGGCTGGGATAACGGAACCTGGTTATTGGATGGAGAGGACTGATATTGCCCCGATGACTCGACCCGCGCCCCTATTTCGCCGGCCTACCTGATCCGCGCCGCAAGACCCGGAACAAGCTCCATAAACTCCATGATATTCTGATGATGGTGCTCTGTGCGGTACTCAGTGGTGTGGAAGACTGGGTGGGGATGGCGGACTTTGCCGAAGAGAAGGAAGCCTGGTTGCGGGGGTTTTTGGAGTGACCCAATGGGATTTCCTCGCACGACACCTTGAGCGACGTGCTGGGGCGGATGGACCCGGTCGCGTTCCAGACGGTCTTTACCGCTTGGGCGACGGCCGCGTTACCTCATTGGGTCGGCCAACAGATTGGTGTGGATGGCAAGACGGTGCGCGGGAGCCGGGACGGTGAAAACCCGGCGGTGCATCTCGTCGGTGCGTTTGCCGGGCAGGCCCGTTGGGTGTTGGCGCAGCAGGCGGTGGCGGAGAAGTCCAACGAGATCACGGCGATCCCAAACCTGCTGGAGTTGCTTGACCTCCAGGGGGCGGTGGTGTCGCTCGACGCCATAGGTGGCCAAAAGACGATCGCCCGTCAGATTGTGGAGGGGGCGCCGACTACGTACTGGCGCTCAAGGACAACCATCCAACCGTCTGCGAGGACGTCCAGCTCTGGCTGGATACCGAAGTGGCGTGCGCGCGCCTGCCCGTGCTGGAAACGGTGGAAAAAGACCACGGCCGGATCGAGATTCGCCGCTATGCCCTGAGCAGCCAGATCGACTGGCTGGAAGCGAAACCGGATTGGGTGGGACTCCACGCGGTCGGCCGGGTGGAGTCCATCCGGCTCATCGGCAACCACACGCGTACCGAATGTCGCTATTTCCTGTGCTCGCTGGCGGATCGCGACCGGTTTGCCGCCACCGTCCGCGGCCATTGGGGGATCGAAAACCAACAGCACTGGGTCTTGGACGTGCAATTTGGCGAAGATGCCTGCCGGACTCGAAAGAATCACTCGGCGGCGAATTTGGCCGTGATTCGTCGCATGGCTCGCAACGTGTTGCGCCACAACGGCCCGCCGCGCGACAGCATCCGCCGCCGTAAACTCCGGGCCACCCTCAATGATGATTACCGGTTACGTCTCCTCTTCGGCCAGCCCAGTCCGATTACCACATAGCGCGATTGCCCTGGGTCACCATCGGCGCTGCGACCTTGCGGCGAATTTGCCCACCACGAGGCGCCGAGCAGCAGGTCTTCTGCTGGATATGAACCCTTAACTTAAACAAAGCGAATCCCCAACGTTGCCGGAGGGTGGTTCGGATTCCCCGGCACCAGTAGGGAAGGTGATCGCGCTATTGCAATGCCCCTGTCACGCAATCGGTGGGACAACGCCCTGTTCTCGTTGGATCGCCTGTGCCCTAGCCGAGCGCTCCAACAACCGATCCGCGTAGGTCTCCAGCGTCGCATGACCGAACGGCATTGCAAACGCGCGCGCCCAGGCTAATGTGTGCGCGGCGAGAAGATCGGCTACCGTGAAGCGCTCTCCGACCAGAAACGTCCGCTCGCCTAAGCCGGTCGCCAACACACGTGCGGCCACGCCCCATTCCCAGTGCGCCGTATCGAAAATCGCCGGGACGCGCCGCTTTTCCGGTAAGGCGAAGCGATGTTTAGTGATCGTCCACAACGGTTGTTCTAGTTCGCTCAGGATGAAAAAGCACCACTGATTATACAGCGCGCGCTCCACGGAACCGGGGGGTGGCGTCAGACCGCTGGTGGAGAAGCGGTCGCCAAGATAGGTGCAAATCGCCGCCGATTCGTTCAGAATCAACTCGCCATCGACCAGCGTCGGCACCTTGCCGCCGGGATTAAGCGCCAGGTAATCCGGTTGGCGACCATCACCGGCCAACAAGTTGACCGGGTGATATTCGTAAGTCGCGCCGACTTCCTCCAATGCCCAGACCACGCGTTGGGAGCGCGTATTCGGGCAACCATAGACGTGCAACATTTCGTTTCTCCGCAAAAGAGCAGGGTGTTTATCACTATAGGCGTCCAGGTTAGGTCACGCCTGGGAAAATCACGATGTGCGGGGTGGACCCGGCGTAATGCAGGACAACGCGCTCTGTTTCTCAATGATTGGAAAAACTCCATATTAAACTACTTCATGCATCGCGTAACGACCGAGGTGATTGAAGCTTACCACCTATCAGTTCTGCATCACAGGCCGTTGTAGATGTTGTAGCCCGGATGAAGCGAAGCGGAATCCAGGGCTACGAGTTACGAGCTGCAAGCTATCGATCTGTCCGCGATGAGGAACTGATAGGTGGTAAGCATTAAGTCCTCACCATCTATCAGCTTGTTCCAAAACAAGGTCACAGCGCATTTTGATAGATTTCCTGCAACCTTGGGGCGTTAAGAACGGAGTCAATCCGCCAGCAGCCAGTCGCGCACTACGGCGATTTGATCGTCGGCCATCAGCGCCGGGGCATGGCCCATACCGGGAAACTCGATCAATTTCGCCTTGGGGCCGCGTTCGGTCATGGCGACCGCGTCAGCATGATCCAGTATGTCGGAATATTCGCCGCGCAGCACCAGGGTTGGGCAGGGTACAGCGTCCCACAATGGCCACAGGTCAATATCCTTCAAGTCTAGCGTCTTGAAATTCACGGCGATGCCCGGATCGTAAGCGAGCGTATAGCGACCATCCTCCAGTTGCCGGGCGCTATGCACCGTCATATGCCGCCATTGCTCATCCGTTAAATTGCCGAATGCGGCGGCGATCGTGCGCAGGAAGCGCTCCATTTTATCAATGCTTTCAAAGACGATAATCTGGCCGACATAATCCGCAACCCGCTCCAGTCCCGCAGCGGGAATGCGCGGACCAATATCATTGATAACCAGCTTGTGGATCGGAGTCCCGGTATGACTGGCCAGGAACAGGCCGATGAGGCCCCCCATCGATGTACCGACAAAATCCACCCGCTCGGCGTCAATGCGCGCCAGCAGCATAGCCATGTCGTTCACGTAAAGCGGATAGGTATAGTCCGCTTTGTCGGTCAGCCAGTCGCTTTGACCTCGTCCGACGACGTCCGGGCAAAGCACTCGATATTCCTGTTCCAGCGTGGCGGCCAGAAAATCGAAATCACGACCGGTGCGGGTCAACCCGTGGACACAGACCAGGACTTTGGGATTGTCGGGATCGCCCCATTCGGTGTAGTGGACCCGATGAAAGCCGTGGGGACCGAGAGCGCGATAATAGCGGGAAGTCATGCTCATCGAAAACGTGCTCCTCTCTCTCCCGCCTAAGGGGAGGATTGGGGTGGGAAATAAGGCATCTAAATGACCGAATTATCGGGAAAGCCAAACTGGATGGCTATAATAACCGCCATTCACCTCATAGGGAGCATATAAGCGCATGGCGATCCTGCATTACACCGAAAGCGGTCAGGGCGAACCATTGATTCTATTGCACAGCGGCGGCATGAGCGGCGCGGAATGGCAACCGCAACTTTCCCTGCTAGCGCGTCATTTCCGGGTGATTGTCCCTGATCATTTGGGACATGGCCGCACTCCCATGATCGCCGACCGGCTTACCGTCAGCGACATGGGCCGTGCTGTATTAGAACTGATGGATGAATTGACGTTGCCAGCGGCGAATTTGGCAGGTTCCTCGATGGGTGGAGCCGTGGCGCTGTGGCTGACCCTTCACTACCCCGCGCGGGTGAAACGGCTGGTATTGTATCGGATCGGCTACCGCAAGGATGAAGTCACCTATGCCGGAACCCGCAATATGGCTGACCCGGAGTACTGGCGCAGCGTGGGGATGCACAAATGGCTAAGCGACGTTCATCATCCCCAGGGCGGGCCGGATGCCTGGGAGGACGTCATCCTGCGGGTTTCAGAAGCGCTGGAACCGGCGACCAGCGATCATGCCCACGATCTGGAGATTCTGGAGCGCATCACTCAACCGACGCTGATCGTGGTCGGCGATCGTGACCCAGTAGCGCCGCTGGATCAGATTCTGGAAATGTTCGGCGCCATTCCAAACTGTGGACTCTGGATCATGCCGTATGCAACCCATGTGACTGCAACCAGTACCTGGCGAGCAGAATCGTTCGCGCTGGAGATCATCCGGTTTTTGCAACGGCGGGAATGACCGCGCGCAATGCCGCTCGTCGGAAATCATCAGCGACGGGCGCATTCGACCGGCCGGATTACATGAGCCAGCTTGTCAAGCACCCCGTTGACGAAACGATGGCCCTGTTCCGCGCCAAACAGCTTGGCCAACTCCACAGCTTCGTTGATGATGATCCGATAGGCGATGTCGGGACGTTGCATTAACTCATAGCCACCGATGCGCAGAATGGCTTGTTCTACCAGGTCCACCTGAACTAGTGGCCGATCCAGGAACGGCTCCAAAGCAGCGTCAATTTCGGTCATGCACTTAGGCGTTTCATGCACCAGTTCTCGAAAATAACCAGGATCGGCCTTGAGCAAATCCTGATCGGCCAGGAACTCGCTGGCAATGATCGCCGGGTCCTGACCCGTCATCTGCCACTGATACAATGCCTGCGCGGCGCAGCGCCGCGCCCAACTGCGTTTGCCGGGCAAATTTTTGCGAGGGGGTTCGGTCACTTTTCAACTTTCCAGTCGGCGCAGCAGGCTGACCATTTCCAGCACCGCCATCGCGGCTTCAACGCCCTTGTTGCCCGCCTTGGTTCCGGCGCGCTCCACCGCCTGTTCAATCGTGTCCACGGTCAACACGCCGAAACCGACCGGCAGATCGTACTTCAGCGAGACGCCGGCCAATCCTTTCACACACTCGCTGGCGACGTATTCGAAATGGGGAGTGCCGCCGCGAATAATCGCGCCCAGCGCGACAATACCGTCATAGCGTTCGCTGGCGGCCAAGCGCTGGGCGGCCAGGGGCAGTTCAAACGATCCGGGCGTCCAGATCAGGTCGATATTGGTCTCGGGCATCCCATGCCGGCGCAAGGCATCCACCGCGCCGTCAATCAGGTTTTGCACGATAAAGCTGTTGAAGCGCGCCGCCACTAGGGCTAAGCGGGCATCCTGAAGTGGAGTGAAGTCGCCTTCTATAGTGTTGACTTGCATAGCTAGGATTCCGTGATAATAAATTGGGGAATAACAAGGTCAGGAAACATATTCGACGACTTCCAGGTTAAAACCGGACAGCCCGCTGAGACGTTTGGGCGCGCCCAGCACGCGCATGCGCTGGACGCCGATATCCAGCAGAATCTGCGCGCCAATGCCATAAGTGCGCAATTCAGCCGAAGGATCAGTCGCACGAGAGGTTTCGCCAGCGCCAAATTGATAACCGCGCATCCGCCGAATCAGCGTCGCAGGATCCTCCGGGCGACTGAGCAGCACCAGGATCCCGGTTGATTCATTCGCCACCCGTTGCAGGGCATCGCGCAAGGGCCAACCACTGTCGGGAAGTTGTAGAGTCAACAGGTCGCTGAGCAAATGCTGGACATGCACCCGCACCAGCACCGGTTCGCCAGCCTGAATCTCGCCCTTGACCAGCGCGAAATGCACCTGCCGACCCACGACATCCTGGTAAGTCAATACGCGGAACAGTCCGAATTCAGTGGCCATTACCGTATCTGCGACCCGTTCAACGGTCTTTTCGTTCTGCATCCGGTAGTGAATCAAATCGGCAATAGTGCCGATTTTGACGCCATGCTGTTCAGCAAAGCGCTCCAGATCAGCGCGTCGGGCCATGCTCCCGTCTTCATTAAGGATTTCGACAATGACCGCTGCTGGCTCTAGTCCGGCTAATCGGGTCAGATCGCAGCCGGCCTCCGTGTGGCCAGCGCGCGTCAGCACTCCACCAGGTTGGGCCATTAATGGGAAGATATGACCGGGTTGCACCAGGTCTTCAGGTCGGGCATCGGGCCGCACCGCGGTGCGGATGGTATGGGCGCGGTCGTAGGCGGAGATGCCGGTAGTCACGCCTTGAGCGGCTTCGACCGAAACCGTGAAGTTGGTGGAATAGGGGGTTGCATTATCCTGCACCATGAGCGGCAGACGCAGTTGTTGGCAGCGTTCGCGAGTCAAGGTCAGACAAATCAGGCCACGCCCGTAGCGGGCCATGAAGTTGATATCTTCCGGGCGCACCAGCGAAGCGGCCATTAGCAGATCGCCTTCATTTTCCCGGTCTTCATCGTCCATGATGATGACCATGTGACCCTGTCGCAGGTCGGTAAGAATGTCGTCAATGCGATTTAATGCCATGTGTTTATTTCCAGAAGCCGTGTTCGCGCAGCAGCGCCTCGGTCAGACCGCTGCCGCCAGGTTGCGCGGCGCGTTCGCCCAGCAGCAGGCGCTCCAGGTAGCGGGCAATCAAATCCACTTCCAGATTGACCCGCCGACCGACTTTGAAATCGGCGAGCGTGGTTTCCACCAGCGTATGCGGGACAATATTAAGTTCGAACGCCGCGCCATCGACCTGGTTAACGGTCAGGCTGACTCCGTCCACACAAATGGAGCCTTTCTCTGCAATGTAGCGGGCCAGCGCATCCGGCGCTTGAATGCGCAACCGCCAGGAGCGACCGTCGGAACGCCACTCGGTGACGGCGCCGACGCCGTCGACATGGCCGCTGACCAGATGACCGCCAAGCCGGGTTGTCGGCGTCAGGGCTTTTTCCAGGTTGACCCGGGTTCCCGGCGTTACCTCGCCGAGCGTGGTGCGCTCCAGGGTTTCGCGAGACATGTCAGCCCAGAAGCCGTCATTGGCCAAGTCGACAGCGGTCAAACAGACGCCGCTCACCGCGATGCTATCGCCGAGGTGGACGTCGCGTAAATCCAGTTTGCCGGTGGCGATGCGCAGACGAAAGTCGCCGCCTTGCGGCTGAATCGTTGTGATCGTCCCGACGGCGGTAATGATGCCGGTGAACATGGCGGGAATCCCGGAGAGTTTTAAGAGTAAATCTTTATAAAGCTTTATTCGATCTAATAATTGAGACAAAAATTCCCAGAATTTTTGCTATATTTGAAATGTGATATTTAAGCCTTGAAACCTCTAACTGACCGGCTTTAATGTTACCCGCCAATCCTTTCCAATGGCCCGCATCTCCAGTATCTCCAACTCGGTGCGCTGGCTCATCCGCGTCAATTCCGGTAATTGGAACAGGCCACGCGCCTTATTGCCGAGCAGCACCGGAGCTATATAGACCACCAGTTCGTCTACCAGATCGGCCTGCAACAGGGCGCCAGCCAGAGTTGGCCCGCATTCCACATGGATTTCATTGCATTCACGACCGGCCAGCTCCGTCATGATCGCCGGTAAATCCAGTTCCCATTCACAGTGTGGCGTTACCACAATTTCCGCGCCGGCGGCCCGCAGCGGCGCTTGGGCGACCGGATCAGCCACTCCAGTGAAAATCAGCACCGAACCCGGTAACCGCATGATTCGCGCGGTCGGGGGAGTGCGCAGTTCCGTATCGAGAATAACCCGCAATGGCTGGCGCGACGTTCCCGGCAGGCGGACATTAAGACTGGGATCGTCCGCCAGTACTGTGCCAATTCCGGTCAGAATCGCCGAACTGCGTGCGCGAAGTCTTTGCACATCCTGTCGCGCCGCCTCGCCTGTCAGCCATTGACTCTCGCCTGAAGCCAGGGCAGTGCGTCCATCCAGGCTCATCGCCAGTTTGACCCGGATAAACGGCAGACCCTGCGTCATCCGCTGAACGAACCCCAGGTTTAACGCCTGAGCTTCCGCTTCCAGCAGCCCGCATTCCACGGTCATGCCAGCCTCGCGTAATTGCGTCAATCCTCGTCCGGCAACCTGTGGATTCGGATCAGGCATCGCCGCAACCATACGTGTGACGCCGGCGTTCAGCAGCGCATCGGTGCAAGGCGGGGTGCGGCCGTGATGGCAGCAGGGTTCCAGGGTTACATAAGCTGTCGCGCCGCGCGCCCGATCGCCCGCCATTTCCAGTGCGTTGACTTCCGCATGAGGTTCGCCGGCGCGCTCATGCCAGCCCTCGCCGACGATTTCACCCGCGCGCACCAGTACACAACCTACCCGAGGATTCGGATCGGCGCTATACAACCCACGCCGGGCCAGCATCAAGGCGCGCGCCATGTAGCGATAATCGTCAGACAGCCATGCCATTCATTCACCGCCGGCGGGAGACGCATCAGGGATGCGCAGAAGTTCAGGAGCAATCACTCGGAATTCATCGAATCGCGTAAGGTGTTCTGTAAGCGCTCGATTTCAACGCGAAAAGCATTAACATCCTCGAAGCTGCGGTAAACGGAAGCAAAGCGGACATAGGCAACCGGGTCCAGACGCCGCAATTCATCCATCACCCATTCGCCAATCTGCTGACTGCTCAATTCACGTTCGCTACTGGCGCGCACCCGATTTTTAACTCGCAGGATGAGTTTTTCAAGTTGCTCGGTGCTGACGGGCCGCTTTTCCAGCGCCCGCATCAGTCCGGTGCGCAGCTTTTCCTCCAGGAACGGCTCACGGCGGCCATCGCGTTTCACCACCGACGGCAGCACCAGTTCCGCGATCTCGTAGGTGGTGAAACGGGCGCTGCATGCCGGACATTCGCGGCGGCGGCGGACTTTATCGCCCTCCGCCAGCAGGCGCGAGTCCACGACGCGAGTGTCCGGGGCGTTGCAGAATGGACAATGCACTGTCGCCGCCTTGCCGCCAGGAGATGGATCAGCCGTACACCGGGAACCGGGCGCAGAGTTCGGCGACCTGGCCACGCACCCGATCAATCACGGCTTCGTTATTCAGATCGTCAAGAATATCGCAAATCCAGCCGGTCAATTCCCGACATTCGCGTTCCTGGAAACCCCGGGTGGTCACCGCCGGTGAGCCAATGCGCAGACCGCTGGTAACGAAAGGCGACTGAGGATCATTGGGCACCGCGTTCTTGTTCACCGTGATCCAGGCCCGGCCCAGGGCAGCGTCAGCCGCTTTGCCCGTGAGACCTTTAGCGATCAGACTCACCAGGAACAAGTGATTATCGGTGCCGCCGGACACCACATCATAGCCGCGCTCGCTGAACGTCCCGGCCATCACTCGGGCATTGGCGACGACCTGCTTCTGGTAGTCGATGAAATCCGGTTGCAGGGCCTCCAGGAGAGCGACCGCTTTGGCGGCGATGACATGCATTAACGGTCCGCCCTGGGTGCCGGGGAAGACCAGCGAGTTCAGTTTCTTCTCGATCTCGGAATTAGCGCGGGCCAGGATTAGGCCGCCGCGTGGGCCGCGCAGAGTCTTATGGGTCGTCGTGGTGACCACATCGGCGATGGGAACGGGCGTCGGATACACGCCCGCTGCGACCAAACCGGCAACGTGGGCCATGTCTACGACGAAATAGGCGCCCACCTGATCGGCAATGGTTCGGAAACGCGCCCAGTCCACCACCCGTGAATAGGCCGAGAAACCGGCAATAATCATTTTTGGCTGACATTCGAGCGCTAGCCGCTCAACCTGCTCGTAGTCAATTTCGCCAGTCGCATCATTCAACCCGTACTGCACCGCCTGATAAAGTCGCCCGGAGAAGTTGACTTTGGCGCCGTGGGTCAGATGGCCGCCGTGCGCCAGGCTCATGCCCAACACGACATCGCCGGGATCGAGCAGCGCCATGTAAACAGCGGCGTTGGCTTGTGAACCGGAATGCGGCTGGACGTTGGCGTAATCGGCGTTGAACAATTGCTTGGCGCGGTCAATGGCCAGTTGTTCAGCGATATCCACGAATTCGCAACCGCCGTAATAGCGTTTGCCAGGATAACCTTCGGCATACTTGTTGGTCAGCACCGAACCCTGGGCTTCAAGCACTCGCGGGCTGGCGTAATTTTCCGAAGCAATCAGCTCAATGTGGGCTTCCTGGCGCTGCTTTTCACCCTGCAGGGCGGCCCACAATTCGTTGTCAAACCCGGCTATCCGCATCTCTCGACTGAACATTCGCAACCTCTGCAAAGGCGGGCGCCCGCTGTCCTGGAATCCAGTGCGAGCGAACCATGGGAAACAAAGAATCATACCCGATTTCAGTGACGATTAACGGGAATGGCCCAAGAAAATGCAGAAATTATGACTGGCGCGCGGTCAGGATCGTTCTGGCAGAGTGAGGAGCTGGGTTGGGGGGAACTCAGCGCATCGGGGTTTCCAGAAAAGCATCGATAACAGCGACCCAAGCCTTGCCGACATTGCGCAGATCATAACCGCCGCCGCCGACGCCCAAAATACGGCCCTCGGCGAACTCCTCGGCAATCTCGCACAAGCCGCGAGCCGCGCGGGCATGGGCGCGGTAGGTATAGTGCAGATGCGCCAGAGGATCGCCATCCAGACCATCGGCGCCGCAGTTCATGACAATAAATTGCGGCTTCCACTGGCGCAGGAATTCTTCGACCTTGTCCCACATCATCAAAAAGTCGGGATCGGCGGACAGGGGCAACAAGGGGATATTGAGCTTGCGGCCCTTGGCTTCGCCCTTGCCAATCTCGTGTGGGAAACCGCTTTGGGGAAAGTTGTAACGGCCATCCTCATGAATGTCGGCGTAGATCACTGTAGGGTCGGATTCAAAGGGATAGAACACGCCGTCGCCGTGATGGGCGTCGATATCCACGTAGGCGATGCGCTCCAGGGCATATTCCTGTTGCAGAATTTTGATCGCCACGCCGGCGTCGTTAAAGACGCAAAAACCAGAGGCGGTATCGGGCATACTGTGATGCAGACCGGCAATGGGCACAAAGATGCGCCGCGCTTCGTTGTTCATCAGTTTGCGCGCGGCGTCAACCACCGTGCCCACTACGGTCGAGGCGTCTTCGAACACACCGCGATAGGCGGGAGTATCGCCATAATCCAGCAAACCACTACCGGTTTCGGACAGGGTTTTGACCTTTTCAACGTAGCCAGGCGTGTGGAACAGCGTGAGCTGCTCCTCGGTGGCCTTAACCGGATGGAAAATGCGCACCTGGTAATCGAGATGGCGAATGTGCATCTCGTCCCAAAAAGCATGAATGCGATCCTCGCCAAAGGGATGATCGTCGAAACCGTAGCGGCCTAATTCTTCGCCGGTGTAGACAGCCACCGTTCTACTTCGTGACATTACTTGCAAGCCTCGTCGTTTTAAGTGTTAATGCTTCCGCAATACTTATTATGATAGTTCAGCTTGAAGTGAGTTTTGGGCATCATGGACCCAAAACATTTTGGGTCAGGTTTTGCAATAAATGCGAGTGGGTTAAAGAGATGATCAAGGCAGGCATTGTTGGGGGAACCGGTTATACCGGTGTGGAATTGCTGCGGTTGCTGGCGGCGCATCCGGATGTGGAATTATCCGTCATCACTTCGCGCGGCGAAAAAGGCGTCCAGGTCAGCCAGATGTTTCCCAATCTTCGAGGCCGGGTGGAGCTGGCGTTTGTTGAACCTGACGATGCCGTGCTGAAGGGTTGCGATGTGGTGTTTTTCGCCACACCCAACGGCACAGCAATGAAAAGCGTCCCGGCGTTGCTTGAGGCCGGCGTCAAGGTGATCGATCTGGCGGCTGATTTTCGTCTGCGAGATGCTGCGGAATGGGAGAAATGGTACGGGATGCCGCATGCTTGCCCGGACTTGCTACGGGAAGCGGTTTACGGCTTGCCCGAAGTAAACCGCGAGTTAATCCGCAGCGCTCGTCTGGCGGCTAATCCCGGATGCTATCCGACCGCGGTGCAATTAGGTTTTTTGCCGTTGCTGGAAGCCGACGTTGTGGACTCCCACTCGTTGATCGCCGACGTTAAATCCGGAGTCAGCGGCGCAGGACGGAAGGCTGAAGTGGGCATCCTGCTGTGTGAAGCTGGCGACAATTTCAAAGCCTACAATGTGCCCGCTCATCGTCATCTGCCGGAAATTCGCCAGGGATTGACCGCCGTAGCTGGGACTCCAGTGGAACTGGTTTTTACGCCGCATTTGGTTCCGATGATTCGCGGTATTCACGCCACGCTTTACGCTACGCTGAAAAATTCGGATGTGGATTTGCAGGCGCTCTTCGAGCAGCGCTACGCCTCGGAACCCTTTGTCGATGTTTTGCCGGAAAAATCGCATCCTGAAACCCGGAGCGTGCGTGGGTCGAACCAGTGCCGGTTGGCCGTGCATCGTCCACACAATGGCAAAACGGTGGTGGTGCTATCGGTGATCGATAATCTGGTCAAGGGCGCGGCGGGTCAGGCGGTGCAGAATATGAATCTGATGTTTGGGCTACCGGAGAGCGCTGGCTTGGAGGAAATTGCGTTGTTGCCGTGAAGACGGTCATCGCGCGCTTATGCTGCGATCCGCTGGCTGATTTCGGTATGGGTCAGCCGGGCCAGCGCATCGCGGGAGGTATGTGGCGCGGAATGGACCGTTCCAAAATACAGCTCGGCAACGATGCCTGATTCGCCGAGCAATTGCCACAGATGCGGCAGCAGGGCGGCGTCGCCCACGAAGGGTATGATGGGATGGACGCCCTCGGAATGAGGATAGCGCAACGCGATGGCCTGCACGGGACAGCGCGCCAGAATCGCTGCCTGGAATAGACGAGGGAAAAAGCGTCTTACGCTCTCGCCGGTGGTTGAGGTGCCTTCCGGGAACACCAATATCCGCTCACCCTTTCGCAGACGCCAAACCAACCGCTCCAGCGCTTCACTCGCGCCATGGTCGCCGCCCCGGCGGATGAAAGCGGTTCCCGCCCTTTGGCATAGCCAGCCAAAGAGCGGCCAATGCGCTACTTCCTGCTTGGCCAGAAAGTGCGTCGGGCAGACTGCCGCGATGCAGAAGATGTCCAGCCAAGATAAATGATTGGCGACAAACAGCGTTGCAGCAGGATGGGGCGTCCCCTGCACTCGCAGGCGCACACCCAGAATCCGGCACAGGCCCCGGCTCCACCAGACCAGCGGCCGTGTTGAGACATAATGCCGCCGCCCCGGTCCTAGAGCGGCGGCAATCAATACACCGGCCAGAATGTGCAGAATGAGCAAGGGGGTCCGCACACTGCGCCGCCCGGCGCGGACTAGACCGGGTTTCCAGCGACAGTTAGCGTCCAGCGCCCGCGGATGTGCGCGCAGCTGGGGTGAATGCTGATTGCTCTCGCTCGTATGCGCGTTAGGGGAGTGCGTGGTGACCGGCGGTTTTGACTTGGAAGCGAGCGGAAATGAGGCCATCACTGATCGCGTTCCAGGAAATGCCGGGCATAGCGCCGTTCGATGCGCTGCGTGGACAGCAGGATGAACACGTCGGCGACCTGGAAGTCGGGATCGAGGCAGGGTTCCCCCCCGATCCGAGCGCCGAGGCGCAAGTAGGCTTTCAATAACGGCGGCACGGCGCACTTGCGGGGCGCCAATCCATCGCGGCGAGGCAGCGGCAAATGCGGCGTGACCCGTAACGAATCGGCAACCAGATGGCGTTGCGCCAGTTCCAGATACAGGGCCTGCGCCTCCAAACCCTGCTCACCCAGAGGAATACTTGCGCAACCGATCAGATAGTCGATCCGATGGTTGCTGATAAACGCCGCCAGCCCTGACCAGAGAGCGCTAATCGTCGTACCGTTACGATGGTCGGCGCGGACGCAGGTGCGGCCAATTTCCATGAACCGTCCAGGCAAGGCGAGCACCGGGGCCAGATCAAATTCGGTTTGCGAGTAGAAGCCGCCGGCGCGTTGCGCTGCCGGCGCGGTGAGAATGCGGGTGCAGCCCACCACCTCACCCAGCGCATCACGAACAACCAGATGTTGGCAATAGCGATCGAAGCGATCATGGTCGAGTCCGGGAATCCGGTTATGCAACCGTGCGCCCATTTCCTCGGCGAAAACCGTATAACGCAACCGCTGGGTCGCCTCGATATCTTCACGGGATTGAGCGAATTCCACCCGGATCGACCGTTCTTCAACCGGAGGCAACAGAACCGCAGCAGGGAAATCACGGGCGTATTGGGTAGCGACAAGTGATTCGGTACTCAAGAAGGCGACCTCCATTGTGAAGATTCAGGATATTGCGTAGCGTAAGAATATTGCGTTGCGACATTTTGACCGGGCGGTTAAATCTGCATGAACGGCGACTGGATGGTCAGCCACGCAAGGATTGCTCCGATCAATGCGCCCGCCAGCACATCGCTGGGATAGTGCAGGCCCAGTACAAGCCGCGACAACGCGACCAGCATGGTGAAGGGCAGGAGCAGCCAGGCCAATGACGGATAGTAGTGCCAGGCGACCAGGGTAAAGGCCACGGCGTGCAGGGTATGACCAGACGGAAAACTGTATTCATCGAGTGGCTCAACCCGGGATTGAATGCATTCATGGCGAGCGCAGGGCCGGGGGCGGGTAGTGCGCGCCTTCAGCCATTTGTACAATGCGAGGCCCATCCCGCCCACCAGCAGCATGTGGCCTACCACGGGCGTTGCCGGCCAGCCCTCGCTGAGCAGCAACGCAACCATCAGGACGTACCAGAACACTCCATCGCCCAGCCGGCTGACCACCGCAAACAGGCGCACCAGGGCGCGTTGATCGATGCGCTGTTGAAAGCGCAGGCACCAACCCAGTTCCTTCTCCGTCAAACGCGACCAAGAAGGAGCGGGTCGTTCGATGATGGGACTCAACAGGGAATCGGACATGGGGATTCTCCATTCGCGACGTTCAAAAACAGGGTCTCCAGGCGATCGTAAACCTGCTCGTTGTCGAGTTGCCGGACTGCCTGGCGCGCAGCCTGCCCCATACCTTGGAGGGCAGGAAAGTCCTTGGCCAGAGCGGCGGCAGCGGCGATGAACGCCTGAGCATCGCCAAAGGGCGCGAGCCGACCAGCGCGCTCGGACTCGACATGGGTGTGGGCGGCGGCGTAGTCAAACGCTACGACCGGCAACCCGCTGGCCAGCGCCTCCAGAATGACGTTCCCAAAGGTCTCGGTAAGGCTGGGGAACAGGAACAGATCGGCAGAGGCATAGTGAGTCGCCAGATCTTCTCCCTGACGCATCCCGCAGTAGATGAATCCGGGATGGCCAGCGCGCAAATCGGACATGAGCGGGCCATCGCCGACCAGCGCCAACCGGGCATTCGGTTGAACGCGCTCGATAGCCTGAAAAGCGCTGATGGCCAGTTTCAGATTCTTCTCTGCCGCCAGGCGACCGACGTACAGCGCAACTAGCGTATCCGGTCTGGCGCCCCAGGCCGCGCGCAATTCTGAACTCCGGCGTTCGGGCGAAAACAACCGGGTATTCACGCCCCGCGCCAGCACCTGGGTGTGAAGAAAGCCGCTGGCTTGCAGTTGCGCCGCCAGTTCCGCCGTGGGAACCAGGGTTTGCACGCCCCGATTATGGAAATGGCGCAGATAACCCATGATGGGTTTTGCCAGCCAGCCGAGGTGATAGTGACGGCTGTAGCTCTGAAAATGGGTATGGAAACTGGTTGAAATCGGAATCGCTAGGCGTTGCGCTGCGCGCAGGGCGGAATAGCCAAGCGGGCCTTCGGTCGCGATATGAATGAGGTCGGGACGGTTCCGCCGCCAGTGCGTCAGCAGGGTCCGGGTCGCTGGCCAGCCCCCCTGTAACTGGGGATAACCAGGGATGCGGAAGCCAGGGAGCGGCAGGATTTCCAGCGCATCGACCAGAGGCAATGGATCGCCCCTGCTCTGACGAACCCGGATCAATTGCACGATATGGCCACGCTGGCGCAGCCCATCGATCCAGCGCGCAATGGTCAGCGCGACGCCGTTGATCTCGGGCGGATAAGTTTCGGTGATAATGCCGATGCGCAATCGGCGATGAAGAACATCAATGTGAGGTTGGGTAGCCATGCCCGGGATTTTCCGGGCCGATGGCAACAAAGGGATGGCAGTTTGATTAAGGAATCAAGACAAACCTTGCGCCATCCCGCTTGACTACCCGCTAAGAAGTACTGGTCGCTACCTCTATCACCGCGCTGGCTTGACCCGCCGCGTCGGCGTCGCTGTCCACGGATCATCCGGCCAGGGATGCTTGGGATAGCGGCCCTTCAATTCCTTTTTGACTTCGGCGTAGGTGCGTTCCCAGAAGCCGCGTAAGTCCTGTGTGACCTGAATCGGTCGTTGCGCCGGCGATAGCAAATGCAAAGTCACCGGAATTCGTCCCCCAGCGATGTGCGGCGTATCCGCCAGACCGAACAATTCCTGCAACTTCACCGCCAGCACCGGTGGCTCGCCCGGCGTGTAACGCAGGCGGATGCGGGAACCACTGGGTGCGCTGAGATGCGTCGGGGCCAGTTCATCCAGCCGCACCCACAACCGGTGATCCAGCAGACTCTGCAAGGCGCGGGTCAAATCCAGTCGCGGCAAATGCTCCCGCCGGGTGATGCCCTCGAGCCAGGGTTCCAGCCATGCCTCCAAACGCTCCAGCAACCGGTCGTCGGCGACTTCGGGCCAGCCTTCGTCTGGAAACCAGTGTTGGACGGAAAGCAGCCGCGCCTGCCAGTCGCGCAATTCCGGCGTCCACGGCAGACTGCTCAAGCCCATTTGCCGAATCCCGGTCAGCATCGCCTGGCGCAGGGAATTCGGGCCGGGGGTCATCAGTGGGGCGCTGTCCAGTAATAACGCGCCAAACCGCCGCTGTCGGTGAGCCATGACCGCTGCTTGCCGTTCGTCCCAACTCACTTCGGCGACTGTTTGTACGCGAGCGGCAAGATGCTGTTCCAAATCAGCCGGATCGACCGGAGCAGCCAGCCAAATCCGGCCCTCGTTACCACTGGCGTCCAGTTGCGCCGCGACCAGCCAGTCCCGGCCAGTCAGCGGATCGCCTGCGACTAACCGCGCCCCGCGCCCATTGGCCAATTGATAACGATCGGCGCTGCCTTCGCGCCGGCGAGCAACCCGGTCGGGATAGGCCAGCGCCAGCAGCAATCCGACAGTCGTGGCCTCCGGTGGGGCTTCAGAACTACGAACTCCCGTCAACAAAGCGCGCCAGCGCCGCGCCGCCTGATCCACTCGAACGCAGACCGCAGGATCCGCCTGCCAGCGCCGCACACCCTCGCGCCCGTCGCGCCGGAAGGCTTGCAGAGCGTCCAGCCGGATGGTGAAATCACTGCCGAACGTATGTTCGCCCCGCAGCAGATCGCGTTCTTCCAGCAATGCCGCCAGGTCAGCGGCCAGCACACCCTGGCCCAGTGCTGCGCCGCACCGTAAGAGATGCGCCAACCGGGGATGAGTGGGCAGTTCCGCCAGGTCCTGCCCGGTCGGCGTGATGCGGCCTTGTTCATCCAGCGCCTCCAAATCAATCAACAAGGCGCGCGCCTGGGCTAAAGCGCCCGGCGGCGGCGGATCGAGCCAGGCCAGGGTTGAGGGATCGGCGACGCCCCATTGCGCCAGTTCCAGCGCCAGCGGCGCCAAGTCTGCTTCCTGGATTTCCGGCGCGCGCTGTGGGCGAAGTCGCCCTTGAGCCGCTTCGCTCCAGAGCCGATAACAGGTTCCCGGTCCCAGCCGACCGGCGCGGCCAGCGCGTTGTTCCGCAGCATCGGCGGATACCCGTACGGTGGCCAGGCGCGTCAACCCACTGCGCGGGTCAAAGCGCGGGACACGAGTCCAGCCGGCATCCACCACCACGCTAACCCCTTCAATGGTCAAACTGGTTTCGGCAATCGGGGTTGCGAGAACGACCTTGCGTCGGCCAGCGGGTTCCGGTTGCAAGGCGCGTTGCTGTGCGTCTCCCGGCAAATCCCCATACAATGGAATCAGCGCCAGCCCGCTGCAAACCGGTTCGATTTCCAGCCGCCGTAGAACCTGGCGAATCTCACCGCCACCGGGCAAGAATACCAGTACATCGCCCGCGTGTTGCGCCAGGGCGTTCAAGATGCCGCGAACCACAACCGTGAGATCGAGACCGTCGGGATCGCGTGGCAGATAGCGCCGGTCTACCGGCCAGGCGCGACCCTCGCTGGTCATGATCGGCGCGTCACCCAACAGCCGGGCTACCGCCGCGCCGTCCAGAGTTGCGGACATCACTAACAACCGCAGGTCTTCCCTGAATCCCTGCTGACTGTCCAGGCACAGCGCCAGCGCCAGATCAGCGTGCAGGCTGCGTTCATGGAATTCGTCGAAGATCACCAGCCCCACGCCCTCCAGCGCCGGATCGCGTTGCAGACGGCGGGTCAGAATACCCTCGGTCAATACTTCGATGCGGGTATGGCGTGAAATCTGGTGGTCAAAGCGGATGCGGTAGCCCACCGTTTGGCCAACCGGCTCATCCAGCAGTGCGGCCATGCGCGCCGCCGCTGCCCGCGCAGCAAGCCGGCGCGGCTCCAGCAACAGGATGCGACGGCCCGCCAGCCAGGATTCGTCGCGCAGCGCCAGCGGTATGCGGGTCGTCTTGCCTGCGCCCGGCGGGGCTTGCAACACCAAAGCGGTTGCCTTCCGCAGCGCAACGCGCAGCGCCGGAATCACCGGTTCGATCGGCAATGAAGCGATCGGTTCGCCCATGACGCCCAAACCAGCGGTTCAGGTCAATGCCCACGACGGCGCAGGTATGGAGCTTGAGCCGGTCGCGGTATTGATTCTGCAAGACAATGAATGGACTTTCTCACCTGCCTCCCATCCCCCGCCACCGGGCGTTTCGATCACGAATACATCTCCGGGTTGCATCGCCGCTTGCGCCGTACCGGGTAGAACCTCGACTGCGCCATCAACCCGCTCCACGGTGTTGCGCCCAACCTGGCCCGGTTCGCCGCCGTTTAATCCATAGGGCGCGATCCGCCGATGGCCGGATAAAATCGCGGCGGTCATCGGCTCCAGAAAGCGGATGCGGCGCACGACCCCATCCCCACCACGCCAGCGACCAGCACCGCCGCTACCCCGGCGAATGCTGAACGCCTCCAGGCGCACCGGAAACCGCCATTCCAGCACTTCCGGGTCAGTCAGCCGCGAGTTGGTCATGTGGGTTTGCACCGCTGAAGCGCCGGTAAAGCCCGGTCCCGCGCCCGCACCGCCGCAGATTGTTTCGTAATACTGATAGCGGTCGTTGCCGAAGGTGAAATTGTTCATCGTTCCCTGCGCAGCGGCCATCACGCCCAGCGCTCCATACAGCGCGTCGACGATACATTGCGAGGTTTCCACATTGCCAGCGACCACCGCCGCCGGGGGACGTGGATCGAGCAGCGAGCCTGCCGGTATGATCAACTCCAGTGGACGCAGGCACCCGGCGTTTAGTGGAATTTCGTCGTCGACCAAAGTACGGAACACATACAGCACCGCCGCTATGCACACCGCGCGCGGGGCGTTGAAGTTGCTGGTCTGTTGCGGTGATGTCCCGGTGAAGTCGATCCGGGCCGAACGCGCTTCCCGGTTCAGGGTGATGGCGACGCGAATTACCGCGCCGTTATCCATTTCACAGGTAAATGCGCCATCCTGTAGCCGATCCAGCGCCCGGCGCACCTGCTCGGCGGCATTGTCCTGAACATGGCCCATATAAGCCCAGACGGTGTCCAGCCCGAAATGCGCCGCCATCCGCCGCAACTCCTGAGCGCCTTTTTCATTCGCGGCAATCTGCGCCTGCAAATCCGCCAGATTCTGTTGTGGGTTGCGCGCTGGCCACGGTCCGCCGCTCAGGCGTTCCAGCAATTCCCGTTCACGAAATCGACTACCGCTAACTAACAGAAAATGATCGAGCAGCACGCCTTCCTGGCCGATGGTTACGCTATCCGGCGGCATCGAGCCGGGAGTGATGCCGCCAATATCAGCATGGTGGCCGCGCGAGGCGATGTAGAACAGCAACTCCTGTCCAGCAGCGTCGAATACCGGGGTGATCACCGTAATATCCGGCAGATGCGTCCCCCCGTGGTAGGGCGCATTGCTGGCGTACACATCGCCGGGCTGGAATTGACCTTGTTTGGCTTGAATCACTGCCCGCACCGCTTCACCCATCGACCCCAGATGCACCGGAATATGCGGGGCGTTGGCGATCAGTTGTCCCTCTTGGTCAAACAGCGCACAGGAAAAATCCAGCCGCTCTTTGATATTGACCGAATGCGCGGTATTGGCTAGCGTCACCCCCATCTGCTCGGCAATCGCCATGAACAAATTATTGAACACTTCCAGCAAGATAGGATCGACCTCAGTACCTACGGCCACTCGCGCAGGGCGTGGCTGGCAACGGGTCAAAACCAGCGCGTTATGCGCCGTGACCTCAGCCTGCCAACCCGATGCGATGAACGTTGTCGCACCGGATTCGCTGAGGATGGCCGGGCCGGGAATGCGGCAGCCGGGCAATAAGTCAGCCCGCCCAACCCGCTCCCCGAATGCCTCTCCCGCCAGTGGGAGCGAGGCGTCGCCACCGCCAATCACTTCAACCGACAACGCTTCGACAATCAATCCCTTGTCAGGCATAAGGAAACCATAACGTTGCTGATGTGCCAATTCGAATCGGGTTTGCAATTCTTCTGCATTACCGGCGGCGATGCTCAAAGCGGTATCACTTCCGATATAACGTAGGCGGACAGTGCGAACCGCGTGTATCTGCTCCGCCGGAATGTCTTGCGCCTGCATATCGTTCCGGCCCGCTTGCTCCAGTTCCACAAAGACCGATTCCAGCGATGCCATTAATTCGACTGTCAACGGCGCTTCGATCGCACGTTCTTTCAACAAGCGTGCATCGGCCAAACCCATGCCGTAAGCAGACAGGACTCCTGCAAAAGGATGGATGAAAATCGCTGGCATCCCCAGCGCATCGGCGACTGCGCAAGCATGTTGTCCGCCCGCGCCGCCGAAGCAGCACAGCGTGTATTCGGTCACGTCGTAACCGCGCTGGGTGGAAATTTGCTTGATAGCATTGGCCATGTTTTCCACGGCGATCTGCAAAAAGCCTTCAGCCAACTCCGCCGGGGCATAGGTCTTACCGGTTGCGTTCTGCACTTCAATGGCCAATGCAGCGAACTGGCGCGTCACGATGTCCCGATCCAGCGGCTGGTTCTGCGCCGGGCCGAAAACGTGAGGAAAAAACTCCGGTTGAATCCGTCCCAGCAGGACATTGCAATCCGTGACGGTCAGCGGTCCACCGCGCCGGTAACAGGCTGGTCCCGGATCCGCGCCGGCGGATTCCGGGCCAACGCGCAACCGGCTGCCGTCAAAGCGGCAGATCGAACCGCCGCCCGCCGCCACAGTGTGAATATGCAACATCGGCGCGCGTAGTCTGACGCCAGCGACCTGAGTTTCAAACGTGCGTTCGTACTCACCGGCATAGTGCGCGACATCGGTGGAAGTGCCGCCCATGTCGAAGGTGATGATCCGGTCAAAACCGGCCTGGGCGGCGGTGCGGGCCGCGCCGACAATGCCGCCAGCGGGACCGGACAGGATGCTATCCTTGCCGTGGAAATGATGCGCATCCGCCAATCCACCGTGGGATTGCATGAACAGGAGGCGCGCGTTGCCCAGTTCACTGGCCACCCGGTCGACATAGCGGCGCAGGATCGGCGACAGGTAAGCGTCAACTACGGTCGTATCACCGCGCCCGACCAACTTCATGAGCGGACTGACCTGGTGGGAGACTGAGATTTGCGTGAAGCCGATTTCGCGGGCCAGCGCCGCCGCCTGTTCCTCATGCGCCGGATAGCGGTAGCCGTGCAGAAAGACGATAGCCACGGCGCGGATACCGGCTTGATAAGCGTTGCTCAGTGCTTCATGGGCGCCGGCGGGATCGAAAGGAATGATGACATCGCCGTAGGCTGAAACTCGCTCGTTGACTTCGGCGACTCGCTCATACAGCAACTCCGGCAGGACGATGTGGCGCGCGAACAATTGGGGCCGGTTCTGATAGCCAATGCGCAGCGCATCGCGGAATCCTCGCGTGGTCAAGAGCAACGTGCGGTCGCCCTTGCGCTCCAGCAGCGCATTGGTGGCAACCGTCGTACCCATTTTCACCACGGCGATACGTTCGGCGGGAATCGGCTGATCCGCCCGGATCTTGAGCAAGTCGCGAATGCCCTGCAACGCGGCGTCCGGGTAATGTTCCGGGTTATCCGATAACAGCTTGTGGGTGACCAGCCGGCCATCCGGACGGCGCGCAACGACATCGGTGAAGGTGCCGCCTCGGTCAATCCAGAACTGCCAGCGGGAAGTGGAAACAGTTTTGGGCATGGCAAGGCTCAATCATTCCATGTCGGGATCAAGTCCCAACGCGCGTAACCGTTCCGCCAACCGTTCCGCACGTTGGCGCTCCGTTTCGGCGCGCTGCGCCATTTCCACAAAGGTCTCAAAGCGCCGCCCATCAGGCCGATACAACATCAAGTCGGTCCCTTCCAGGCTAAACCGAATCCCTAACCGCCGACTGAGCCAGCCTTCCATTGGCGTAATTGGCTCCAGTCCTTTCTTGCGACGTAGCCAACCTTTGAGCGTCCCGCGATCCGGGTCGTACTCGTAAAAGAGTTGTTTTCCAGGTTGGAGTCGCTAAAACCGTCGCTGTCATCATCGGCCTCCATCGGTAAGGAGCCAAAGCTGGGTTGCTGACAACTTTAATATAGTTGATGTATACATGAATCACAGGTCAGCACATGAAGAGGGTCAAGCAGATCAATGGAAAGAAAACCATCAACACCAGGCTTTTAATCGTTGGCGCATGATATCCGGCGGCAATAGCGTCAGAATCCGCGCCAGTTCGGGGCCATGAGTCTCACCAGTCAACGCCGCCCGCAACGGCATAAACAGGTTTTTACCCTTTGCGCCGGTGCGCTGCTTCAGCGCTTCGGCCAGCGGTTGATAAGCAGCGCCATGTTCGGTATATGCGGCCAGCGCGTGCGTGAAAAAACCTGATCCCGCTGCGGCAATCACCGCCCGGCTATCCTCGCTCAAGGGCAATTCCTCACTGAACAAACGCTCTGCCCAGAAAGCGGCGTCGACCGGGAAACGAATATTGGGACGCACCGCAACCACAAAGTCATCCCGACAGGATAGCGGCACGCGCTCATGAACCGTTTCCCCCATCCACGCCCACAATCGTTCTGGCGCTGCAAATCGCACCGCCTCGGCTTGCCAGTGCAATAATTGCGCTTCATCGTAATGGACTGGCGCCCGTCCCAAATGCTCCACGGCGAACCCGGCAGCCAGTTCCGCGGGTTCCATCCAGGCATCCTGCTCATAACGGTGACCCAGCCGGGCCAGATAGTTCAGCAACGCCTCCGGCAGATAACCCGCCGCTCGCAATTCACGAATACTGAGATCGCCCTCGCGCTTGGACAGCGGCCCGCCATCCGATCCAACGATCAGCGCCATGTGTCCGTAATTTGGCGCTGGAAGCTCCAGCGCTTCCAGCAACAGCAGTTGACGCGGGGTATTGGTCAAATGATCCTCGCCGCGCAGCACATGCGTAACGCCCATCAGCGCATCATCGACAGCGTTCACGAAAAAGAACTGAGGACCTCCATCCGCCCGGCGGATGACAAAATCGCCAATATCGTCACTGGCGAAACGCTGGGGACCACGCACCAGATCGGTGAACTCGACAATCCGCCCTGCTGGCACCCGAAAGCGCAAAGTGGGCTGCACACCCCGTTCCCGTCGCGCCTGACGTTCGGCTTCATTCAACCGGGCGCAGGTTCCGGCATAACGCGGCGGCTTGCCGGCGGCCCGCTGCGCTTTACGGCTTAGCGCTAACTCCGCGGGCGTGCAAAAACAGGGATAGACCTGCTCTGCCTGATCCAATTGCTGATAGTACTCAGCATAAACCGTCGTCCGCTCCGACTGTGCATAAGGCGCATCGGGACCGCCGATTTCCGGCCCCTCCTGCCAGTCTAGACCCAGCCAGCGCAGATCATGCAGTAATCCTTCAATGTACTCAGGACGACTGCGTTCGCGGTCGGTATCTTCGATACGCAACACGAACCGGCCACTCGAATGCCGGGCCAGCAACGCGTTAAACAGAGCGGTGCGAACATTGCCCAGGTGCAGATAGCCGGTCGGGCTGGGGGCGAATCGCGTTTTAAGGGTGGTGGTCATTATGCAATTTTAAGTTTTATTTAATTTAATGATCAGCTTGATAGTAAAGCCCATCAGATTCAGCACAGGGAAGGCATAACTGAATTCTGTGAGACTGGGCAATGATGCGGCAAGATCGCCAAAATAAAAAGGCGGAGCCACTGCCCCGCCCGGTTGGATGCGCCTCGCCACGACGTGGTTACAATGCGCTGGGTCCGATTTCACCGGTGCGAATCCGGATCGCGCGCTCCAAGTCGTAGATAAAGATCTTGCCATCACCGATTTTGCCGGTGTTGGCCGTGGAGCAAATCGCTTCAACGACCTTATCCACCAGGCTGTCATCGACAGCGATTTCCAGTTTCACTTTCGGCAGAAAATCCACCACGTATTCAGCGCCCCGATACAACTCGGTGTGCCCCTTCTGGCGACCGAACCCCTTCACCTCGGTCACGGTGATGCCCTGTACCCCAATACCCGATAGCGCTTCCCGCACATCGTCCAGCTTGAATGGCTTAATAACCGCAGTGACTAGCTTCATCGATACCCTCTGGCGTTTCGCCTAACCTGAAAAGTTAAATTCTGAACGGGAATATAACCGAAATCCATGTCCATGCGCGATGTGGGGCGAATATCCAAGCTTAATAAGCCTGATATCCGCCCCCCACTATCACAGGTTGTAACCCCGCTCGTCGTGCAGGGCGATATCCAAACCTTCGGTTTCCTGTTCGTCCGTTACCCGGAGTCCAATCACTACATCCACGATCTTAAGCAGAATAAAGCTTACGATGGCAGTATAGACAAGAGTAAAGGTTGCACCCTTGAATTGGGCCAACAACTGATTACCCAACGTCATACCATCAGCCAGACCAATGCCGCCCATCATCTTATCTGCACACAGCCCCGTCAGGATCGCACCCAGATAACCACCTACGGCATGGACGCCGAAAGCATCCAATGAATCGTCATAACCCAGCGCCCGCTTCAACTTGGTGGCGGCTAAAAAACAAATTACGCCAGAAGCCAGACCAATTAACAGGGCCCCCATCGGTCCCGCCGTGCCCGAAGCCGGAGTAATCGCCACCAGACCGGCTACCGCGCCGGAAGCGATGCCCAATACGCTTGGCTTACCGTGCGTCATCCATTCTGCGAACATCCAGGCCAGGGCCGCCATGCCCGTCGCAATCTGGGTAACCGCCATCGCCATGCCGGCGCTGCCATTAGCGGCTAATGCGCTGCCCGCGTTAAACCCAAACCAGCCGACCCATAACATCGAAGCCCCCACGATCGTAAAATTGAGGTTGTGCGGCGGCATGGCAGTAGCTGGATAGCCCTTGCGTTTGCCTAGCACCAGACACGCCACTAGACCCGCGACGCCGGCATTGATATGCACGACCGTGCCGCCAGCAAAGTCAAGCACCCCCCAATGACTGCCAATCAACGAACCTGCGCCGCCCCACACCATATGAGCGATAGGTAGATAAACCACAGTGAGCCACAACGCCATAAACAACAGTAGCGCAGAAAACTTCATCCGTTCAGCAAAGGCGCCAACAATGAGCGCTGGCGTAATGATCGCAAAGGTCATTTGGAAGACCATAAATACGGTTTCCGGAATAGTGCCAGACAGGCTGTCCACCGCCACTCCGCTTAAAAAAGCCTTGCTGAGCGTACCGACAAAGGAGTTGAGATTAATCGTGTCCGCCACCATTCCCGTGGTGTCGAACGCCAGACTATACCCGTACAGAGTCCATAACACCGTTACCAGAGCGGTGATAGCGAAACATTGCATCATCACCGACAGCACATTCTTGGCGCGCACCATGCCCGCGTAGAATAACGACAGGCCGGGAATGGTCATGAACAGCACCAGGGCGGTAGACGTTAACATCCAGGCGGTATCGCCGGAGCTAAGCGTTGGGGTTGCTTCCTGAGCGAGCGCCAGGGTCGGCGCGAGAGTGGCCAGCAGCGCCAGCCAGCCAGCATTTTTTACCACTTGCATTGCTCTCATCAGTGGAGTTCTCCTAGGGTTGAAAACAGAATCTATTTGGAAATAATGGGCGCTTATAGCGCTTCTGGTCCAGATTCGCCGGTGCGGATGCGGACCGCGTTTTCCAGGTCACAGATAAAAATCTTGCCGTCGCCGACTTTGCCAGTGTTCGCCGCCCGCGAAATCACCTCAACCACCCGGTCCGCCAGATCATCAGTGACTCCGACTTCAATTTTGATTTTGGGCAGAAAATCCACCACGTATTCGGCGCCTCGGTACAGCTCGGTATGTCCCTTCTGCCGACCAAAACCTTTGACCTCGGTGACAGTGACGCCTTGCGCGCCCACTTCCGAAAGTGCTTCCCGAACATCGTCCAGCTTGAACGGTTTAATAACCGCCGTGATCAATTTCATGATGCAACTCCTGATGGCTTCGCACACCCCTGCGGGGCGACGTGTTGTTTCAACGTCTCGACGAACGTTGCCTACCAACGCCGGCAATTCGTTTTGTCGAAAAAAGCACATCGTATGCCACTTTAATTAATCTATTTATAATTAATAAGTTGTTATAAAAATTACTCTCAATATTTTCATCGCGCGGTCGCTGGCTGCCCACAATAGCCAGTTATTGCACTTATTTGGTGCAATAACTGGGGGAGGCATACAAACCATAAATTCCCGTTAAACTTGTAAGGGGCATTACCCTAATTTCTGGAGAAGCAACAATGATCGATCCCAAGGCTATTGATGACTTGGCCAAGCGTTTTGTAGAAACATTGCCGCCGGGCTTCCGGCAATTTCAGGCGGACATGGAAAAGAACTTCCATGCGGCGCTGCAAACGACATTCGCCAAGCTGGAACTGGTGACGCGCGAAGAATTCGAAGTGCAACAGGAGGTGCTGGCGCGCACCCGGGCCAAGCTGGATGAACTGGAGAAACAAATGGCCGACCTGGAAAGCAAAGCCGCGGGCGGTGGCAAGCGGCGCAAGACTGCGGAGAAACCGGCTGAACCGGAAGGCGAAGAATAGCGCCTGCCGCACCCACCAAGTTCGTGCATAATGCCTCATCCCCTGGAGGTTTGGGGCATCATCATTACTCGCCAGCAGGATTCGCATGTCGCTTGCCATCGTTTATACCCGCGCCCAGGTCGGCATCGACGCGCCGTTGGTCAGCGTAGAAGTCCATTTGTCCGGCGGTCTGCCGGGATTATTCATCGTAGGTCTGCCGGAAGCGGCGGTGAAGGAAAGCAAGGACCGGGTGCGCGGCGCTATTCAGAACAGCGGTTTCGAGTTTCCGGCCCGGCGCATCACCATTAATCTGGCTCCGGCTGATTTGCCCAAGGAAGGCGGGCGGTTTGATCTGCCGATTGCGCTCGGTCTCCTGGCCGCTTCGGGGCAAATTCCCCGTGACCGGCTGGAACAATATGAATTCCTGGGTGAACTGGCGCTGGGCGGCGAGCTGCGGCGCATTCGCGGGGTGCTGCCCGCGACGCTGGCTTGCCGGGACGCCGGACGCGCCTTGTTGGTTCCTGGCGACAACGCCGAGGAAGCAATCCTGGTCAGCGGCGCACAAGTCCTGGGCGCAGGGCATTTGCTGGAAGTTTGCCGGCAACTCACCACCGGAAATGCGTTGCAGCCGCCGGTTGCGCACCCTCGAAGGCTACAGGACGCGATTCTGGACCGGGATTTAAGCGATGTGCGGGGCCAACCCCATGCAAAGCGGGCGTTGGAAATCGCTGCCGCCGGCGGTCACAATCTCCTGCTGATTGGTCCACCCGGTACGGGCAAGACCATGCTGGCCAGTCGGCTGTCCGGCATCATGCCGCCATTGAGCGAGGCAGAGGCTCTGGAAACCGCGGCGATCGCTTCGGTCAGCAATCAGGGGCTGGATTTACAACAATGGGGCGTGCGCCCGTTCCGCGCTCCGCATCATACCGCCTCTGGCGTGGCGCTGGTGGGCGGTGGCGGTCAGCCGCGACCGGGTGAAATTTCTTTGGCGCATCACGGCGTGCTGTTTCTCGACGAATTGCCGGAGTACGACCGGCGGGTGTTGGAGGTGCTTCGGGAGCCGCTGGAATCGGGACGGATTACGATTTCACGCGCGGCGCGTCAGGCGGATTTCCCGGCGCGCTTTCAACTGGTGGCGGCGATGAATCCCTGTCCTTGCGGTTATCTGGGCGATGCTGAGCGGCAATGCGCCTGCGGCCAGGAACAGGTGCGCCGTTACCGGGCGCGCGTGTCGGGGCCGTTGATCGACCGGATTGACCTGCATATTGAAGTGCCCCGCCTGGCGCATCGCGTCTTGCGTGGCGAGGCCCCAGAAGAAAGCAGCGCCACAGTGCGCGCCCGGGTCTGCGCCGCCCATGAGCGGCAGTTGCAACGGGCGGGTAAACCGAACAGCGCACTGGGTACACGGGAAATTGAACGCTACTGCGCCCTGAGCGACGCCGATCACAAGCTGCTGGAGCACGCGCTGGAACGGCTGGGTCTATCGCCGCGCGCTTATCATCGGATTCTCAAGGTTGCTCGCACCATCGCCGATCTGGCGGGCAGCGACGCCATCAAAACGCCGCATCTCGCCGAAGCCATCAGTTACCGGGCGCTTGATCGGACGATGGCGCGATAGGGTGCGGATTCAGGCTCATTTACCCATGAACATCAGTCCTGATCAGATCGTGTTTTTTGAATCCGGTTTCATTCGCATCAGCGCCACGCTGGTTTTTACCTGGCTGGTCATGGCGTTGCTGGCGTTGCTGGCGCGCTGGATCACTCGCCGTCTGACCCAGGATGCCGTGCTGTCATCCTGGCAAAATTTACTCGAAGTTCTGGTGGAAGGGATTCAAGAGCAAATCCGCGATGTAACGCATCAGGATCCGACGCCTTACCTGCCCTTTATTGGCACGTTATTTATTTTTATCGCCGCCAGTAATCTGCTTTCGGTGGTTCCCGGCTTTGAATCTCCTACCGGGTCGCTGTCCACCACGACCGCCCTGGCGCTCTGTGTATTTATCGCGGTACCCTTGTATGGCATTCAACGCCGGGGGTGGCGGGCGTATCTGAAGGACTATATTGAACCGACGCCAATCATGTTGCCTCTGAACATCATTGGCGAATTATCCCGCACCCTGGCGTTAGCAGTGCGCTTGTATGGCAACGTAATGAGCGGTGCTGTGGTCGGGGCGATTCTGTTGATCATCACGCCCCTGTTGTTCCCGGTGCTGATGCATGCGCTGGAACTGCTGACCGGCTTGATTCAGGCGTATATCTTCGCCATTCTGGCCACGGTTTACCTGGCGGCGGCAACGGCGGCGCATGAAGGAAATAACCCCACTGAACACTGAATATGAGGGTTCATTCTTATGGACGCTACACTCATGATCGGCCTCGCCTCGATTATTACCGCCGGTCTAACGATCGCTATCGGCACGGTCGGCCCCGCACTGGCTGAAGGCCGGGCTGTAGCCCAGGCGCTGGCCGCTATCGCCCAACAGCCGGACGAAGCAGCGACCTTGAGCCGCAGCCTGTTCGTCGGATTGGCGATGATTGAATCGACGGCCATCTATTGCTTCGTCGTTTCGATGATCCTGATTTTCGCCAATCCGTTCTGGAATCATTTCATTACCGTCGCCGGTCAGTAGTCATGCAGGTTGACTGGTTCACCGTTGTTGCCCAGATTATCAACTTTCTGGTTCTGGTGTGGTTGCTCAAACGGTTCCTGTATGGGCCGATTACCGAGGCCATGACTGCTCGTCAGCAAAGGGTTGCAGCGGCTCTGGATGAGGCCCAGCAAAAATCGGAACAAGCCGAGGTAGAAGTCCGAAAATATCAGGATCAGCGCGTTGAATTGGAGGCCCAGCGCGAGCAGTGGCTGGAACAGGCTCGCCAGGAAATTGCGGCCCAGCGTGAAAAATGGTTGCAACAAACCCGGCGTGAGATCGACGTCCAGCGCGAAGAGTGGCTGAAGGCTTGGCGACGGGAACAAACAGAAAACCAGCGCGCCCTGCAACGGGAAGCCACACATCGGTTAACCGAAGCGGTTCGTCATGCCTTGCGCGAACTGGCGGATGCTGATTTGGAGCGGCGGATGCTCGAACCGCTGCTGACCCGGCTACGCGCTCTGGAGGCGAGCGAACGCGCAACGCTGGCGCAGGCGGCTTTGGGAGGATGCGTCATCAGCACTGCATTTCCATTGGATGTCTCCTTACAGCAACATTGCCAAGCAGCCCTGCGCGAACTGCTGGGGGATGGAATTAGCTTTGCCTTTCACCAGGACTCGAACGCGGCGTGCGGCATTACCCTGGAAATGCCTGGCCATCGCTTGGCCTGGACTCTGGATAGCTATCTTGACGGTTTCGACGAGGCGCTAGCCAGGGTATTGAACGCACCGGCGGCGGATGCAGGTAATGATAGCGAGTTCGCTTAATTTGTTCGCCCCGTTTGACGCCGCGTTAGCCACTTATCGCCCCTCCCCATCCGTGGTCGAGACCGGCATTGTGGAACGAGTGGGTCAGGGGGTCGCCCGGGTCAATGGCTTGCCCGGGGTTGAATCCATGGAACTGGTACGTTTCCCCAACAACATTCTCGGCATTGCTTTTAATCTCGATCCTGATGAAGTCGGGATAGTGTTGCTCAGCGATAGTAACGGACTCAAGGCCGGCGATCCGGTCGAGCGCACCGGGCGGGTGGTCGATACGCCGGTGGGTCCGGAACTTTTAGGACGGGTCGTCAATGCCCTGGGCGAGCCGCTGGATGAGGCAGGTCCGCTGATTACCGCAGAACGTCTGCCGCTGGAACGTCCGGCCCCAGCCATCATGCAGCGCGCGCCGGTCAGTGTGCCGCTGGCGACCGGCCTTAAAGTCATCGACGCCGCCATCCCAGTGGGACGCGGCCAGCGCGAACTGATTCTCGGCGACCGGCAGACCGGCAAGACCGCGCTGGCTGTGGATGCCATTCTTAACCAGGCTAGGCAAAATGTCATCTGTGTTTACTGCGGCATCGGCCAGCGCGGTTCAGCTGTCGCGCGAGTGATTGATGACCTTCGCCGACGCGGCGCGCTGCGCTACACTTTCCTGGTCGTCGCTGCCGGGGAAGACCCGCCTGGGTTACAAGTTCTGACGCCCTACGCGGCGACGACGATGGCCGAATGGTTCATGGCGCGAGGTCGTGACGTGTTGATTGTTTATGATGATTTGACCCGCCATGCCCAAGCCTATCGGGAACTGTCGCTATTGCTCCGTCGCCCGCCGGGCCGGGAAGCCTATCCTGGCGATATTTTCTACCTGCATTCCCGTCTGCTGGAGCGGGCCACGCATTTACGACCGGAGCAGGGCGGCGGCTCGCTGTCGGCATTGCCGATCATTGAAACCGAGGCGCAAAACCTGTCGGCTTACATTCCCACCAATCTGATTTCGATCACCGATGGACAAATTGTGCTGTCCTCCGAACTGGCGCGGAAAGGGATTTTGCCGGCGGTCGATGTCGGCGAATCGGTGTCGCGGGTCGGTGGCAAGACCCAGTTGCCGGCCTACCGGACCATTGCCGCTGAACTGCGGCTGGCTTATTCCCAGTTCGAGGAACTGGAAACCTTTGCCCGTTTTGGTACGCGGCTGGACGAAGCAACGCGCCAAACCATCGAGCGCGGACGCCGGGTGCGGGAAACGTTGAAGCAACGGCAATACCAGCCCTTGCCGGTCGCCGAGCAAATCGCCGTATTGCTGGCGGTCACCGAAGGCGTGTTCGATCCGGTACCTCTGGAACGAATGGCGGAGGCGGAACGGGCGGTGCACGAGCAAGCCGTTGCCCGTTGCCCGGACATCGGTTCGCGCATCGCTGCGGGATCGCCACTGAGCGACACAGACCGGGATGCTTTGCTCACAGCAGCGCGGGCGGCGGTTGTTGACCTTATCGCAAATTCCAATGCGCAGGCAGCCGCTTGCAAGTGAAATCTGTTTTAAAGAGCGATCAACGCCATGCCCACTCTGGAAGCACTGCGCCATACCTTGGCCACTGTCGAAGAATTGCGTTCGATCGTTCGCACCATGAAAGCGTTGGCGGCAGTCAGCATCCACCAGTATGACCAGGCGGTGAGCGCATTGGCCGATTACGACCGGGCGGTGCGGCAAGGATTGGCCGTCGTGTTGCGCGAGCAGGCGATGGAAACCGGGGTGCGAAGTCTGGTTTTAACCGGCGAAACGCCAGAGGCTCGGTCCACGGCAGGTCGCCCGTCAGCCATCGGCGCGGTGGCGTTTGGCTCCGATCATGGGCTGTGCGGGCGTTTTAACGAGGTATTGGCCGAACATCTCGCCATGACCTTGCATGATCGTCCGGAATCGCAGCGCTGGGTGCTGGCGGTCGGCGTCCGGCAGGCGGCGGCGCTGGAAGAACAAGGTTTATCCGTTCAGCAAGCATTCTACACACCGGGCGCGGCCAGTGCGATTCAACAAACTGTGCGGCAATTATTGCCGGTGTTGGAACAATGGCGGGAGGCGGGGGTCATCGAGATTCTGCTCTTCCATAATCGCCATCGTGGAGCGAACAGCCATGAACCGACCCAAGTGCAACTGTTGCCTCTCGATCCTGCGGCTCTAAGCCGCGAGGCACCCCCATCAACGCGTTCCCTGCCCGGTTATGCTGCTGATCGGGCCGAATTGCTGGCGGCATTGCTCCGGGAATGGCTGTTTGTGGAACTGTTCCGGGCCTGCGCCGAGTCGCTGGCCAGCGAACACGCCAGTCGCCTGTTGGCCATGCAAGCGGCTGAACGCAATATTGCTGACCGGTTAACAGCGTTGAATGCGGCTTACCGTCAGCAACGTCAGGAAGCGATTACCGCTGAATTGCTGGATGTGGTGGCCGGATTTGAGGCGACGATAGAATAGTCGCTCTGTTTACTTACTTAACACCAACTGCCGGGTATGCCGGGCGATAATCAGTTCCTCGTTGGTCGGCAGCACCCACACTGCGACGCGGCTGCCGGACCGGTCGATGCGCTGGCGGCTTTCCGCATTCGCCGCTGGGTCCATTTCAATGCCGAGCCAGCCTGACCGGGTGCAGACCTGTTCACGCACCGCTGCCGCATGTTCGCCAATCCCGCCAGTGAAAACCAGCGCATCCAGGCCGTCCAGCGCCGCCGCCAGGGAACCCAGTTCGCGGGCGATCCGGTAGCAGAAGTAATCCACCGCCAGTTTCGCGCTGGGATCGGAACTGGCCAGCAATTCACGCATGTCATTGCTGATGCCCGACAATCCCAGCAGACCGGACTGCTTATAAAGCAGATTAGTCAAATCCTTCGCGCCCAGGCCATGCCGTTCAATCAGGTAGATCAGCACCCCAGGGTCCAGCGACCCCGTGCGCGTTCCCATTGGCAGTCCTTCCACCGCAGTAAAACCCATAGTGCTAGCCATGCTTCGCCCGTCGCGCATGGCGCACATGCTGGCGCCATTGCCCAGATGTGCGACTACCACCCGGCCTGTCGCGGATGTCCCGGCGATTTCGGCCAGCGCGCCAGCAATGTATTCATAGGAAAGTCCATGAAAACCATAGCGGCGCACGCCCTCCTCACGGTAGATGTGCGGCAGGGCGAACAATTTAGCCAGTTCGGGCTGAACATAGTGGAAAGCGGTGTCAAAACAACCGACCTGGGGCAGATCAGGCCGCACTGCGCGCAGGGCGCGAATCCCAGCTAAGTTGTGCGGTTGATGCAGCGGCGCCAGCGGGATGAAATGCTCCAGACGCGTCACGGTCTCGGGCGTAAGCAATTGGGGATCGCTGTACTCCTCGCCGCCATGCACCACACGATGGCCTGCCGCGACCACTGCAGGCAGACCGGGAGTTTTTTCCAGCCAGCTCAACAGGTCGCGCAACGCCGCCTGATGATCATAAATCGTCGTCTTCGACGCAGTCGTGGGGGTTGTCGGCGGGTCGGTCGCCCGGCGCCGATGATCAGGCCCCAGCTTGCGATACTGACCCGACTCCGGCGTTAAGCGAATATCGGCTAGCACCTGTCCGGCATGGTCGAATGCCTTAAAATGCGGATTGTCCTCGCCGATGTTTTCCTGCAAACCCCGGCAGACCAGTTCCAGTTCGCCACTGTCCGCCGGTAGGGCAAACACCGAGAACTTGATGCTGGATGAACCGGCGTTGAGAACCAGTAACCCCTGGGACATGGCAATTTCCTCCTGATTCAAAGCGGATCAGCGTCGACTTCTTCTCTCAGGGAAGAAGGATCCGAATTAGATGGAGAGGCGGCGGGCGCAGTATCGCCAAACCGGCAACCGTGAGATTGCAAATAGTTCCGAAACTGTTCGCCGAGTTCAGGGTGACGCAAACCATATTCTACAGTCGCTACCAGGTAGCCGAGCTTATTACCGCAGTCGTGCCGTCGCCCGGTGAATTCATAGGCCAACACCTGTTCCTCGCTCAGCAGCGCAGCAATGCCATCGGTCAACTGAATCTCATTGCCCGCCCCGCGCGGGATATTCGTCAACAGGTCGAAGATGCGGGAGGTCAGAATATAACGACCGACGACCGCCAGATTGGACGGCGCATTCTCCGGTTTGGGCTTCTCAATAATGCTATCGACATTACTCAGCCGGGTGGCGAAGGGCAGTGGGTGAACGATGCCATACTTGTCTGATTCCGCGATCGGCACCCGCTCCACACCTAGAATCGAACATTGGTATTTATTGAAATGCCGGGTCATCTGACTCATGACGCCACCTTCAACCTGATCTTCCTCGATGAGGTCGTCGGCCAGAATCACCGCGAAAGGCTCCTCGCCGACCGCTGGCCGGGCGCACAACACCGCATGCCCCAAACCCAAAGCCTCGGCTTGGCGGATATACACACACTCCACGCCGCTGGGCACAATGCCGCGCACCACTTTGAGCAGGTCAGTCTTCTGGCGGGCTTCCAATTCCGCTTCCAGTTCGTAAGCCTTATCGAAATGATCGGCAATGGCGTTTTTGGTACGCCCGATAATGAACACCAGGGTATCCACCCCCGCCGCCACAGCCTCCTCAACTGCGTACTGAATGAGTGGTTTATCGACGATAGGCAGCATTTCCTTGGGACTGGCCTTGGTAGCGGGCAGGAATCGTGTTCCCAAACCAGCCACCGGGAAAACCGCTTTGCGCACTTGCCGTTTCACTGCGTCTACCTCGCTGATGGTTTTATTCCATGACATCCTTTCGAATACCGGGCATTGTGCGGCATCGCAGCATACTGAACAAGCACTAATGAGGCGCTTTTAGAATCTCAATTTTTCCATAAACCGAGTGAACTTTTCCAAGTGCGGAAACCTGCCCATAGTCGCAGCAATGCTGAACTGATAGGTGGTGGTCTGATCCCATTTAAACCTCATTTGTGTTATCTTTATTATCGTATACTTCTCTATCGATTGATTTTTTCAAGTACCTGGCCCTGTAGGACCCTATGCAAACAAACTTGGCGCCATCATCAGCAAGAATTTGATTTCGATTACTACCCTCAAAGGCGTTGGCCCGAAGCTGGCGGAACGCTTGCGGCGACTCGGCCTGCATACCGTCGAGGATGTATTGCTCCATTTGCCGTTGCGTTATCAAGACCGCAGCCGCATCACTCCTATCGATCAGTTGCAGCCCGGCGAAGAGGCGCAGATCGAGGCGATCGTGGTTGGCAGCCGGATCAGCGGGAACAGCCGGCGTTTCCTGCTCTGTCACCTGCAGGATGGAACCTGCGATCTCACCCTGCGTTTCTTTCACTTTAGTCCCGCGCAACAACAATGGCTCTGCCAAACCGGCGCCCGGTTGCGTTGCTTTGGCGAAGTGCGCACCGGTTATACTGGCGGTCTGGAAATGATCCACCCGGAATGCCGCCGAATTGAGCCGGATACGCCGCCGGTGGAGGACCGCTTGACCCCGATCTATCCGGCGACCGCTGGTTTGCAACAATTCACCCTGCGCGGTTTGGCCGAACAGGCGCTGGAATGTCTGGAGACAGCGGCGCTGTTGCCGGAACTGCTGCCGCCGGCCTTGCTGGATCAACTCAAGCTGCCGCCGATTGCTCAAGCCGTGCGGCTGCTCCATCAACCACCGACCGATATCGTGCTGGCGGAATTGGAGAACGGTCGCCACCCAGCTCGGCGACGGCTGGCTTTCGAGGAAATGCTGGCGCATCAGCTCAGTTTACGCCGGCTGCGTGAACAGACTCGCCGCCAGGTCGCACCGCCGCTGGTCGGCGGCAGTTTGAGTCAGCGCTTTCTGGAACGCCTGCCCTTCATCCTCACCGGCGCTCAGCAACGGGTTCTGGAGGAAATTACCGCCGATCTGGCGCAACCCCGTCCCATGTTGCGGCTCTTGCAAGGCGATGTGGGTTCAGGCAAAACAGTGGTCGCTGCGGTAGCTGCGTTACGTGCGGTGGAAACTGGCGCTCAGGCGGTGCTCATGGCTCCGACGGAACTGTTGGCCGAACAACATCACCGCAATTTTCGTGACTGGTTGGGCGAACTGGGTTTGGAAGTCGCCTGGTTGACCGGACGGTTGACTGGCAAGGCGCGACGGCTGTTGCTGGAACGGCTAGCTGCTGGCGAGGTTCAAGTGGCAGTGGGCACCCACGCGCTGTTTCAGGAGGCGGTCGCTTTCGCGGAACTAGCCCTGGTGATCGTCGATGAGCAACATCGTTTCGGCGTTCATCAACGGTTGGCCTTGCGCGAGAAAGGCCGTACTGAAGGCCGTTGTCCCCATCAGTTGATCATGACCGCGACGCCGATTCCGCGCACGTTGGCGATGAGCGCCTACGCCGATCTTGACACCTCGATCATCGACGAATTACCGCCCGGTCGCCGTCCGGTCAAAACCGTGGCCGCGCCTGATCATCGCCGCGATCAGATTATCGAACGAATTCGTCAAGCTTGTCGCAACGGTCGCCAGGCGTACTGGGTCTGCCCGCTGATCGAAGAGTCCGAGACGCTGCAATGTCAGGCGGCTACCGTGACCGCCGAACAATTGACCGAACTGTTGCCGGAACTGCGCATTGGCCTAGTGCATGGCCGGCTGGCGGCCAACGCCAAGGAGGCGGTGATGGCCGCTTTCAAGGCCGGGGAGCTGGAGCTGTTGGTCGCTACCACCGTCATCGAGGTCGGGGTCGACGTACCCAACGCCAGCCTGATGGTTATCGAGAATCCCGAGCGCCTGGGCCTGGCGCAACTTCATCAACTGCGCGGGCGCATTGGGCGCGGCAGCATCGACAGCAGTTGTGTGCTGCTCTACAAACCGCCGCTATCCCAGGTTGCGCATACCCGGCTGGCGGTCTTGCGGGAATGTCACGACGGTTTTGAAATCGCTCGCCGCGATCTGGAATTGCGCGGTCCCGGCGAAGTGTTGGGCACCCGGCAAACCGGCGAGCAAAGTTTGCGCATTGCCGATCTGTTGCGCGATCAGGATTTACTGAATGTCGTGCGTCATACCGCCGATTTATTGTTGCGCGACCATCCGGACTGCGTAGAGCCGCTGATCCGCCGTTGGATTGGCGCCGGGGCGCGTTACGGCGAGGTGTAACCAACGGCCCGCCTTGTCGAGAAGGCGAACGACTGGAGGAAGGGCTGTTGTTGGAAGCAGTGACCGCCGACGGTGCGGTTCTACGTCAAGGCAGTCAGCGATTTCAGTTGCCGGTGCGGTGATCTATCGTAATTCCTTCGGCAACGCAAACACGACGTTTTCCTCCCGGCCTGCGCTTTCCACTACGGTTTCTGTCCCCAGTTCCCGTAGCCGGGCGATGACCTGTTGCACCAGCACCTCGGGCGCGGAAGCGCCCGCAGTGACGCCGATCGCGGTTTTACCAACCAGCCACAATGGATCGATATCGTCCGGCCCGTCGATGAGTTGCGCTGGCGCGCCTGCCTTCTCGGCCAGTTCCCGCAAGCGGTTGGAATTGGAACTGTTGCGCGAACCCACCACCAGGAGCAACTCACAATCTCGCGACAAATCCTTGACTGCATCCTGACGGTTCTGGGTGGCGTAACAGATATCGTCCTTACGCGGACCCTGGATCGCCGGGAAGCGTTCGCGCAAGGCGGCCACGATCCGCGCTGTGTCATCTACGGATAAAGTGGTTTGGGTAACATAAGCCAGTTCAGCAGGATTGCGCACCTCCAATGCTTGCACATCCTGAACTGTTTCCACCAGATACATCCGTCCGCCGGCGCTCTCGTCATATTGGCCCATGCTGCCTTCGACTTCGGGATGGCCGGCATGGCCGATCAGGATCACCTCGCGCCCGGCGCGGGCATGGCGGCTGACCTCCAGATGAACTTTAGTGACCAGCGGACAGGTTGCGTCGAAGACCTTCAATCCCCGCTGAGCGGCTTGTTCCTGGATGGCGCGCGACACGCCGTGGGCGCTAAAAATGACTGTCGCTCCATCCGGCGCTTCGTCAAGTTCTTCGACGAACACGGCCCCGCGTTGTCGCAAGTTGTCGACTACAAAGCGGTTATGCACCACTTCATGGCGCACATAGATCGGCGCTCCAAAAAGATCCAGCGCCCGCTCGACGATGCCGATGGCGCGGTCCACACCGGCGCAGAAGCCGCGAGGGTTAGCCAGGTGAATGTGTGCGGTCATGGGGTATCAGGCATCCGGTTCAGGTTTTGGAGGGCCGCAGCCAGAGACTTTCTACGATCAGCAGCACTGCGCCAGCGGTAATGGCGGAATCGGCGATATTAAAGGCGGGCCAGTACCAGCGGTCATAGTAGATCTGGATAAAATCAATCACCTGGCCCAGCCAAGCCCGGTCAATCAGATTGCCAATCGCGCCGCCTAGAATCAGCGCAAGTGCGACTGCTAGCCATTTTTCCTGCGGTTTAAGCCTCGTCAGCCAAATTACCAACCCAATGCTGACCAACATACCCAGTCCCAAAAAGAACCAACGTTGCCAACCGCCTGCGTCAGCCAGGAAGCTGAAAGCCGCACCGGTATTGTAAGTCAGCATCAAGTTGAAAAAGGGTATCACGGGTACTGGCTGATGCATCACCAGCAGCGTCTCCGCAAGGTATTTGGTGGCCTGGTCAAGGACGATGACCAGCAGGCTCAGCCAGATCCAGGGTTTGATCATTGGTTTTTTCCAGGCAAAGCATTAATCTGCCTGGCGCTGCTGTTGTAGCACATTGGCCTATTCCTAAAAACCCCTTCAAGGGTATCAGTTTTCAGCAACCGCTTGGCCCACTGTTCCAGTTGCGGCGCAGTTCCTTCAGCGTTTTCCACGGCGAATCAAAGTTGCCCAGATGATCCGGCAGCTTGCGGTGCTTGCGGGAGGGATGGCTGCTGTTGTGCCAGAATGCGATCATGTGATTGCTCCAAAACTCGACAAACGTCGAAAACCCTCAATCGCCCCGCTCCACCTTGACCACCTTGATCATATTCGCCCCACCGGATACGCCCACCGGCACCCCGGCGGTGAACACCACGATTTCCCCTTCCTGAACCATACCCTTGTTCAACAGAAACTCGGTCGCTGAACTCAATAAATCATCCACCGAGGTCACGACCGCGCCTAGTTGCAACGGCTCCACGCCCCAGACTAATGCTAATCGTCGCAAAGTCGCCGGCTTCGGACTGAACGCGATCAGCGGCATTGAAGGCCGGAATTTGGCCAGTCCCAGCAGACTCGACCCACTGTTGGTGAAACCGACCAGGTAACGGGCACACACCTTGTCGGCCAGGTCCATCGTCGCGAAATGCACCGCATCCTCGATACGCAGACAGGCGTTAGCCAGCAATTCCTCCTGGGTCAGCACATTCTTGCGCATCAGGGTTTTGAAAATCTCGCTGGCCTCGACGTTAAGCGCAATGTTCTTCATCATCCGCACCGCGTCCACTGGATACTGACCCATCGCCGTTTCCGCCGACAGCATGACCGCATCCGTGCCGTCCATGATCGCGTTGGCGACATCGTTCGCCTCGGCGCGGGTCGGTCGCGGGTTGTTGATCATCGATTCCAGCATCTGCGTTGCCGTGATCACCGGCTTGCCGGCAATGTTGCATTGACGAATCAACGTCTTCTGCATCAACGGCACTTCCTGTGGCGAAGTTTCCACGCCCAGATCGCCACGCGCCACCATGATCGCGTCCGCAACGGCAATAATGCCCGCACTGGACCGGAAGGCTTCCGGCTTCTCAATCTTGGCGATGATCGGAATCTTGCGGCCATGCGTGGTGAGCATGACGTTGATTAGTTCCTTGACATCGTCAGCGTCGCGCACAAACGACAACGCCACGTAATCCAGTTCGTGGTCGTAGGCAAACTGCAAATCGCCGCGATCCTTGTCGGTCATCGCCGAAATTTTCAACTTGACGTTCGGCAGATTGACGCCCTTGCGCGGCTTCAGTCGTCCGCCGTTAACCACGCAGGTGAAAATTTCCTGTCCCTCAATGCGATCAACCGTAACTTCAAACAAGCCATCGTCAATCAGCACACGGTCGCCGGGGTGTACTTCTTCATGCAGAGTGCGGTGATCAATGGCGACTTTCTTAACGCCATCGTGGACGCCGCCCGTCACATCGTTGGTCGTCAACACCAGAGTCTCGCCGGCAGCGACCTCTAGAAACTCCCCATCCAACTGACCCAAGCGAATCTTCGGACCTTGCAAATCCTGGAAAATCGCCACATGCCGGTTCAGCTTCCGCGCAGCCTCCCGCACCATCTGGACAGATAGCGCATGGTCTTCATGATTGCCGTGCGAGAAGTTCAACCGGATCACATCCACGCCTTCCCGCAACAGGGACTCGATGGTGTCTGCGTTGTGGGAACTCGGCCCCAGCGTCGCAACAATCTTGCTGAATTTCATAACTTTGGACATATTCGCGATGATCCAGGCATGGAAAAATCCGTTGGTTTGCAGGGACGCATATCTCTACGCCCCTGCAATGAATGGATCAATCCGGCGTGCGACAGAATTCGATCAACCCCACGGTCGACGCATCATGCCCAGCGACCGGTCGTTCGCCCTTCAATTCCGGCAGGATCGCATTGGCCAATTGCTTGCCCAGCTCCACGCCCCACTGATCGAAGGAATTGATATTCCAGATCACGCCCTGGGTAAAGACCTTATGTTCATACAGCGCCAGCAGGGAACCGAGCACTTTCGGGGTCAGGCGACGATAGAACAGGCTGGTGCTGGGCCGGTTGCCAGGGAACACCTTGTACGGTAGCAATTGCTCCAGCGCCTCGCCGCTCAGGCCCTGCTTCTCCAGTTCCGCCCGGGCCTGCGCCTCGGTCTTGCCGACCATCAGCGCCTCGGCTTGCGCCAGACAGTTGGCCAGCAGAATCGGGTGATGATCGCCAATCGGATTCGGACTGTGCGCCGGGGCCAGGAAATCCGCCGGGACCAGGTGCGTGCCCTGGTGCAGCAACTGATAGAACGCATGTTGACCATTATTTCCCAGACCGCCCCACAGAATCGGGCCGGTGTTGACCTGCACAGTCTGGCCTTCCCGGTCAATGCTCTTGCCATTGCTCTCCATATCCAGTTGTTGCAGATAATCTGGCAAGGAGCGCAGGTAATCATCATAAACCAGCGTCACCTGGCTATCCGCGCCGAAAAAGTCGATATACCAGACGCCGAGCATGCCCAAAATCACCGGCAGGTTTTCCTCCAGCGGCGCGGTGCGGAAATGCTCGTCCATTTCATGTGCGCCGTCCTGCAATTCCAGGAAATTCTCCATGCCCAGATACACAATGATCGGCAGGCCAATCGCCGACCATAGCGAATAACGCCCGCCGACCCAGTCCCAGAACTCGAACATGTTGGCGGTATCAATGCCGAACTTGCTGACGCCTTCCGCGTTGGTGGACACGGCCACGAAATGCTTGGCCACCGCCGATTCATCACCCAGTTCACGCACCAGCCAGGCCCGTGCGGTATGGGCGTTGGTCATGGTTTCCTGGGTGGTAAAGGTCTTGGAAGCGACGATGAACAGGGTGCTTTCCGGATCGCAATCGGCCAGCACATGACTGATGTGCGCGCCGTCCACATTGGAAACAAAGTGCATCCGCAAGGTCGGGTCGCCATAAGGCTCCAGCGCCTGACACACCATTTTCGGCCCCAGATCGGAACCGCCGATACCGATATTGACCACGTCGCGAATGCGCTTGCCGGTATGGCCACGCCATTTGCCCCGGCGAATCTGCTCGGAGAACTTGCGCATGTGCTCCAGAACTTCATTGACGCCCGGCATGACGTCCTGACCCTTGACCAGAATGGGTCGATTACTGCGATTGCGTAGCGCGACATGCAGCACCGCCCGCTTTTCGGTGTGATTAATGATCTCACCGCTGAACATCCGCTCGATCCAGACCGGCAACTGCGCCTGACGGGCCAGTTCAGTCAACAAACCAAGCGTCTCCCCCGTTATGCGGTGCTTGGAGAAATCGACCAGCAAGTCGCCGAATCGTCGGGAGAAAGTGGTGAAACGTCCGGGATCGGCAGCGAACAGATCGCGTAGATGCAGGTTGGCGATCGCATCATGATGGGCTTGCAGTTCTTGCCAAACCGGCAGGTTGCTGGGAACAGACATGGACAGCTTCCTTATTCAATGTGTTTAAATGCGGGCAAAACCGGATGGAGCAAACCGCCCCGCTGCAGTCGATTAACGACATTGCGTGATCGATTTTCCGATGCGGGGTTCCTGATTACTATAGTTTCTCCTGAAATTCCTGTCGAATGCTGACAGCTCTTTCCCTATCGTAACCGTTCAGTCCCCCCTTTTAGCAAAGGGGGTGAGGGGGGATTTTGGCCCCGTCGCTCGTGCGCAATCCCCTCCGGCTCCCCTTTTCCAAAGGGGGGAGGTGAACGCTCACTCCCCCCATCATAGATAGCGGATTTATCCTGAGTATAAATTTTCAGGGCGATCTGCAATATAATGCGGCCCTTGCTTAAAATCAGCACTTAACGCGTTACTCAGACCACAAGATCACTGCCCCTATGGTGGATATAGCCCCTCCAGAAATTGACGTGGACCTGCTCATGCGCCGGGTGCGCGAGGACGCTGAACGCTTTCGGCGAGGGTTGCCCCTGCAAAACGGCCTCCCGATGGCTTTCGCGACTCCATCAAACGCCACCTTTAACCTGCCTCGCCTGTCTGAAACCGCCAGCGAATTGGCGTTCAAGGCTCGTTATACGCTGGATGAATTGCTTGACCGTCACGATGAGGATTTTCTCCGCACAGCCTACCGGGTTCTGCTGGGCCGTATGCCCGACGCCAGCGGCCTGCAAAGTTTTCTGGGAGGCTTGCGCGCCGGTCGTCTTTCCAAGATTGACATTCTCGGACGATTGCGTTTTTCCCAGGAAGGCCGACAACGCAGGATTCCCGTGCAGGGACTATTGTTACCTTGGCTGGCACAGACCGCCTACCGTCTGCCGGTGCTGGGTTATATTTTGGCGTGGTTGAATTACCTGGCGCGTCTGCCTCGTCTCGTAGGTCACTGGAGCCGCTTCGAAGCGTTTGTCATGTTCCGCCAGCAGGAACAAACGGCCCGACTCAACGACCTGCTGGCGCAATTGGAAACCGAATTGCGGACTACGCGGCAACGGTTGGCCGTCTGTGAAATGCGACTACAACAGTGGGAGCAATCCAGCCGTGATCCTCGATCCAAAGATAAAGGGTGACTATGTCTTCCAAGCGGCGCACGCTCGCGCTGGTGATCCCCTGGTTTGGCCATAACCTCAAGGGCGGCGCCGAGCAACAAGCCTGGCAGATCGCCACCCGGCTCGCGGCGCGCGGTCATCAGGTCGAGGCATTGACGACTTGTTGTCGCTCGTTTCTCAATGACTGGGCGGAAAACCATCTGCCGGCTGGCGAGACGATTGAGGATGGCGTAACCATTCGTCGTTTTCCAGTAGATCGACGCGACCATGTCCGCTTCGAACGCCTGAATGCAGAGCTGCTGGCCTTGCCTCGTGACTGTCTCAAACCCGGTGTACCTCCAGTCGAACCGGAATGGGGCGCTATCTGGACGCACGAGAACATTCACTCCCAGGCGCTCTACCGTTACTTGGACCAGCAGCGCGCCACTGACACCGTTTTCCTGTTCATCCCGTATCTATACGGCCCAACGCTGACCGGCTTACCCCAAGTCGCCGACCGGGCCTGGCTGCAACCCTGTTTGCATGATGAAGCGTATGCCTATTTACCCGAAGTAAGTTACGTTTTTCATCAGGCGCGTGGCCTGCTATTTAACTCGGCGGGAGAACAGCAACTGGCGGCGCGGTTATATGGCCCCCACGTCTGGGCCAGGAGTCTGGTGACGGGCGAAGGCATTGAGTTTGCCGACATCGCCGATGATCATCGCGCGTCGCTGCCGGAATCCTTGCACAGCCAGCCCTTTCTGCTGTGCCTGGGGCGGCGCGATCCCGAGAAGGGCGTCGAACGCCTGATAGACGCTTTTCACCGTTTCCAGGCGGCGCAACTGGCAAGTCCCCTCGCTTTGGCGCTGGCCGGTCCCGGAGTCCGTGATTATGGCGATCCGACGGCTGGCGTCATTGATCTCGGTCTGGTCGACGAATCAACCAAGGCCGCGCTACTGCAAGGTTGCCGTCTGCTGTGTCAGCCCAGCACGAACGAAAGTTTTTCCCGGGTGCTGTTCGAGGCTTGGTACTGCGGCAAGCCGGTCATCGTGCACCGTGATTGCCTGGCGACCGCGTTGGCCGTGCGCGATGCCGATGGAGGTTGGCTGGCGGGTTCAACGAAAGAGTGGAGCGAACTGCTGGCCGATTTGGCGACATTGCCGGAAACCGAACTAGCCGCACGGGGTGAGCGCGGACGGCAATACGCCTTGACGCACTGTGACTGGGAACGAGTGATCGACCGTTATGAACAGGCGCTGGGCCTGATTGCGAGCGATGCCCGGTCAGCGGTTTCTCTTGCATCTGGTGCGTTGTCCCGGCAACCCGCAATTCATCAGCTCTTGCCCAATTTGTCCTACGGCGACGCCATTTCCAACCAGGCCATGCAGTTACGCGACGAATTACGCACTCAGGGCTACCGTTCAGATATCCTGGTTCGTTTCATCGATCCCCGTGTGGCTGGAGAATGTCAGCGTTACACAGAGGGCGATCTCGCTCCAGAGGATGGCTTGTTCTATCACCATTCCATTGGTAGTGAGCTAACCCCCGTCGCTGTGGCGCATTCCGGCCCAAAGTGCCTGATCTATCATAATATTACACCCGCCGAATTTCTTACTCCCTATCGTCCTGATCTCGCCAGGCTGCTGCGTGAAGGACGCGAAGCGCTTTGGCGACTGGTTCCGGCGTTTTCTTATTCAGTGGGCGATTCCCATTACAATGCCGAAGAACTGGCTTTATTCGGCTTTTCCGAACCGGGGGTATTGCCGCTGGTAATCGATCCGGGCCACTGGCGAGTTCCTGCCGACCCGGCGCTCATGCGCCAACTTCAGGATGGCCAGCGCAATCTGCTGTTCGTTGGCCGTTACGCGCCTAACAAATGCCAGCACCAATTGATTGAAGCTTTTACCCATTACCTCAGGATGGACCCCCAGGCCCGGTTGATTCTGATCGGCGGCGGCGAACCGGAAGATCCTTATGCGCACTATCTGCAATCGATGATCAATGCCCTGGGCTTACGCGAACAGATCGTGTTGCCGGGTCAGATCAATGATGCCGAACTCCAAGCCTATTATCGGACTGCGCACCTGTTCTGGAGTATGAGCGAGCATGAGGGTTTTTGTGTGCCGCTGATTGAAGCGATGTGGTTCGATGCGCCCATTCTTGCCTTCCACAGCTCTGCAATTCCTGAAACGCTGGCAGGATCAGGCGTTCTGTTTACCGATAAAGGCGATTTAGCGGCAGTCGCAATGCTGGCCCAACAACTGGCTGGCGACGACGCGCTCAGATCGACGGTGCTGGAAAAACAGCGCCAGCGCCGCTGGGCTTTCGCGCCCGAAGCCATTCGTCCGCGCCTGATCGAACTGCTGGCGGGTTTAGCGCCTGCCGATACAGGATGCGCCCATGCCTAGAGTCGCCTTCGTTGTGCAGCGCTGTGGGCGCGAGGTCAATGGCGGCGCCGAGGCGCTTACACTGGCGATTGCCCGGCGAATGGCGGATTATTGGGATACCGAGGTTCTAACCACCTGCGCATTGGATTATATCGATTGGAAAAACCATTATCCGGAAGGCGTCGAAGCTATAGATGGCGCGCTAATTCGTCGTTTTCCGGTCGCCGCGCCACGCGATATCGAATCGTTCAACCGCCTGTCTGATCAATTGCGCACCCGTTGCCGGGACGCCAAACTGGAGGAACAGGAACATTGGATGCGCGCTCAGGGGCCTTGGTCGCCAGCCCTGTTCAATTATATTGAACAGCAGGTCAACGCCTATGATGCTTTCATCTTCTTTGGCTATCTTTATGCGCAAACCTGGTTTGCCTTGCCCAAGGTCGCTCATAAAGCGGTTCTCGCCCCATTGGCCCATGACGAGTGGGCCATTTATCTGAACTTCTGGGACCGCTTGTTCAAACTCCCACGAACTTTCATCTTTAATACGGTAGAAGAGCGTGAATTTCTGCATCAGCGCTTTCCTGACGCTCGTCTGGAGGGAGCGGTAGCCGGGGTGGCGGTCGACCGTCCAGCGAGCATCGACCCAGGCCGTTTTCGTAATGAATATGGCATCGATGAGGATTTTTTGCTGTATGTGGGAAGGATCGATCCCTCGAAAGGCTGCGATGAATTATTTGACTTTTTTATTCGCCATCGCAAACAGGGCGGAATACCCGGCAAGCTGGCGCTGCTTGGCAAACCGGTGATGACCATTCCCGATCATCCCGATATTCTTCCGTTAGGCTTTGTCACCGAACAGACCAAGTGGGACGCCCTGGCGGCCTGTGCAGCGCTGATTATGCCGTCGCCGCATGAGAGCTTGTCCATGGTATTGCTGGAAGCCTGGTCGGTGGGCAAGCCGGTGTTAGTGAATGGACGCTGCGCAGTGCTAGTCGGTCAGTGCCGACGCGCCCATGGCGGTCTCTGGTATGAAGATTTTGCCGAGTTCACGCGAGGACTGGCGACCCTGCTGGAAGGACGAGTTCCCGGCGTGTTGGGCCGCCAGGGCTGGCGCTTTGTCAGGGAGAATTATTCCTGGCCGGTGATCGAGAAAATCTATCTGGATACCGTCGATGCGATGGTTGCCGTAAATAATTTGCGAAGCGGAGAATGAAGTCCATGGAACTTTCCTTCTGGCATGAACGCTGGGAACGCAGCGAGATCGGTTTCCACCAGCAGGACATCAATGTTCATCTTCAGCAGTTCTGGACTCTGTTGGGCCTGCAACCCGGCCAGCAAGTCTTTGTTCCCTTGTGCGGTAAAAGCCGGGATTTGCTGTGGCTGGCGGGTGAAGGTCATCCTGTGACGGGAGTGGAAATCAGTCCGATTGCTGTCGCGGCCTTTTTTCAGGAAAACGGCTTGCAACCACGCCGCTGGCGGGAAGGAGCGTTTGAGATTTGGCAACAGGACGAACTGCGGATCATGCTCGGTGATTTCTTTGCTCTAGAACCGCGGCATTTGGCCGATATCGCCGGAGTCTATGATCGCGCCTCGTTGATCGCGCTGCCACCAGCGATGCGTGAACGCTATGTTCGTCATCTCGACGCCATCCTGCCGACAGGCATTCGGACCTTGCTGATGGCGCTGGACTACGATCAAACGGTGCTGAGCGGCCCTCCCTTCGCTGTTAGCGAAGCGGAAGTGCGCACACGCTACGAAGCCACACACGAGATCGAGTTGCTCCATATCCGTGATGCGTTGTCCGAGGAATCGCGCTGGCGGGATCGCGGCCTGACCTGGCTGTTGGAGCGGGTTTATCGACTCACTCATCGCTTGGATGGTCCGCACACCGCGCCATGAGCGTTGCAACGCCGCGTTCACCCGCCGCCGTCGTGTTGCGGGTGTTTCTGCCTTTCGCCGCGGGTTACTTTCTTTCCTACCTGTATCGCACCATTAATGCCGTGTTGTCGCCTTACTTGGTGGCGGAACTGCATCTGGATGCAACTGATCTGGGACTGCTGACCAGCGTTTATTTTCTGACCTTTGCGGCGTTTCAACTCCCGCTGGGAATGCTGCTGGATCGCTTTGGGCCGCGCTGGGTGGAAGCCATTTTGTTGCTGTTCGCCGCGAGCGGAGCGGGTTTGTTCGCGTTGGGCGATAGCGCGATGGAGTTGGTTATAGGCCGGGGCCTGATTGGTCTGGGCGTGTCCGCCTGCCTGATGGCCAGCTTCAAGGCTTTCGTCCTCTGGTTTCCACCCGCGCGCCTGCCAGTGGTCAACGGTTGGGTGCTGGCGGCGGGCGGGGTGGGCGCGCTGGTCGCCACGGCGCCGATTGAAGCAGCGCTGAAACTGACCGACTGGCGCGGCTTGTTTATGCTGTTGGCCGGTCTAAGTCTCGCGGTGGCTGTTGCCCTGCTGGCGATCGTGCCTAAGCGCAGTAGCGGCGCGGCGGCGCACGGTTGGCGGGAGCAGTGGCGCGAAATGCAGGGTATCTTTCGCCATCGCCGATTTTGGTGCATCGCGCCGGGCGCGGTGCTGTCGCAGGCGTCCTTTCTAGCGATTCAAGGGTTGTGGGCCGGGCCGTGGCTGCGCGATGTGGCGGGTCTGGATAAAGCGACAGCGGCGAGTTATCTGTTTTGGATTGCGGCGGCCATGGTCGGCGGTTTTCTCGGCATGGGGCAGTTGACCTACAGGCTGTCGCGCCTGGGCGTTCCGCCACTGGGCGTTGCCAGCGGCGGCATGGCGTTATTCATACTGACCCAGTTGGCGATTCTATACAGCGGCGGGTCGTTGCTACCGTTGTGGGCGTTGTTTGGTTTTTTCGGCACCAGCGGCGTGTTGAACTACGCGATCTTGTCGCAATCTTTCCCGCCAGCGCTGGCGGGGCGAGTGAACACTGCCTTGAATTTACTGGTCTTCGTCGCTGCGTTCGCTGGACAATGGGGTATGGGCGCCATTATCAATCACTGGCCGGTCGCTGGTGGCGGTTATGCAGATGTCGGCTATCGCTGGGCGTTTGGGTTAGTGCTGGCGTTGCAGGCGATGACCTGGGGTTGGCTGGCGCTGGACGGGCGGCGCACTGCTTCAGGTCAACAGGATTTCCAGAATAATAAGGCTTATGATGAATGATATACTGTAACTCAACAACCACCGGCTTTTAGCCGGTGGTTGTTGAGTTACAGTTCCTTACCAAAATCGCAACCTCTCAGCTTAATATAACAGAGCCGTTGCTCTAGCCACCAGAGTCCGTAGCCGAGCAGCAGCAGCAATGGAACCAAGTTGGCGATGCCGAAGTACAGCGCCAGTTGCCGCCAGGCATCGGCGCGCAGCGTCTCGGGTACGGCGACAGCCTGGAATACCAAGGGCCGGCAACCGCGCTCGGTGTCGTTTGGCCCACCGATGGCGCGGCGGTAGCGGTCTTCGTCATCATGTCCAGCGACATCCTTCCAAATCACCTCACGCAACCAGCGCGGTTCGGTCTCACTCAAGCGTTGCGCACGGTCGCGGCGTACGCTTTCGATCAGACCTCGCGCCGCGCCGTCAGGTCGGGCCGAGAAGTCGTCATGCCGAACCCCGAGCCAGACGCAGGCGTTGTCCAGAGTGACGGTATTTGTACCCAACGCAGCGCGGCGACGATCTGTCAGAGGCGTCACGTAAACGCGATAATGATTGATCTGGGTAATACGATCGGCGCCCCGAACCCGTTCGCTCCAGCCGTAAGACCGAACTCTCGGGGGATGCCTGGGAACCACGCCCTCGACGCCGAGCAGCACATTACGCCCGCCATAGGCCGGTAGATCGGCCAGGCGCAACGCATCGACCACCTCGACGCGCTGCAAAAACCCGGCCTTGACCGCCTGCAGGGAACCCACGACGCCCAGCCACAGGGCGGTGAATCCTAACAGAAAATAGTAACCGGTCCCCGGACCCCAAGCTTTTTCGTTGCGCGAGACCGCTGGGCGCAGCCGCGCGGAGAGACCCTGGAGGAGAAAGGGGAACATGAGAAACAGGGGCGCGCTGAGTAAGAAACCGGTCAGCTCACCGGCAAACGCGCCGAACCCAGCGCTGACCCCGACCGCCAGCCCGAGGATCGCGAGCATGACCAGATTGAACGCCCCGTGCGCGCATCCGACGATCGGCAACCAGGCGCGGACGGTGGCGCCGATGGCCAGCGCCTCCGGGCGCTCCGCCAGCACAACTCGGCGCTGGTTCCACGCCGGCCGGATGCGCCACGCTGACCAGAGACACCCGCCCGCCAGCAGCAGCGCGAAGACGGCGGTATCCGCTTGGACCTGGCCTACCAGTAGATTCCATCCCAAGACCATCAGTAGGCTTAAACAGCCGAGCCCCACCAACACTGGAGTCAGCAAGGGAGCAAGCGGTTCTGGCGACGGGTCGGGTGTCGGCATGGGACGCGCGCTCGCCTTAACGGGGAGCGTGTTTTCCCAAGATTCCTTGGTCAGCGTTAACCGCTGGCGTCGCTGGCGCCGCCGCTGACCCCAACGACCGCCGAGCGCCGCCAGCACCGCCAGCACCGCTAGGTTGCCTATTACTTCGACCCGCAGCGCGGCATCGACCCGCGCCTGATTGACACCCAGCCAAAGCGCTATGGTCAACAACGTCGGCGCGGCCAGCAATAGCCCCCAGAGCGCGCCATGTCGAGGCCAGCGGGAGGCGAAACCGAACGCCAGCGCGCCCAGTGCGCCCGCGGCGGTCAGCGCCCCGAGCCAAGACGAGAAAACGTCCGCCCCCATTCGCTCGAACAGACTCGCCAGGTTTCCAAACAGCCAGACGCTGGGCAGCGCCAGCGCTAGCGCCAGGACGTAGACCCACCCGGTGGGTCGCCCGGCTTGAGGTAGTTCGGACGCCATCTTGTAATACTCGGAATGTCGTGGTCAGCACGAGCAACAATACGACTGCCTTGGCGATCTGGTCATGGTGGCTGTCAGTCGGTTGCGGACTCCACCGGAAGGGCGGCTTCCTGCCGCCGTTGGTTGGCTCTCTCCGTGATCGCCTCCAGACGTTGTCGGGCTTCCTCTCGCGAAGCGGCCAGGTTTTCCTGCATGCTCACGCGCGCCTCGTTCATGCGCGCGGCAGACTCCTCCCGCAGTCGAGCCGACTGCGTTTGGCGTTCCGCCCGCAGCGCATCGAGTTCCTTCTGCAGGGTGGTCCGAGTTTCTTCCATCCCGCGGGTGATGCCCTCGGTGGAAGGCAATTCGATGTCCAGTTTGGGAACGTCAATCTTATAGAAGCGGGCCAGGCGCGGTTGTTCCCCCTCCAGCCCGTTGACGATATCCAGCGCGCGCTGGACGTCCAGCCGCATGGCGCTGTTGAACAGGCCGGGGTGAAATTCCGCGCTGATGGATTGGTTTATGGCTTGGGCCAGCGACCCCGTTTCCAAGCCGGAGGTAAAGAAGGCATACAGGCCAGCCAGCCCCATCCGGTAGTCGTCCATCGCCGCCAGGCGCGCCACAAGCGGGGCGGTGAAGGGTGGACGGGGCGGGGCGCTGTCCCCCATCCAGGTCGGCCACCCTGGCGCCGTCTCGAAAGCGATAAGGATTCCGAAATGGCGCGCCGCTATGTTCAGGTTGGTCTTGCCGGGACGGTAGAGGGCCAACTCACGCACCGTATATTCAAATAGCCAGAGTCGGGCGCCGTCCTCGTCGCGGGTGAGGATCGGCCCCAGCTCGCCGATAGAGCCGGTCAGGGGTTCAAACGCGGTCAGCGCGTCCCGCAACGCGGATTTCGAAGCGTCGTCATTGCGTTGCGCTAGTCCCAGCTCCCCTTCGAGAGTGGAGAGCTGCTCTTGAGTGGAGGGTTCGTCCTTCCGCACCACAAACTTGTCGATAGCCAGAATCACTCCGCCAATCATCATAATGATTGTGCATACCTGCAATATCCATTTTTGCGATGTGCTGAGTACAGTTCTTGGTTTTTTCAACGTACTGGACATGGTTCCTTATTTCTTCTGAGTGGTTTTTCGCTATCAGGCAATGGTTGCTCGGAATGCTCCCATCGTCGCTCTTTGGTGCGATCCGGCGAGAAATATCTGTAGAACTCGACTATCAAGGATTTTGGGTTGACCTTTTTGGATAAGATCGAGCGATACCTTATCACAACGGTTTGCGCAGGAGGACCCGAATGATTTTCACCCAGCCCCTCGCGTTCATCACGGAATTTGTTGAACAATTGGATCAGGGAATTCGGGAATGTGCGGCAAACCGCAAACTATCGACCATCCAGCGTTACTGGCTGAGCTTTTGTGTCACCGGGATTCTGCTCTCTAATCAGGTGTGTTGGGCAGGATTTGAACGCGTCGGCTTAGAGACTAATGGAATGGTCCGCCCCGCTCCTCCAACGAGCCCAAAGCGGGCAAGATAGTGAATGCTGACTCACATCATATTAACCGAGATAACGGAGCGGACCCATGAAAGAGTATACCAATGAGCGCGTCATTAAGGTTGTCGGCATTGATCTGGCCAAGCGGAGTTTTCACGTTTACGGCGTGGACGAGAACGGTCAACGGGTGATCCGCAGGACCTTCAACCGGGTACGTCTGAGTGAATTCATGGCGAATCTGCCCGCCTGTACGGTGGCCATGGAAGCCTGTGGCAGTGCGCACTATTGGGCGCGGCAGTTCCGGGAGGACGGCCATGAGGTACGGTTGATCGCGCCCCAGTTCGTGAAGCCCTTTGTGAAATCCAATAAAAACGACGCCGTCGATGCCGAGGCGATTTGCGAAGCGGCCCAGCGGCCCAGGATGCGGTTGGTGGCGATCAAGAGCGTGGAACAGCAAGATATCCAGGCGATTCACCGGATGCGCAGTTTGGGGGTGGAACGCCGCACCGCCCAGGTCAATCAGATTCGCGGTTTTTTGTTGGAATACGGCATTGAAATCCCGCAGGGGCGTGTGGCGGTGAACCAGCGCCTGCCGGAGATTCTTGAGGATCCAGAGAACGGCCTCAGCGAGCGCTTCCGGGCTGAGCTACGCGAGTTGGCTGACGAACTCCGTCACTTGGATGAACGGGTTGCTCATTATGACGCCCAGATTGAGACCCTGGCGGAAAGCCATCCGCAGGCGCAAGCGTTGATGACGATCCCCGGTCTGGGCGCCAAGGGCGCGACCGCGTTGGTAGCGGCCGTCGGCGAGGATCCCCGACTCTTTAAGAACGGGCGGGGTTTGGCGGCTTGGCTGGGCCTGGTGCCGCGCCAGCACTCCACCGGTGGACGGGACCGCTTACTGGGTATCAGTAAACGGGGGGATGTCTACCTGCGGCAGTTGCTGATTCATGGCGCCCGCGCCGTGTTGCGCTGGGTCGAGCGCAAGGACGATCCGACGAGCCGCTGGGCCCGGGGACTGAAAGGCCGTCGCCATGCCAACGTGGCGGCCGTCGCGTTGGCCAACAAGATCGCCCGGATCGCCTATGCGGTGATGACGACCGGCCAGCCCTATGATGCGGCCAAAGGCGCTCTGGCTCCGGTTTGAGTCTTTCTACGCTTCATCCGCGACCCGGTCGCTACGACCACCCCAGTACCTCCCACCATAAGTTGCGAAGAGTGAATCTCACGGTGATGGCATGAAAGACCAGTTCTGCATTTCCGAAAACCTGATTCGTACAAAAGCCGGCTCTGCCGAGACTGCGAGACTGATAAGGACGGAGATGCGCGCGAATTCCATCAGGGCACGAGGGCAGGCGAGCGCCTCAACACGATGCCGGATATATGGCCGCAACTTTTCCTTCAGCCAAACGGCGATTTCCTCTTGCATCGCGGGGCGGACCATATATGTACGAAAAATAACATATTTATTTTATTTATTGTTTTTTTGATAGAATTACCCAAAAAAGCCCAAATTATTTTAGTTTCGAAATTTTTGTTCGAGGTACGCGATGTCTTGGCCGAAGGAAAAACCGTTTAATCGCTATCCCAGTGATCTCACCGATGCGGAATGGGAGAGGGTTCAACCCCTTTTGGAAGAACGCGAGCCAAATACGCGAGGACGTCCCCGAGAAGTGGATCTCCGCGAGATTTTAAATGCAATTTTTTACATCAATAAAACGGGTTGTCAGTGGCGATATCTTCCCAAAGATTTTCCGGCGTATACCACCGTCAGCACTTATTATCATCAATGGATCAATAACGGTGTTTTCGAGAAAATTAACACGGCGCTTCACCAAAAATTTCGTCAAGAAGTAGGGCGAAATGAGACCCCAAGCGCCGCGATCATTGATAGCCAATCGGTGAAAGGCACTCAGGAATGTGCGGATGAAACAGGATTGGATGGAGGCAAGTTAGTTAAAGGAAGAAAAAGGCATATTCTAGTGGATACAATGGGTTGTCTAATTTATGTCGGGGTGCATGCCGCGAATATTCCGGATGTAAAAGGCGCACCACAGGTATTACAAGGTGGGCTATCCATCGCCAATACGATCCGGAAAGTTTGGGCCGATGGTGCTTATCAAGGTGAGCCCCTGGCTCAATGGCTTGAGAAAAACTTTAACTGCACGATTGAAGTTGTTAACAAAAATAAAGAAGAGAAAGGATTTCAGGTTTTACCTCGGCGATGGGTTGTTGAAAGAAGCCTCGCTTGGTTGGGGCGATCTCGTCGATTAAGTAGAGATTACGAAAGGAAGCCTGCATCGAGTCAAAGTCAAGTCTACCTTGCTTCAATTCGATTAATGTTGCGAAAAATATTTAAGAATCGTGAATTATTGCAGGAACCCATTTTAGAGGCTGCGTAGGATATTAAGTTTTCGTACATATATGGTCCGCCCCGCGATGCAAGAGGAAATCGCCGTTTGGCTGAAGGAAAAGTTGCGGCCATATATCCGGCATCGTGTTGAGGCGCTCGCCTGCCCTCGTGCCCTGATGGAATTCGCGCGCATCTCCGTCCTTATCAGTCTCGCAGTCTCGGCAGAGCCGGCTTTTGTACGAATCAGGTTTTCGGAAATGCAGAACTGGTCTTTCATGCCATCACCGTGAGATTCACTCTTCGCAACTTATGGTGGGAGGTACTGGGGTGGTCGTAGCGACCGGGTCGCGGATGAAGCGTAGAAAGACTCAAACCGGAGCCAGAGCGCCTTTGGCCGCATCATAGGGCTGGCCGGTCGTCATCACCGCATAGGCGATCCGGGCGATCTTGTTGGCCAACGCGACGGCCGCCACGTTGGCATGGCGACGGCCTTTCAGTCCCCGGGCCCAGCGGCTCGTCGGATCGTCCTTGCGCTCGACCCAGCGCAACACGGCGCGGGCGCCATGAATCAGCAACTGCCGCAGGTAGACATCCCCCCGTTTACTGATACCCAGTAAGCGGTCCCGTCCACCGGTGGAGTGCTGGCGCGGCACCAGGCCCAGCCAAGCCGCCAAACCCCGCCCGTTCTTAAAGAGTCGGGGATCCTCGCCGACGGCCGCTACCAACGCGGTCGCGCCCTTGGCGCCCAGACCGGGGATCGTCATCAACGCTTGCGCCTGCGGATGGCTTTCCGCCAGGGTCTCAATCTGGGCGTCATAATGAGCAACCCGTTCATCCAAGTGACGGAGTTCGTCAGCCAACTCGCGTAGCTCAGCCCGGAAGCGCTCGCTGAGGCCGTTCTCTGGATCCTCAAGAATCTCCGGCAGGCGCTGGTTCACCGCCACACGCCCCTGCGGGATTTCAATGCCGTATTCCAACAAAAAACCGCGAATCTGATTGACCTGGGCGGTGCGGCGTTCCACCCCCAAACTGCGCATCCGGTGAATCGCCTGGATATCTTGCTGTTCCACGCTCTTGATCGCCACCAACCGCATCCTGGGCCGCTGGGCCGCTTCGCAAATCGCCTCGGCATCGACGGCGTCGTTTTTATTGGATTTCACAAAGGGCTTCACGAACTGGGGCGCGATCAACCGTACCTCATGGCCGTCCTCCCGGAACTGCCGCGCCCAATAGTGCGCACTGCCACAGGCTTCCATGGCCACCGTACAGGCGGGCAGATTCGCCATGAATTCACTCAGACGTACCCGGTTGAAGGTCCTGCGGATCACCCGTTGACCGTTCTCGTCCACGCCGTAAACGTGAAAACTCCGCTTGGCCAGATCAATGCCGACAACCTTAATGACGCGCTCATTGGTATACTCTTTCATGGGTCCGCTCCGTTATCTCGGTTAATATGATGTGAGTCAGCATTCACTATTTCGCCCGCTTTGGGCTCGTTGGAGGAGCGGGGCGGACCATTCCATTAGTCTCTAAGGCGGATTATGTTGCATCTCTTTATTAGGATTAATTCTCATCCATTTATTACTGTGACCAACGTTAATATTCCAAGTCCTAAAAGGACTAGGGACGCAGTAAAGAGAAGTATCGTGTTCTTAGAGTGGGCATGCTTTGGGTTTCGCGGATTGATAAGAATAGGAATCTTTTGGCCGATCACGTATTGACACGGCGAGATCCAAATGGGATTTTGACACTCGAAGACTTCTGTTTCTCCTGGCAAGTAATATGCTATTGTCTTGCTAATAGTTATCCCCACAAAAATCATGCTGGAGCTTTTTCAGGATTAGCGTATTGAGTATCAGGGAGCCTAAAAAATGATTTGACCCTTTCCTGAAATTCTTTTAGCTTTTCCAAAGCAGAATAAACGCGCGCTCTGAAATCAGCCCGGTTTTTAATTGGCTCCTTTTCCAGATGATCATTTTTGATCTCATTCCAAACCTGTTCATCCGGATTTAACTCTGGCGAGTGGGGGGGAAGAAAGAACAAGCGGATTTGTTTTCGATGCGTCTCAAGAAAGGCTTTGACTTCTTTCGAGGTATGATAAGACGCATTGTCCGTGATGACAATTAATGGGCGCTCTCGACCCTCTAATGCCTTCTCTAAAAAGGCAATGAAAACCCCACTCACTCATTTTTGAGTGGTCACTTCAAATATTAACTCGCCCGTCGCCGTAACCATCGATAAAATGTGAAACCCACCCCGGTCATCACTCACTTTAATTTCAGGCGGATGACCGACTAAGCCCCACGTCCGTCCAGAACGCGTATGGCCTTGAACCCATGACTCATCCTGAAACGCAATATCCGCTCCAAGTTCTTGAGCCCGCTTCTGAATCTCTTTAAATTCTTCATTAATAAACTTTTTAACTTCCTCCTGATCCTGGTTTAAGGCATGATAACAAGGTTTTTGACAACTCAGTCCTAATTGATGTAAATGCAGACGAACCGTGGCATCCGATACCCATAAACCAAAGTACTCTTTCAATAAATTAACCATGATCTCTAAAGTCCATAAAACCGTATCATAGCCATGATCCGCCGGCGTCGTATTGAGTATCGTTTCTTTTAACCATCGATCAATATCCGGAGTCATCACACACGTGGCGCCGAGCGCTTTCCGGGTATCCAGGGCTTCTTCTCCTTCATAACGATAGTTGCGAAGCCAATCATAAATACTCGTTCGGTCGATACCCAAAAAATCAGCAACAAGCTCCGGACCATAATGCTTCTCTTCGACCGCGCGAACCGCAATACGCCGGATGTAATTCATCACTTCATCCGGTATTTTACGTGCATCAAACATCCATTCCGCGTTCATTGCCGCACCTCCTCTATAAATTTAGAGTCTCTAAAGAGGTCTTCTATAGTTATTAGACAATTTGATTAACGCTCAGTTCGTTGATAATGTAGGGATAATCGTTGGCAAGCCTATAGTCTTGATTCTTCAGGGTATTGAAGACTTGGTTTTCAATATGCCAACGGCTGCGACTTCCTTCCATCACAAGGGATACATTTTTTGCGGTGAGTTTAATCTCAGTTACCCAGGAAAAGTTAAATTCTTTGCCGTCGCGAATTTCCCAATAATCGAGAAAATTGACGAGTAAATCGGGATGGGATTTATTCAAAGGAATCTCATTAATCCACCAATAGCCCTGGAGAATTTTGTCATCTCCCAAGACCTCAAATTCTTCATATTGACCCTTGAGAATACGACGTTTAACCTCCGCAAAGAGCGCGTCTTGACCCTCAGGTTTTACAGAAATAATGTAACCAACAATTCTTTCAATAACTTGATGTGCAGACCGTTTGCCGATAGGCGATCTTCGACCACCCGCAAAGGCCACTTTGGAAACGCTTCACGCAGTGCTTTTAACAGGCGTTTACTGGCATTCGCTTCACAATCGTTTTTGGTTTGACCGTCTTGATGCGTAATGGCTTCAGGAAACAGGGGTATGACTTGTTTCTGGTCAGGATGAACCATCACCGCACCTAACAATTGATGATAATCACTGATTTCACCATTTCGATGCTGGCGGGTACAGCATTGCGGGCAATGAATGTGTGATGAAGCGAATTCTCCTGTGCCATCAATACTGATTAAAAAACACCCAAGATAACGAAAACCTTCCAAAATATCTCGCTCATAAAGTCGCTGGTTAATTTGAATGAAGGGTGCGCGAACTTCGATCGGATCGACCCGATCAAGCATCGACCGCATCTGTGTATCACAGGGCGCTTGTTGAACACCATCTAATGCTTTTAGATTCGCACGAATTCGCGCTTCATTGCGGTGCTCATCAAATTTTAACAAGGAGGGATACTTTAAACAGAAAACTGCTAACCCAGACATCAGAACATCGGTTAATGAAAATTGCTGACCATAACGGCAGGGGTCAGGGATCTTTTCAAAAGCCTGGCATGCTTGGTTTAACAACGCCGGTGCTGACACCGATTGATTTAAAGCGTTTGGTAAAGGGCGAGAAGGTAATTTCTTCATGATCAAACCACACCGGATGCGTCTTAAATCCAAACATGCCAAAAAATTCAAAATTGAGGCCAAGAAACGACTTTTTATAATACACTGATTAAATAGAACTTTTCAAGAGGCCGGGAATTGCTGTAAATACTCGTTCGATCAATACCTAAAAAATCAGCAACAAGTTCTGGGCTATAATGCTTCTCTTCAACCGCTCGAACCCCAATTCACCGAATATAGTTCATCACTTCATCAGGAATTTTACGTGCATCAAACAGCCATTCAGCGTTCATCGTAGCACCTCCTCTATAAATTTAGAGTCTCTAAAGAGGTTTTCTACAGTTATTAGACAATTTGATTAACACTCAGTTCGTTGATAATGTAGGGATAATCATTAGCAAGGCTATATTAGAACGCACGCGTCGTCGGTGTGTCCGAGCGTTGGCTCCAAGGTGAACTCAGGATTGATAAATACTCATCAGCAAATCGTCCATAGAATACGCAGGCAATTCGCCAATCAACCGGCGTAATTTGTGATTATCGCCAATGAGCCGATGCACCTCGTTGGCGCGAACGAAGGCGGGATTGACCCGCACCTCGATTGAGTAACCGGCAATCCGGTTCATACTTTCTATGATTTCACCGAGCGCTACGCCCACGCCGGAGCAAATGTTGACCGTTTCCCCGGCGACCTCACTGTCCAGTAACCGTCGATAGGTTTCCACCACGAAACGCACATCGGAGAAATCGCGGATCACCTCCAGATTACCCAGTTCAATGGTCGGTTGCCGCTGACGGTAATGGCTGACGATCTTAGGAATCAGGAAACGTTCGTCCTGACCCGGTCCCGTATAGTTAAATGGACGAGTGATCAGAATCGGCAGCCGGTCCTGATAAATGCGAACGATATGCTCCATCGCCAGTTTACTGTTGGCGTAATGATTGACCGGCGCTGGGCAGATGGTTTCGTCGATCACCTCTACGGGGGGATTGCCATACACATTAGCGCTGCTGGCGATCAGCACCTTGTGGGGTTGCCCGCCGATTGCCAGAATGGTGTCGAGCAGATTGAGCGTACCCAACAGGTTGGTCTGATAAATCTCCAGAGGATCGCCGTGAGGGACGAAAGTGATGGCGGCTAGATGGACGATGTAATCTGGTTGAACCGTCTCCAGGGCGGCGCGCAGTTGCTCAGGATGCATCAGGTCAGCGCAAATGTCGTCCGCGTCATGCGCTGATTCACGGACCAGTCCGACGACCTGCCAGCCAGCGTTTCGCAAATGCGCGCGGAGATGTTGACCGGTAAAACCGCGCGCGCCAGTGATCAGAACAGTTTTAGAAGGAGAACCCACGCCGGTTTCTCCGCAGATCAGCCTCGACCATCAAACGACACAACTCGGCTAGATCGGTGTGCGGCTCCCAACCCAGTTGCTCCCGGGCCTTGGCCGGACTGCCTTGCAGGATGTCCACTTCGCAGGGTCGATAGTAACGGGGGTTGACCCGGACCCGGACCTGGTGAGTTCGCGCGTCGCGCCCGACCTCGTTTTCCGCCTGCCCTTCCCAGGTCAGTTCGATGCCGACCGCCTGAAAGGCCAACTCCACGAAATGACGCACGGTCCAGGTCTGATTCGTGGCCAGAACGTAGGTGTCCGGCTCGGAATGCTGCAACATTCGGTACATGCCCTCCACATACTCCGGCGCATAACCCCAATCGCGCTGGGCGTCGAGATTGCCCAGTTCCAGCATATCCTGTTGCCCCAAGTGGATGCAGGCAGCGGCGTCGGTGATCTTGCGCGTGACGAACTCCTTGCCGCGCAAGGGAGATTCATGATTGAACAAGATGCCGCTGCAAGCGAACAGTCCGTAGGATTCACGGTAATTGACGGTGGCCCAGTGGGCAAACAGTTTGGCCACGCCGTAGGGACTGCGCGGATGGAAAAACGTGGTCTCGGTTTGCGGCAGTTCGTGGATTTTGCCGTACATTTCCGAGGTCGATGCCTGATAGAAGCGAATGTTCGGGTTGACGGTGCGGATCGCTTCCAACAGGTGCAATGGACCGATACCCGTGATCTGGGCGGTGGTGACCGGCTGTTCGAAAGAGACGCCGACGAAACTCTGAGCAGCCAGGTTGTACACTTCTTCAGGTTCCACCTGTTGCAACAAACGGATGCTGGCGCCTGGATCAGTCAAATCGTATTCGACCAATTGCAGTTCCGGGTGATCGAGCAGCCCCAGCTCTTCCATTCGCCAGAAATTGACGGAACTGGTGCGGCGATACGTTCCATAAACTCGATAGCCCCGGTCAAGCAGGAGTTGGGTCAAATACGCGCCGTCCTGACCAGTGACGCCCGTGATAATTGCACGTTTCATCGGTTCCTCGATTGGATGAATCTGGTAAAGTTTAAAATTTAAACGGGTCGACTTCCCGAAATCCGGCGCAGCCGGTCCCCAATCCTCAACTCCTAATCCCGGTTCCCCGTTGTAGTAGCCATAGACTGTAGCCAAACAGGGCGGCAATGAACAATAGGATGAGGGTAAACGCTACCTGGATATCGATATCGGAAACGCCCAGGATACCGAAGCGGAAGGCATTGATCATATACAGGATGGGATTGAACAGCGAGACCTGCTGCCAGAAATCCGGCAGCATCTTGATGGAGTAGAAAATCCCGCCCAGATAGATCAGCGGCGTCAACACAAAAGTCGGGATGACGGAAATATCGTCGAAGCTCTTGGCGTAAATGCCGTTGATCAATCCCGCGAGCGCGAACAGCACCGAGGTCAATACGATCACGGCGAAGGTCAGCACGGGATGTTGCCAATGCAGGTCGGCGAAGAACAGCGAGATTGCGGTGACCGCGATGCCCACCGCCAGACCCCGCGCCAATCCGCCGCCCACGAAGCCGAGTACAATAATCGCGTTTGGCAGCGGCGAGACCAGCATTTCCTCAATATGGCGCTGGAACTTGGCGCTGTAGAACGAGGACACCACGTTGGCGTAGGAATTGGTGATCACCGCCATCATGATCAGACCCGGCGCAATGTACTGGGTATAGCTCAGCCCTTCCACCGGGCCGATTTGCGCGCCGATCAATTTGCCGAAAATGATGAAATACAGGGCGGTTGTCACTGCTGGCGGCAGAATGGTCTGAATCCAGATGCGCAGAAAACGCAGAGTTTCCTTGATCAGGATAGTTTGCAGGGCGATCAGTTGGGCGTGAATAGGCATGGGAGCGTCAAGCGGTTGTCAAGGGAGCGTCAAGTGTCCGGGTATCGCCTGGCATTTTAGGCGATTTCCGGCGGGAAGGGCTGGCGCTTTTAAATCCGCCTCACATCGAATAGCCGGCTTGGCGCGAGTCGCCGGGCGCTCCAGTGGGAATTTGAACGGATTCGCGTGTCCACTTCGCTCAGCACACGCTCTGCCCAACCGCGATCCTCTGGCGAAATGACCAAGACTGCAAACTGATGATCCATACCCTCCATGGCAACCCCCAGCGAATCGTCAATATGCAGGTCAATTTGGAAGGCTGGCGGGTATTTCGAGGGGCCACGCAGGCCGACCTTTTGTTCGTGCCGGGTCTGGTTAATCACCCCCTCCACTGGAATCCCCATGCTTCTGAACCAGGATTTCAGGTAGTAAGCAGGGCGATCCGAACTGGTGTAAATCCAAATCCGGCAGCCTCTCCGGGTTAATTCATTCATGAGTTCGCGGGTTCCACTGCGCAGGCGTTCGGTATATCGCCAGCGCGCCCACCAGGGAACGTATTGCTCGGTGGGCGTGGACGGCCCGCATATCAACGTATCGTCAATATCAAAAGAAATCCGCACATATTTATCCACAGTAGAGTTAATCGGAAGCCGATGGGTCGCAAATCCATAATCGGCGCAATCATTCAATACAGCGTCAGGACGACCTCAAACACTCAAATGAATCCGGAGCGAGAAGATAAACCTCATCGGTATGTTCTTCCAGAAATCGGGCAAAGCGCTTTTTGATGCCCGGCAAGCGGAACAGCGCCATCGCGCCAAGCTTGCTGGTATCGCGGATCACTGTCGAAGGATCGAAATAGGCCAAGGCATTGTCCACGCTGAGCACAAAAGGCGGCTTACCCTTGCGCAGCAACACATAGCTCATGATCAGCACACCGGTGCGGTGATTGCCTTCGATAAAAAGCTGCGGTTTGCTGAGAATGCGCATGTAGGCGCCTGCAGCCAGTTTCCAGACCGATTCGTTCCAATGACGGGAGCGCCACTCCACAAGATCCTCGATGCCGCCTTCGCGTTCTTCATAAAACCGGCGCTCGGTAGCGGCGATATGCGGGGCAAATTCGGCGCGACGAGCCGGATTTTGACCACATAGGACAAGTGTATTCAATTCCAGCAGATGGTGATGCTGACCCATCGAAAAAACGTCGATGCCGGACTCAACCAGGGCATCGACGAACTGATAACCGGCCAACAAATTTTCAACAACCTCATCGCTCAGCGGGTCACGCTGGGCGTTTAACCGCTGGTTGATGACTTCAAACTCCTGCTGCACCCGGCGTAAAGACGCCTCAATCGCCAGGAGATTCAACAACAATCCTGTAGTTCCTTACTGCACGGCGTTGACCGCCACGCGGGCAGTGGTCGCCACAGCATCCGGCAGGGGAATATAACCCATATCAGCGCTGTAGCCCTGCCCATCGGTCAGCGTCCAATCCACGAAGCGCTTGACCGCAGCGCCTTTCCGTGAATCCTCATACCGCTCATGCAATAAAAGCCAGGTGAAAGTCACAATCGGGTAGGCATCCTCGCCTTCCGGGTCCGGGAGAAATACACGCAAATTGCCTGGGATCAGGTCGACATTCGCCGCGATCGCTGCTTGGCCACTCTCTGGGGCAGGTTCAACGAACCGTCCGGCTTTGTTTTCCAGATAGGCCATGGGCAGACCCAGATGCTTAGCGAAGCCGTATTCTACATAACCGATGGCTCCCCAACTGCGCTTGATGCGGGCGGCAACGCCTTCATTCCCGGAAGCCATCATGGTATTGCCTGGCCAGTCAACGAGCTTGCCCACGCCGGGACCTTTTCGCCACTCCTCGCTGATGGCGTTCAGATGATTGGTCATGGCATAGGTCGTTCCGCTGCTGTCCAGACGAGCGACCAGCGTAATGGTCTGTCGGGGCAACTTGAGGTCAGGGTTGAGCGCCTGAATGCGCGGATCGTTCCAAACGCGGATTTTGCCCAGGAAGATATCGGCGTAAACCTCCCGGCTTAATTTCAACGCTCCCTTTACATCCGGCAGATTGTAGGCGAGCACCACGATGCCTGCCGTGGCAGGAATTAATTTGACCCCCGCCTTCGCCTGACTGATCTGCTCATCGCTCATCGCGGCGTCGCTGGCACCGAAATCCACGACGCCCGCCAGAAACCGCTTAATTCCCTCGCCGCTGCCGACCGCTTGATAATCAATGGCGACGTTCGGATTCATCCGGGTATAAATATCGATCCATTTGCGGTAGAGCGGCGCGGGGAAAGTCGCTCCGGCCCCCTGCAACGCAACGCCTACGCCCTCTACCAAGGTTTGCCCAAATGCCGTAGATACCCCGCCCATCAATCCAAACGCGGCCATCGCCGCTAATAGCCAGCGCATCGCCATGACGCCTCCTTGGGCTTTAACTGAATTCGCCACGGACATATTCCCGAGTCAATTGCTGCTGGGGATTCTCGAAGATTTGCTGAGTCGGCCCCATTTCCACCAGATAACCGGTGCGGCTGCCTTGAGAAATGTCCACTGCAAAAAAAGCTGTCGTGTCGGCGACGCGCATGGCCTGTTGCATGTTATGGGTAACGATGGCGATGGTGTAATTCTCCTTGAGTTCCAGCATCAGCTCTTCGACTTTGCGGGTGGCGATCGGGTCCAGCGCCGAACAGGGTTCGTCCATCAACAGCACATCCGGTTCCGTCGCAATGGCGCGGGCAATGCACAAGCGTTGCTGCTGGCCGCCGGAGAGCGATAACCCGCTGTTTTTGAGCTTATCCTTGACCTCATTCCACAGCGCCGCGCCGCGCAGCGCTTTTTCCACCCGTTCATCCATATTGTCCTTAAAGCGGTTCAGGCGCAGGCCGAAAGCAACGTTATCGTAGATGCTCATCGAGAACGGATTCGGTTGCTGGAACACCATGCCGATATAGCGGCGCACCACGACCGGATCGACTTTTTTGTCGTAGATGTCCTGACCGTGGTAAGTAACCTTACCCTCGAAGCGGAAGACCGGGATCAGATCGTTCATCCGGTTCAGGCTGCGCAACACGGTGCTCTTGCCACAACCGGAGGGGCCAATAAAGCCAATGATCTTGTTTTTCTCAATCGGCACATGGCTGTTGCGCACCGCCAGAAAATCGCCATAGAAGATTTTCTGGAGTTCGCAATTCATCACCACATTGCCGGGGGTGATAGCCGGGGCGGATTCAACCGCCGCCGTTTCTGCTATTGCATTCATCATTCGATGACCTCACAAGCCTTAGAATTTCTGGCGACCAATAAAACGGGCGGTAATGTTCAGCACCAGGACGATCAGCACAAGAACCAGCGACGCCGCCCAGGCCAGTTCAATTTGGTTGTCGTAAGGCATACCCGAGAAATTGAAAATCAGGATGGACAGCGAAGCGGTCGGTTCGGTCAGGCTCGACAGGAAATAGTTACTGAACAGCGCAGTGAACAACAGCGGCGCCGATTCACCAGCGGCGCCGGCCACCGCCAGCATCACCCCGGTTAAAATGCCGGGCATTCCGGTGGGCAACACGACTTTCCAAATGACCTGGGCGCGAGTGCAGCCCATGCCAAACGCCGCATCCTTCATTTTCTTCGGCACAGTGGTCATGGCCTGTTCCGCAGCCAGCACCACAGTCGGCAACATCAGCACGGCCAGAGCAACGCCGCCTGCCAATGCGGAATAGGTCTTCATGGTCACAACCATAGCGGCATAGACGAACACGCCGGCGAGGATGGATGGAAAGCCGGTCAGCACCTTGGCCAGAAAGCGCGCGGTGTGCGCCAGCTTGCTGTCGGGATCAAGGATTGCCAGATAAATGGCGGCGAACAGACCGATGGGCACGCTGATCAGCGTGGCAATGCCGACCATGACTAGGGTGCCGATAATCGCGTTGCCGAAGCCGCCGCCCATTTCAAAGGCGGAAGGCGGCAGGGCGGTGATGGCTTCCCAATCCAGCCGCGAACCGCCTTCAACCAGCAGCATATAAATCACAGAGAACAAGGGAATGCTGGCGAGCACCGCCATCACCCAGGTTAAGCCGGTTAGAAATCCGCTTTTCAGCGCCCGGCCCTCGAAAGGCGTGCGGCGGAGACTGGGCAAGCGTGGCGCGGTAGCTTGAATCATCGATTCAGCCATTAAATTAGGCTCGCTCATCGTTCAGCCTCGAATTTCCGGGTGGCGAATTTCATGACCGCCAAGCCAACCACATTGACAATCAGCGTGATCGCCAACAACGCCAGGGCGGCGTACATCAGCGCCTGGACCTCAACTTCACCGGCTTCCGGGAAATTGGACGCCAGCAAGGCCGCCAGGGTGTTAGCGGGAGCAAACAGCGATAGGCTGATCTGATTGGAATTGCCGATCAGCATGGCCAAGGCCATGGTTTCGCCCAGGGCGCGACCGAAGCCCAGCACCAGCGCGGCGAGAATGCCGGAGCCAGCGGTCGGCAGCATAACCTTAAGAATGGCTTCCCAGCGCGTCGTCCCCATGCCATAGGCCGCTTCCTTGACCTTGTAGGGAATCTGGCGCATCGCATCCACAGAAATGGATGCGACCGTCGGCAGGATCATGATGGCCAGCACCAGCGCGGCGGGCGCGAGTCCAGGACCGCTCATCGAAGTGCCAAAAAATGGGATAAATTCAAATTCGTCGTGCAGCCAGTTTGCCGCCGGACGAAGTAGCGGAATGAGCACATAGATGCCCCAGAGGCCGAACACCACCGAGGGAATGGCGGCCAATAATTCAATAATGGTGCGGAAGACGACCGCCAGGCGGCTGGGCAGGAAATCCTGGGTCAGAAAAATGGCGATCGCCACACCGAACAGGCCGCCGAGGACCAAGGCCAGCAGCGAACTGTAAAGTGTGCCCCAGATTTCCGGGAGGATGCCAAATTGTTCTGCCTGAACATTCCAGGTGGTCGACGTCAAAAAACTCAGGCCATATTCAGTCATTGCTGGCAGCGCCTTGCCGCCGATCTCGACGATGATGTAAGCCACCAACGCGAGGATCAGCGCGGCGCTAGTCCAGGCGATGCCGCGAAATCCCCGGTCAAACGCATAATCGATTCCAGAGGGAGGGCCGGTGACCGATCCAGTCCGGTCAATGTGATCAAATTGATATGATGCCATGGTTCACTCAGCAAGTTCCGGTTTTAATAACAGATAACAAAACCCTCCCGCTTGGCGAGGGGAGGGCTGGGTATCAAACGCGGGATTACTGGATCAACGCGGCGGCGGCTCTGACTTTCTCAACGACATTGTCCGGCAAGGGGATATAACCCATCTTCGGCGCCATCGCCTGGCCCTTGGTCAGGCCGTACTCGACGAGTTCACGCAACGCCTTGGCCTTGTTGTCGTCCTGATCCTGGTAAAACAACATCCAGGTGAAGGTAGCGATGGGGTAAGCCTGATCGCCAGCGGGATCGGAGACCCAAACCCGTAAGTCGGGGGTATCGGAACCAGGTAACGTACTGGTCGGAAACTCAGCGCTGGCCAGGGCGGCCTTGCCGGATTTGTCGCCAGGGGCCACGAAGTTACCCGCCTTGTTCTGTAGGACCGCCATCGGCTGCTTGGTCGCAATGGCGTAGCCGTATTCGATATACCCGATTGCGCCGGGAGTCTGCTTAATGGTGGCGGTGACGCCATCGTTCTTGGGCGATTTCACAAAGCTTTTCGGCCATTGCACGGTCTTGCCATGCCCAACGGTATTCTTGAACTCTTCGCTGACCGCGCTGAGGTGACCGGTAAATACATAGGTCGTGCCGCTGGAGTCGGAGCGGGCGACGACGGTGATTTTCTCATCGGGGAGTTTGACGCCGTGGTTGGCCGCAGCGATCTTCGGATCATTCCATTTCTCGATCTTGCCCATGAAGATATCCACGTACACATCGCGCGGCAGTTTGAGTTCCTTGACGCCGCTGAGATTGTAGGAGAGCACAATCTCGCCGGCGGTCATGGGCAACAACACCACGCCCTGCTTGACTTTAGCGATTTCCTCGTCGTCCATCGCCGCGTCGCTGGCGGCGAAATCAACGGTGTTATTAACGAAATCCTGGATGCCAGCACCGCTGCCCTTGGCCTGGTAGTCAACGGTGACGCCCTTGGTCTGCTTGCTGAAGTCCTTGAACCAGGAAGAATAGATCGGGAACGGAAAGCTGGCGCCGGAACCTGTCAGTCGGAGTTCTTCGGCAGAGGCTGCGGTCATACTGACAACCCCCACGGAAAAAGCGAAAACGGCTGCGGATATGAAAGACTTATTCAAGATATATTCTCCCGTAGGCTGACTTGTTAAAAAAAACCAATAACTAACTACTCCCACCTATTATGCTTGGAGAATATTTCGGAATTGTTACAGCCTATGTAACATTTAAGTACTTTAATGTGAAAATGTTCCGTTCCCCCTTTAGTAAGGGAGGGTGAGGGAGGAGGTTCTGCGGTAGCGCCTCTTGCAATGTCATTTAAATAGTATTATTCCTAGTGCAACATATCTTTGCGACACAAACGGCAACACTTGCACGACGTGCTTGGAATCCCGGCAGGCAAAATCTCATGAACGCTCAACCCCCGACCACTGACTCGAACGGCCGTGAACCGGTACTCGATCTCAGCAACTTTACAGAAATCGCCCTCTGGCTGGCGAGCGCCGTGGCTAGCGGCGTGATCGGCACCGCTGCCTATAATTATCTGAAGGCCGTGCAGCGCCGCTTCGGCCGCGACCGTGTCGCCGAATTGCAGGAACAGGTCTACCAGGCGCTCAAGCGGGTCAAGCGCAAACCGAACGTCTCCGATCAGGACTTGCGCTTGCGCGTCGAAGCCCTATTCCGCGACTACGAAGACTATTGATCCTCTCACGCAGCAGCAGGGCATCCCATGAGTCTGTTCGCGCCGGTCGAACCGCATCCGCTATTTCTGTTCGCCAATCTTGACGACAGTTCGATCCGCCACCAGGTCCACTTGATCCTGCACGACAACCAGGGCCATCAGGGCGCGCTGGAACTGGATTTGAACGCGGTTCCTCCCCTGCCGGACGGCAAGACCTGGGATGAGTTCCAGCGCGCCTACGTCAGCAACGACACCGGCGATGCCCAGCATCAGGCGTTCGGCCGGCATCTGTTCGCAGCGCTGTTCGGGAACGCCGCGATGCGGGAAACCTGGCAGGGCATCCATAGCGCCAGCAGCGCGGCGGGGCAACCGCTGGCGTTGACCGTGATTTTCGGTCCCGGTACGGAACGGCTGGCGCGGCTACCGCTGGAACTGCTCCACGACGCCGCCGGCTTCCTGTTCGCCCGGCCCGGCAGCGCGGTGAGGCGTTGCTTCGCGCGTATGCCGCCGCGCGCCTTCGAGCATCCACCGCAACCCCGCCTGCTGTTCGCCTGGGCCTGCCCGCCGGGCGCGGGCGATCCGTTCGATCCCGCGCCGCACGAGGAGGCGTTGCGCGGGCTGTTCGGCGATCATCTGACCGTGTGCCCGCAGGCGAGTCTCGATGACATTGGCCGCGCGCTCGCTGCCACGCCCTGCCACTTCGTGCATATCCTGGCGCATGGATTCCGCGATGAAGATTTGGGCGGCATCGCGCTGCACGGAGCGCAGGGCGAACTCGATCTGGTGGACGCACAACGGCTGGCGAACGAGTTACAGTGCCGCAACGTCCAGTTGGCGTTTCTGTGCTCCTGCCGGACGGCACAGGTAACGGCGCACATGCTGTCCGGCGTGGCGCAACAGTTGCTCGCGCCGAGCGGGGCCGATCTGCCGGCGGTGGTGGCGACCCAGGCCAATCTACCAGTGCGGGGCAGCGCGCTGCTGGTCGGGCAGTTCTACGAATTGCTGTTGCATCAGCGACAAGATCCAGCCGCCGCGCTGGCCCGCGCCCGCGTGAAGGCGTATCAGAACGGGACCGGCGCCTGGAGCGTACCGGTGTTTCTGGGTCGGCCGCCGGTGCTTGCCGAGCCACGCCCGGCGCCGGTGGCGACGGCGGCGCTGCCGCCGCGGCGCACGACCTTTCTGGAGCGGCCGCAGGAGATGGCGGAGATTCTCGGCAAGCTGCGCGGGCATCGACTGGTGTCCATCGTCGGGCTGCCGGGCATCGGCAAGACCGAACTGGGACTGGAAGCGACCCGCCGGTTGCTGGCAGAGGATTTCCGGCGACGGCTGGTGTTCTGCAAGATCGAGCGGACTTTCAATCCGGGGATTCTGCGCGGGCTGATCGGTGCCCGGCTGGGTCTGGAAAAGCCGCCGGAAACCGATGAAGCGCTGGCCGGCGCGCTGGCGGCGGAGCCGGCGACGCTGCTGCTGCTGGACAACACCGAGGACATGATGGCGGACGAGCACAGCCAGAGCGCGTTCCGCGAGCAGTTAAACGCATGGCTGGCGGGCGCGCCGGAGCTGGTGGTGCTGCTGACGACCCGTTGGCCGGTTAGCTGCACGCAGGAGCGGGAAATTCAGGTCGATATCCCGCCGCTGTCGCCGGAGCAGACCGAACAGTTGCTGCTGTCGGAGTTGCGCGAGATCGGCGCGTTGCGGGAGGACTGGCCGCAACAGCCGGAATGGCAGCGTCTGCTGGGTTTCCTGGACGGGCATCCGCGATCCATCTGGCTAGTATCGCATCACTTCGAGGGGCGCAACCCGTCGCTGTCGCGGATCGTGGAGCGGCTGGAACGACTGAAAGCCCAGGCTATCGCCGACCCGGCGTTGATCGGGCGGGCGGACGTGTTCGACTCGCTGTCGTCCGCCAGTCAGGACCGCATACGCAGTCTGGTGGCGTCCATCGACTTTTCCTTCGACGTGCTCGGGCGGCGACATCCGGACGCGGCGGAAGCGTTTCTGGCGCTGTCGCTGTTTCCTGCCGGACTGCCGGAACCGGTGGCGCTGGCGGTGACCGGCGGACCCGATAGCCTGGCGCTCGATCACCTGTACCGCTATCACCTGCTGGAATGGAACCGGGAACGGACGTTCTACCCAGTGCCGCTGCACTGGTACGCTGAACACCGGCGGCAACAGGCGGCGCTGGCGCGCGATACGTATTTCGCCCGGGCGCTGCCGGCGTATGCGGATTACATCGAGCAATGCAATGAGGGTCTTATTCGCGATCAGTCGCCGGTGTGGACGGAACGCTGGCTGCTGGAGGAAGACACGCTGCTGGCGTTGAGCGGCTGGGTCGTCGCATGGGAGACACGATCGCCGGGAGGTTCGGCGCTGGCGCAGATTGCGAGCGCCGGGAAGAACCTGCTGAATTTGCTTGATCGCCTGGAAAGCTGGGCAACGCTGGCGGGACGAGGACTGCGCGACGCCGAACGGCAGGGGGATCGCGGCGGCGAAGCCAACTGCTAGAAAGCGCTGGGCGATCTGGCGCTGCGGCAGGACGACCTGGCCGCCGCCGACCGGCACTACCAAGCCGCTCTGCCCCTCTTCCGCGCCATCCAGGCCCGCCTGGGCGAAGCCAACTGCCAGAAAGCGCTGGGTGATCTGGCGCTGCGGCAGGCCGACCTGGCCGCCGCCGACCGGCACTACCAAGCCGCTCTGCCCCTCTTCCGCGCCATCCAGGCCCGCCTGGGCGAAGCCAACTGCCAGAAAGCGCTGGGTGATCTGGCGCTGCGGCAGGCCGACCTGGCCGCCGCCGACCGGCACTACCAAGCCGCTCTGCCCCTCTTCCGCGCCATCCAGGCCCGCCTGGGCGAAGCCAACTGCCAGAAAGCGCTGGGTGATCTGGCGCTGCGGCAGGCCGACCTGGCCGCCGCCGACCGGCACTACCAAGCCGCTCTGCCCCTCTTCCGCGCCATCCAGGCCCGCCTGGGCGAAGCCAACTGCCAGAAAGCGCTGGGTGATCTGGCGCTGCGGCAGGACGACCTGGCCGCCGCCGACCGGCACTACCAAGCCGCTCTGCCCTCTTCCGCGCCATCCAGGCCCGCCTGGGCGAAGCCAACTGCCAGAAAGCGCTGGGTGATCTGGCGCTGCGGCAGGACGACCTGGCCGCCGCCGACCGGCACTACCAAGCCGCTCTGCCCCTCTTCCGCGCCATCCAGGCCCGCCTGGGCGAAGCCAACTGCCAGAAAGCGCTGGGTGATCTGGCGCTGCGGCAGGACGACCTGGCCGCCGCCGACCGGCACTACCAAGCCGCTCTGCCCCTCTTCCGCGCCATCCAGGCCCGCCTGGGCGAAGCCAACTGCCAGAAAGCGCTGGGTGATCTGGCGCTGCGGCAGGACGACCTGGCCGCCGCCGACCGGCACTACCAAGCCGCTCTGCCCCTCTTCCGCGCCATCCAGGCCCGCCTGGGCGAAGCCAACTGCCAGAAAGCGCTGGGTGATCTGGCGCTGCGGCAGGCCGACCTGGCCGCCGCCGACCGGCACTACCAAGCCGCTCTGCCCCTCTTCCGCGCCATCCAGGCCCGCCTGGGCGAAGCCAACTGCCAGAAAGCGCTGGGTGATCTGGCGCTGCGGCAGGCCGACCTGGCCGCCGCCGACCGGCACTACCAAGCCGCTCTGCCCCTCTTCCGCGCCATCCAGGCCCGCCTGGGCGAAGCCAACTGCCTGCAAAGTCTGGGGCGGCTGCTGCTGGCCCGAAACGAGCCGGCGGCTGCGTTCGGCCGGTTTCTGGATGTCCTCGCAGTTTTCCAGGAAATTCGGAGTAGCCTGGGCGAACAGGCCGCGTTCGGCTATCTGGCCCGCACCGTGGCGACGGCGGGCCATGTCGATCAGGCGCTGGCGCTTGCCGAACGGTCGCGGCAAATCGGTCGCGCCATCGACGACCGCTTCGGGCAATTGATCAACCTGGAACTGCAAACCTCATTGCTAGGGAACGCAGAGGAAATGGAGGCGGCGCTGGCGGCGGCGTTGCTGCACCAGCAATTGGCGGTAGCCATCCAGGATCAGAACAAAATCGAGCGTTATCGCCCTTGGCTGGAGCAGGTCCGGCAGGAAATTCCGGCTGATGTCTGGGAGCAGTTCGAGCAGAATGCGGAAGCCCTTCTCGCGCAAGCGGCCGCGGCGGCCGAACAGCGGTTGGGCGGGCGCGATCCGCTAGTGTGGGTGGAGTCGATCATTCCCCAGTGAAATGTTGTTGAACTCAACGCAGGATGAAACCTTCGATAATCTTAGGTAACTGCAAGAATTTACGTAAAAAAACGTAATAGACCCTGACATAAATCCAATCTTGGCGTCTTTCTTGTATGACTTGCCCTGACTGGGTCTCAACAGGAATCGCTAAAATGCAGACTGATCTTACTGCAATCATTTCTCACCTTGATGTTGCTCTATCGGCGACCCGCGCCGCACTGGATACGCTATCTGACGATGAGAATGCCCATCACAACGACCGCGCCTTGGCGGCGGTGGTGATCCGGCTTCAAGAGTGTGTTAGTACGCTATCGGTCGAAGAAATGCGTGCGCAGCAGTCGCGAGGCGCCCTTAGAACAATGTCGCTTGAACGCCGGCGGCGCTTTATCCTCTGGCTGGAAGCCGGCGCAAAAGAGATTTTGGGGCTGAATGATGCACAGCTCGCGCAAATTTTTAGTACCGAGAAAGGCCCCCCCTTTAATAGCTTGAACTGGCTTGAGTCGTGTGGTCATCATAATCGCTATGCCCTGCCCGATGGCGAAAGCTCGCTTTGGATTTGCGATGAATGCAATCAATTGCATGACCCTGATGATGACGATTGTCCTCAGTGTTTCTCATCCAAAACGACGTCACAACCTGCAATCGGCGCTTATGTTGAATGACGCTGTTGTGGAACCTCCCCCCTTTGAAAAAGGCAGGGCTGTTAAATTCTGTGTAGGGCGGATTAGGGCTAGGACTTACGCAGTTGCTGGTAACGTGTAAAGCGGATTGGCTAGATAGGCGCGTACTGCCGGTCGGATGATGGCTATTTTGACTTCGAACCAACTGATACCCGCGTGATAACAATACCGTTCCAGGCGAAGAAACGCGCGCAAGCACAAGCCGATGTGGTTGCGCTGGGCACGGGCGGCGCGCACTTGCGCCCGCTCGACGCCGCAGAATTGTTTGATCCCCCAGTGATAGTGCTCGATGGTCCAGGCATAACCGGCCATCCGCACCCGCATCAACCCCGTCAGGTTCAAATCGTGGGTGGCCCACCATTCTCTGCCGCCGTCTGGGGCGGCGATCGTAAACAGGCGAATCAGCCCAGAGCCTTTCAGATGCACGATAGTCCCCTGGGCATCGGTAACGACCCGCGCCACCGGGCACCAGCCATTGCGGTCGGGGTTGACCCAGCGATTAGCCTTCAGCCGGGTCAGCCACACCCATCCCAGCTTATTGATCAACTTAAAATTCTCCAATCTACCGTACCAACTATCAAAGACAATACATTCCGGCATGAACCCACGCGCCTGCGCCGTCTTGATATGGAACGCGAGGCGACGGTGGCGGTGCCGCCCCGAGAGAATGCCGTGCCGTGGGAAGCCGATCATCCTCGCACCCAAGCGCTGGCCGCCATCACCGAGCAGGGGTTGTCCACCTGGAAACAAGCCGTCGGCTATCATCGCCGCAGTCTCGCCGAACATGGCATCTACCGCTTTAAACAACGGTTCGGTGAGCGCCTGGCCTCCCGCCTTTTCGAAACCCAGGTCACGGAGGTGCATGTCCGAGTGGCCGCCTTGAATGTCATGACCTACCTCGGCATGCCCGTTTCCGTCCCTTGCAGGGCTATTCTGTCTTGAAAAAACAGAGAGAGGGGAAAATATCGCCCTCAGTTTATTTATGCACCAACGCCCCTCCCTGGTGCTGATTATTGGCCTGTTCGACCTGATAAACACTGGCCACAAGCGTTAGGAATTTCTCCCAATGAACGCATCAACAACCTCTACTGTTCTTACTACCCCGCCGCTATCTGATCAAGTGATGATTCAAATGGAAAGCGTCCACAAATGGTACGGCGCTTTTCACGTTCTCAAAGACATCAACCTGACGGCCCAGTTTTTGAGTCAGATTTTGCACAATTGACTCAACCTATCCGAATTTCTCTACTCTAAATAAGGGAATTTTATCGACGGTACGCTCACTATGACTCACAAGAGGTCTCACTATGTTGCCTCATATCCTGAGTATCAGAGTTATTCTGCTCCTGTTATTGGCGCTAAGCGCGATCTGCATTCCCGCCAACGCCACGAACCGGCTGACTACTAACGACTTTACCTACCTCGGCGCATTCCGCCTGCCCGGCGATGAAACCCCGCCGCAAACCTTCGCTTATGGCGGCAACGCTATGACCTTCAATCCGGACGGTGATCCCGAAAATACCGACGCCTACCCCGGCTCGCTGTTCGTCATGGGTCACGACCGCATCGCCTACGGAGCCCTCCCCAATGGCAATCAAGTCGCCGAGATCAGCATTCCCGAACCGGTTATTTCCCGCAACCTGACCGATCTGCCCTACGCCAGCTTTATCCAGAACTTTCATGAAGTCGTCGCCAATTACTTTCACGACATGGAGGAAATCCCCAAGGTGGGCCTGGCCTACCTGAATCATCCCACCACCGGCCCCAAGATCCATTTGACTTGGGGCCAGCATCTGCAACCGGAAAACACCCCATCCCAAGGCTGGTTCAATCCTACTTTAACCAACCCGGATTTTCAGGGCGTTTGGTTCATCGGCAATCAGAACTTGTACAGCGTCAACGCCTATTTGTTCGAAATCCCCGCTACCTGGGCGGATGCCTATGCCCATGGTCGTTATCTAGGTACTGGACGGATGCGCGATGGCGGCCAAGGCGGCATGGGGCCGACGCTATTCGCCTATCGCCCTTGGCGGGATGATGGCACAGCGCCGCCTTCCGGGACCGTGCTGACCGAAACACCCTTGCTGCTCTACGAAAACGCCTACAACACCGATCAGATCGTGCGCGCCATGAACGGCTACCAACATCCCGACGAATGGGAAGGCGGCGCGTGGATCACGACGACCTCGGGCCAATCCGCGGTGCTGTTCGCCGGCGCCAAGAGCACGGGCGCCAAGTACTGGTATGGTTATATCAATGCGCGCGGCTCGGAATACCCTTGCGTGGATCACCACGTCACAGACTTCGTGACCTGCCGCCTGGCGAATGGAGACGCCTGTCCTGCCGAGGATTTCGCCGGTTGTTGCGATGAAGCCGAGGGCAACTGCGCCAGTTATCGCGGTTGGTGGAGCACCCGCTTCGACGCTCAGTTCATTCTTTTTGATCCAGCGGATCTGGCACGGGTCGTGTCGGGAGAACTGGAATCGTGGCAACCCCAACCTTACGCCTCGCTGGACATCGACCAGCACCTTTACTTAAATCCCCCCGTTTGGGATGAAATCAGCGTGGGAACAGGCAACCAGCGCCGTTATCGCATTGGTGACGTCGCCTATGACCGCGCACACGATTTGCTGTACGTCCTGGAGTATCTGGCCGATGGCGGCAAACCGGTGGTCCATGTCTGGCGGGTGGGCAGCGACCATGACGCGGCTACCACACTCATCATCCACTACTACGAGTCCATTCTCGAACGCCCTCCGGAAGCGGAAGGACTGACCTATTGGCAAGATTTGATCGCGGAGAGTCAGACGCAGCCCATCGACGTTAAGCCAATCTTCCGGGAAATGGCCAACTTTTTCTTTAACAGCGACGAATATCTGGCGCGCAATACAACTGACCAGCAATTCATCACGAACCTGTATCTCACCTTCTTTCAGCGCGAACCGGATGAAGCAGGCTATGCATTCTGGCTGGAGCAGTTGGCCGGCGGTGCGCGACGCAATGACGTGATGACATTCTTCTTGTATTCACAGGAATTTCTGGACTTCATGCTGAATCTCGGATTCTGAAGAAGCAGGTGTATGGGTACGCAGTGCGTACCCTACCAGCTCATCGGATGGGTTCCTCTGGAAAAAGCATCTATCCGACTAATTTTAACCCCGGTGGCAGCGTCTCGCCGAAGATCCGGCCTGTATCGGCTTCATCAAGCTCCACAACGTTCTCGATCATTTGCAGCCACGCCGTCGGCGCTTTCGTTGACCGTAATTGCTGGATTACACGCAGTCGCAACACCTCGTTCAAATCCCGTTCCCGGTCGCCGCTGAGCCTGGCAAGCAGGGTCGCGGCGAACGCGGCGGGAGTCACGGTCTTCCAGTCCAGCGCCATCACCCGCTCCAGCCACTCCTCGGCTACCGTGACGGGTACAACGTCGTGAGCGCTGCCATAGGCGGGAATGCGGGTTCCCAACCGACCGACCGCCCACCAGAGATGCGGCGACTCGCCCTTGCGCGCCAAGCGCTTGAGCAACAGTTGCCCCAATTCAACCTTGCGCGCGGCGGGCAACCGTTCCAGCACCGCCGCCAGTCGCGCCATGTCCTCTACGCCGGGTTGCTTATCCTTAACCGCCTTGCCGGTTAGGGGGCGCAAGCTGATCAACAGCTCTTCGCCCAGTCGCGCCTGCGCCGCCGCATCCAGTCCACCGGCCACTCGTCGCCACAGGGTCCACCACTCCAACATGTTTTGCGCATCGCGGGTGAATTGCACTCCCACGTCATAGATGGTCCATAATTGTCCTACCTGCCATTCGTCGAGGGGAAATCCAAAGCCCGGCCGTAAACAATAGCCGGCCAGGCTAAACCAGAGCCGTTCATGATCGGTCGAACGCCGCCGCCGCCGCGCCCCGGCCCACAACACGTTAAACAGTTCGCGCAACAAGGGCGTCTCCCATGTCTCGCGTTTGCCGAGCAGTCGCTCCAGTTCGCCGCGCAATCCCTTGATTTCCTTCTGCTCCACATCGGGTGCGCGGGCGCCGTAGAATCGCTCCAGCCGCGCCGCCGCTTCGGAAAAGTTTGGATGCAACCGCGCCAAGGTGGCCATATCACTACCGCGCAGTTGAAAGGCCAGCCGCCAGCGCTTCTGGGCGCTTCCTTCTGCCGGCAGGAGAGAAGTTGGGGGTAAGGGTGCGATAGCAACGCAATCCACCTCCAGCGTTCCGACTTCGGTCAACTGTGCAATCAGTTGCACAGGAACCTCGCCGGCGCTTTCGCTTTCAATGACGGTAGCCACCGGCGGCAGGGGAACCAGCGCCTCAGCGTCCAGCGTTACAACCTCGCCGGGATGGCGCAAAGCATCGCCGGTGGAAGACAGGAGATTGAATTGCACCGGCGCCCCTAACCGTAAGGAAAAGGTTTGCTCCAGACGGATTTCCCGCCCCTCCTCCGTCCCTCTCGGCAACAAACAGACGCCCTGCTTCCGGTTGCGTCCGCTGTCCACCGCCAGAAAGTAGCTGCGCGCCGAACCACCGCCAATTCTCAGTCCTCGTCCCCGGCGTGCTAATCCATAAGCCACTGCGCCGCGCGCCACCGCCAGATCCGGTTCAGGATTGTCCAACCGCAACAGGGGTTTGCCGCGCCAATGGTGGAGAATCTCCAGCAGCCGTTCGACCAGGACAGCGCCATGGAAAACGCCGCCATTGAGCAACACGGCGTCCGGCATTAGCGGACCTTCAACCAGCGCTCGTTCCCCCAGCGCGCGCCGCGCCGCTGCAACATGACCGGTTAAAAACGCCGCCAGATGACGACTGATCGCCGCATCCGCCGCATAAGGCAAGCCAAATTCGATGACCGCCGCCCGTCGACCTTGCGGTCGCTCGTTCAGACCGACCAGCGGCATGAAACCGTCCACCAGGAGCGTCCGCACTTCATCACGGCTCAATTCCGCAGAACGCGCGCCGCCGATCAAGCGCGCGCCGCCACCCAACAGGGTCACCGTCACTCGCTCGGGCGCATCCACGGTCAGCAATCGTTCCTTGGCGTTCCGGCATTGTTGCAGGAGTTGGGAGAGTTCGCCGGCGCTCAATCGCCCGCCGCCCAGCCGCGTTTCGACCAGGCGTGCTAGAGTCAGATCCATGTTATCTCCGCCCAGCATCAAATGGTCGCCGACCCCAATGCGGGTCAGTTGCAGGCCAGCTTCTTCCTGTTCGATTTGAATCAGCGTCAGGTCCGTCGTGCCACCGCCGACGTCGCACACCAGCAATAATCGCGATTGGCCCAGCGCCGTCTTCATTTCATGTTGATGGCGGTGCAGCCAGTCATAACAAGCAGCCAGCGGCTCTTCCAGCAGGCGCAGTTGCGGTAAACCCGCCAGTCGCGCGGCCTCCACGGTCAGCGCGCGCGCCGCCTCGTCAAAGGAAGCGGGCACGGTGAGCACGACTTCCTGCCGCTCCAGTAGCTGGCGAGGGAAACGCTGATTCCACGCTGCGCGGACATGGGCAAGAAAACTGGCGCTGGCGGCCAGAGGGGAAACTTTGGCGATCTCCGCCGCCGCACCCCAAGGCAAAATTGAGGCGGCGCGGTCGACGCCAGCATGGGACAGCCAGCTTTTGGCGCTGACCACCAGTCGGCCTGGCGTCCGTGAACCTCGCTCCCGCGCTAGTTCACCGATGATGAGAGGGGCGACTGCGCCGGGATCAGTGAACGTCCACGGCAGTTGCGTGTCCGCGGCCAGCAGTTCGCTCTCAGCCGGATGATAGCGCATGGACGGCAACAGGGGCCGGGCCGCCACTGCGCCAGGAGCGATCAATTGATCGATGGCAAAGGGATGAATCCGGGCGGGGCTGCGCAGGTCGGCATAGGCAACCACGGTATGGGTTGTGCCCAGATCAATGCCGACTAGATAACGGGGGGCGTTCGAGCGAGCGATGGTTCAGACCCTTTTCGTAATATCCGTGAGTGCATTTGATTTGAAGTTTTTCAGAATCGCCTGTGTCTCCGCAGCCGGGATGCGCGGCCCCAGGCTCGTGACCAGCTTCGCTGATGCCGCCGCCGCCAAATCCCCCGCATGCCGATGTTCCCAACCCTGAGTCAACCCATACAGAAAAGCCCCAGCGAACATATCGCCCGCGCCGACAGTATCCACCGCCTCCACTTTAACGGGATCAATATCAATCAGCCTGTTGCCATCCCAAATTAGCGCGCCCTGAGGACCACGGGTGATCACGAACTCTTTGCTCAAGGTTCTCAAGTAATCCACTACGCTGTCCAGCTCATCGGTCCCCGCCATGCCCCTGGCCTCCTCCTCGTTGGCGAACAGCAGATCAACACCGGAACCGATCATGTCCAGCAACCCGGTCTTGAAGAACCTGACCATATTGGGATCGGACAGCGAGATCGCCGTCTTGACGCCAGCCGCTTCAGCAATGCGCTTGGCCTCGATGGAAGCGCGGCGGGCGTTTTCTGAAGTGACCAGATAGCCTTCGGTGTAGAAGTAATCGGAGTTGCACAGGGCATCCTCGACCAGTTCCTTGCTGGACAATTCGCCGCTGATGCCCAGGAAAGTGCAGAGGGTGCGATCGCTGTCGGGGGTCACCAACACCACGCAACGGCCGGTATGACCTTGCTCCTTCTCAGTGTGATGGTTGGTGTCCACGCCGCCATCGAGCAAGTCCTTCATATAGAAATGCCCTAGTTCATCCTCCGCAACCTTGCAGGAGTAGAAAGCGGTTCCGCCAAACTGACTGACAGCAATAATCGAGTTAGCCGCCGATCCACCGGAGCCGCGCTGATGGCGCCGTTCGGCCAAGTGATTCATGATCTTCAATTGATGCTCTTCACTGACCAGGGTCATCACTCCCTTGTCGATACTTAGTGTTTCCAAGTCGGAAATTTCTACTTCATATTCCATGTCCACCAAGGCATTACCGATGCCGTAAACGTGATACTTCGCCATTCATATCTCCTGTTCGAGTCATCATAAGGGGGATTTGCTACCTATATCTTGCGCCCCTGGGCGGCAGCATTGCCGGTATAGTGCGCTGGAGTAAGATTCAGCAGATGTTGCTTCGCTTCCTCGGGAATCGCCAGATCGGCGATAAATTTGCGCAACGTCTCCCGCTCCACCCGCTGGCCGCGCGTCAGCGCTTTAAGTTTTTCATAGGGCTGGTCGATGCCATAACGGCGCATCACCGTTTGAATGGGTTCGGCCAGCACTTCCCAATTCGCATCCAGATCCGCCTCCAACATCGCTGTGTCGACTTCCAGCTTGCCCAGGCCCTTCAATGTCGACTGATACGCCACGAGGGTATGCGCCAGCCCCACGCCTAGCGTCCGCAACACGGTGGAATCGGTCAGATCCCGCTGCCAGCGCGACACCGGCAACTTATTCGCCAGATGATCCAGCAGCGCGTTCGCGACGCCCAGATTGCCCTCGGCGTTCTCGAAGTCGATGGGATTGACCTTGTGCGGCATGGTTGAAGAGCCGATTTCGCCGGCGACCGTCCTTTGCCGAAAATAGCCGATGGCGATATAGCTCCAGATATCCCGACAAAAATCCAGCAGCACCGTATTAGCCCGCATCACAATATGGAAAAACTCCGCCATATAATCATGCGGTTCGATCTGCGTAGTGTAAGGATTCCAGTCCAGCTCCAGGTCGTCGGCGACAAAGCAGCGGGCGAAATCTTCCCAGTCGATCTCCGGGTAAGCAGCCAGATGGGCGTTATAGTTGCCGACCGCACCATTGATCTTGCCCAGCAAGGGCGTCGCCGCCAAATGCGCCCGCTGCCGCTTCAAGCGATAAGCGACATTGGCCATTTCCTTGCCCAGCGTGGTCGGCGAGGCCGGTTGCCCGTGGGTGCGCGCCAGCATCGGTTGATCGGCATATTGACGCGCCAGCCGACTAATGGCGTCGACGAGTTCATCCAGCCCCGGCAACAGCGCCTGAGTCCGTGCTTCGCGCAGCATCAGCGCGTAAGCCAGATTATTGATGTCCTCGGAGGTGCAGGCGAAGTGGATAAACTCGCTGACCGCTTCCAGTTCGGCATGACCAGCGATCCGCTCCTTGAGCCAGTACTCCACAGCTTTGACATCATGATTGGTCGTGCGCTCGATGTTCTTGATGCGCTGGGCGTCGGGTAAGGCGAAGTTTTCCACCAGTCCGTCGAGCAAGCGCAGCGCGGATATGCTGAGCGGCGGGACTTCGGGGATGCCTGGGTAACGGGCCAGCGCCTGCAACCAGCGCACTTCAACCTGCACCCGATGGCGGATCAGGCCATATTCGCTGAAAATCGGTCGCAGGTCGGCAGTTTTGTCGGCATAGCGGCCGTCGATGGGGGAAATCGCGGTGAGTGTGGTGAGTTCCATAAAAACCCTTTTTAATATATACGTCACGAAAATAGGGTTATCGTTAAACTGGATGAGTAGAATATCATCCTCTTCGTAAGGTAATTTGCATTATCCATCCTCCAACCGCTCATTGAATCGTTGCCGCGTCAGGGAGTTCGCTTTTCATGTCCTTGGCAGGTCGCCCGGTACATCACGGTACCCAGAATGATTGCGCCGCCGAGCAAGGCCCAGGCGCCGGGCTTCTCACCCAACAAGAGAAGCACCCAGACCGGATTCAGCACCGGCTCGATCATAGGAATCAAAATGCCTTCGACGGCGCGGACATGGCGCAAGGCCAGCGCGAACAGAATATAGGGCAAGCCCAGTTGCACCACGCCCAACAAGCCCAGACCAATCCAGCTCGATAGATCCGGCATAGACTGAAACATAAAGGGCAAACCAATCGCCACGGCGATCAGATTGCCCAACAACAGCGAGGACAGCGCGGAACCATCCTTCTGCCGGCGCATGAACAGCGCCATCCAGCCGAAACAAAATCCATCGATCAGGGCAATAATGTTGCCCCAGTACCCGGTCAGAGTCAGCTCATCCAGGAAAAACAGCACCATGCCGCCCATCATGACCAACAGGATCAGCCAGTCGCGGCCATGCGTCCGTTCCCCGAGAAACCAGGGGCTAAACAAAGTCACATAAATCGGCGCAGTATATTGCAACAGAATCGCATTCGCCGCCGTAGTCATTTTGTTAGCGACGACAAACAGTACGACCGTACCCGCGTAAGCCAACGCCCCGCCGATCTGATTGAACGACCTGTCGATATGCAGTTCGCGGCGAAACACGATCCAGATCAGAGCCGCGCCGATCAGGCTGCGCATCCCGGCGATAGCGACCGGATTCCAGTCGATCCATTTGATCAACAACCCGCCCAGGCTCCAGAACAGCGCGGCCCCGAGCAACATCAGCACCGCGCGGCGATGGATAGCCGCCGGTTCCGGGGACGCCGTTTCGGGCAACGCTACTGCAGTAAGTTCTTCATCGGGAATGACCGGGGGAGCGGCGACCGGCGGCGGTTCAACCGCGAGAATTTCATCAGCCAATGAAGGCGTAACGGCACTGTCGCCGGTAGACGGCAACGAAGGTTCGTGCAAAGGTTTATTCTCCCGCTGTCTGACCGCCCAAATACGCCTCACGCACCTGGGGATTGGCCAGCAAGGCCTCGGCGCGGTCCTCCAGCACGATGCGCCCGACTTCCATGACATAGCCGCGATGCGCCAGTTTCAGGGCGGCGCGGGCGTTCTGCTCGACCAGAACAATGGTCACGCCTGCCTCGTTGATTTCCCACAGCGTCTGGAAAATCGCCTTGACCAGCAGCGGTGCCAGTCCCAGGCTCGGCTCATCGAGTAACAGGATGCGCGGCTGTGCCATCAACGCCCGGCCAATGGCCAGCATTTGTTGCTCGCCGCCACTCAGCGTGCCGGCCAGTTGTTCGCGACGGTTCGCCAGCACCGGGAACAGTTCGTGAATCCAGCGCCGGTTTTTGGCGATGCGCGTCGGGTCGGTCTGGGTGAATGCACCCAGGTTCAGGTTTTCCTCTACGGTTAATGTACCGAATATGCGACGACCTTCCGGGGCTTGAGCAATGCCGAGCGCGACTAATTGATGAGCGGGCGTTTTGTGAATCGGACGGCCCTCGAAACGAATTTCCCCCGCTGATGGACGCAAAAGGCCGCTGATCACGCTCAGGGTGGTGGTTTTGCCTGCGCCATTCGCGCCCAGAAGAGTAACGATTTCACCCTGACGAACAGATAGATTAACGCCATGTAGCGCATCGACGTTGCCGTAGCGAACATGCAGGTTTTCGACCTCAAGGAGCATTTTTAGAATTATCCTTTTTTAACATGTACCAAAAAAATTGGTCCTGTAAATTTTCCTGTGATAGACAAACCATAGGGTATACTGATATCTAACTTTTTGCTTTTTCAAGAACTCTTTTGGAGCCGGCCTATTAGGGCATTGATTGATTTTGAAAAAGGGCGAAATCCATGGAAGGCTGCCGATCGGGCGGCGGCTGAGGATGCGTCCAGAAATTCTGTAAAAAACCACGCCTCCTCTTTGATCTGGAGAAGCGCCATGCCGACCGTTGAATTGATTCTTCGTGATGATGAAGGTCGTATTATTGATCATCGATCCACACGAACATATTCTTTGGATTGGAGAAATCAAAGCTTGCATTGTATTGAAGGTGCAGTTGAAGAATTTAAGAAAAATGCACTACCGGATCTTCAGGCTGATTTGTTAGAAGCGGCTCAAAACATCTTTATTCAGGATAAAAAAAAGACTTGATTTGCAATGGGACAACACCCATCAAGATTAAGACGCTTCATGGACCTTTTGAATTTAGACTTCAGCGATTTATTGATCGAGAATACCCTAGTTTGCCTCATCGAACCTACTTTGATTTGACGGATCAATTTCAGGAAGATTATGTGAGTGATCGGTTAAAAGAATTCTCCGCTTATTATAGCAATCGCTTAAGCTATATCGATGTATCCGATTTAATAGAGAGGGTCACCGGGTTCCGACAACTCAGTGACCAAAAAATCCACCATGTGGTGGTTGAAAAGGCGCAAGCGCTCAGTCAAGCGTGCGTCGCGCAAGTGGAAGAAACCTTATCGAAGACGAGTGGTTCTGTCATCAACATTGACCCTGATGTTGATATTTACGACCCAGAAAGTCGGGAAATTCTGATTTTCGAAGATGCCATTCAAGTCCGTGGTCAGAAAGAAAATCGTATAAGAAAACAATCAGTTATAAAGGAAGAAGTGCCAGAGAAATCCGCACCGAAGAAGACGTCTGCCGTATCGAGTGACGTCATTCTCTTTGAAAATAAAGACGGCGATCTTGAATACCTGACCGCACCGATTGATCGACAGGGGAAAGCGATCATTCCGGTTGCTGATATTCTGAAAAGCCGGGTGATTGAAGATTATGGGAAAGAAGAAAAGCCATTGCCGATTATCGCGATTACAGATGGCGCAAAAATCATTCGTGAGCATCTTTGGGCGGTATTTGGTATCACCGTGCTGATTATCCTGGATTGGTACCATCTTGGTAAAAAAATTCGTGATTTAATGAGTATGATTGCCTTGAATAAGGATGAGAAGAATCAGCATCTAAAGTTTATGTTCTATCACCTCTGGCGTGGTGATGTTGTCACGGTTTTGAATTACTTAGTCGAGCAGGTGCAACCCAAAAATGCAGAAAAGCATCTTGAACTGATCAATTATCTTGAAAAACATCAGCATGAAATTATCGATTATCGAAGTCGTCAGATTGCAGGCAAACCCATCGGAAGTGGTTCTATCGAGAAAGGCTGTGATCAAGTTATCGGACGTCGTCAGAAGAAAAAAGGGATGAGTTGGCGTCCTGCAGGAAGTCGAAGTTTAGGCATTTTAAAGGTGATCGAACTCAATAATGAATGGGATTCTGTCTGGTTTCCTCAAGAAGCCGCGAATGATCCGTCAAACTTGCGGTTAGTTTCAAACGCATAGAGCATCACAGGAAAATTTACAGGAGGAAAAAATTTGGCTTCTAAAAGGAAAGCATAGTCCACCTCACCACCTATCAGTTCCGCATCAAAGACCGTTGTAGATGTTGTAGCCCGGATGAAGCGAAGCGAAATCCGGGGCTACGAGTTACGAGCTGCAAGCTATCGATCTGTCCGCGATGAGGAACTGTAGTATTCCGGGTAGTGTTCCAGACATGGTTTTTATACTAAAACTCCGAATTCATATCGATGAATAAATAGACCAACAACGATGTCATGCATTTTGTCCAGCGTAGAGAAACAAATGGTCTTTCTCGCGAATCGTTTAATGCGTGTCCGCAGGGTGAGGTGCTTCCGTTCAATCTTCTGCGTATGGGCTTTACCCACCGTATGCTGTCCAGAGAACAAGTGGCGTTCATAGGCTCCCCACCCATCCGTGTAAAATCGGTGAATTCCGGAAGGGTCTAGCAGCGCTTTAAGCGTTAAAAACACTTCGTCTTTGTGATCACCGAGGGTATAAGCCAGAATGTTCCCGGTCGGGTGATCGATGGTATGCCACAGCCAACGCGGATGGGCTTTGCACTGGACGAAGCTCCACCTCTCGTCCAGCTCAACCTCTTGAGCTTCAACTTTTTGAACCTCAACGATGGCTTCCTGTGGATTGAGGCGGTTCAACACAGTTCGATGGACGGATTCAAGGCAAAATTCTTTTTTTTAATTCATTAGACGACGGTCGTCGGACTGATTTGTAAAACGCGCGCGGTATCCCGAATGCCACTGCCATTAATCGTCCTATCAATACTCTAATTTTTGATTTCAGGCAAATAGCTATGATAATCGTAGTCTAAAATAAATGTTTTGACCGAGCATTCCGGATTCTGACAAAGGTAGCGTTGTTTTCCATTCTCCGTTTTTCCACGTTTTGCGATTTGTTCATGACGACAGCCGGGGCAAAGGACAGGATTTAAAACCATATTTGAATGCCTTAAAAAATATTATTGTCTTGCTAATAGTTATCCCCACAAAAATCATGCTGGAGCTTTTTCAGGATTAGCGTATTGAGTATCAGGGAGCCTAAAAAATGATTTGACCCTTTCCTGAAATTCTTTTAGCTTTTCCAAAGCAGAATAAACGCGCGCTCTGAAATCAGCCCGGTTTTTAATTGGCTCCTTTTCCAGATGATCATTTTTGATCTCATTCCAAACCTGTTCATCCGGATTTAACTCTGGCGAGTGGGGGGGAAGAAAGAACAAGCGGATTTGTTTTCGATGCGTCTCAAGAAAGGCTTTGACTTCTTTCGAGGTATGATAAGACGCATTGTCCGTGATGACAATTAATGGGCGCTCTCGACCCTCTAATGCCTTCTCTAAAAAGGCAATGAAAACCCCACTCACTCATTTTTGAGTGGTCACTTCAAATATTAACTCGCCCGTCGCCGTAACCATCGATAAAATGTGAAACCCACCCCGGTCATCACTCACTTTAATTTCAGGCGGATGACCGACTAAGCCCCACGTCCGTCCAGAACGCGTATGGCCTTGAACCCATGACTCATCCTGAAACGCAATATCCGCTCCAAGTTCTTGAGCCCGCTTCTGAATCTCTTTAAATTCTTCATTAATAAACTTTTTAACTTCCTCCTGATCCTGGTTTAAGGCATGATAACAAGGTTTTTGACAACTCAGTCCTAATTGATGTAAATGCAGACGAACCGTGGCATCCGATACCCATAAACCAAAGTACTCTTTCAATAAATTAACCATGATCTCTAAAGTCCATAAAACCGTATCATAGCCATGATCCGCCGGCGTCGTATTGAGTATCGTTTCTTTTAACCATCGATCAATATCCGGAGTCATCACACACGTGGCGCCGAGCGCTTTCCGGGTATCCAGGGCTTCTTCTCCTTCATAACGATAGTTGCGAAGCCAATCATAAATACTCGTTCGGTCGATACCCAAAAAATCAGCAACAAGCTCCGGACCATAATGCTTCTCTTCGACCGCGCGAACCGCAATACGCCGGATGTAATTCATCACTTCATCCGGTATTTTACGTGCATCAAACATCCATTCCGCGTTCATTGCCGCACCTCCTCTATAAATTTAGAGTCTCTAAAGAGGTCTTCTATAGTTATTAGACAATTTGATTAACGCTCAGTTCGTTGATAATGTAGGGATAATCGTTGGCAAGCCTATAAAATACTTAAGCGAATTCTAGACCAAATATAGCATATCCAAGTCTAGAACACTACCCAGCGTTCATCAATCGATCAACCCATCGTCGTGCTGCGGGTCAATGCACACGATCAGCCGCCCTCTGGAACTCTATCAGATGCCCACAGGTCGTAAGCCGTTAAGTTCATTTTGCACTCCAGGCTAAAAAAGACGCCATGAACACCGACTTACCGACACCATCCTCGACAATCCCTTCAACCACTCTGGATATCCGGGATCTACTGGATTACCTGAACCAGCGCATCTTGGGCCAGGAAGCGTTGAATATCCGGCTCTTGGTGGCGCTGCTGGCCGATGGGCACCTACTGGTTGAAGGAGCTCCTGGGTTAGCCAAAACCACTGCCATCAAGACCCTGGCCGGAGGGCTGGAAGGCGATTTTCACCGCATTCAGTTCACCCCGGACCTGCTGCCAGCAGATCTGACTGGCACCGAGATTTATCGGCCCCAGGAGGCTTCCTTTCACTTCCAGCACGGCCCCATCTTTCACAATCTGTTATTGGCTGACGAGATCAACCGGGCGCCCGCGAAAGTGCAATCCGCCCTCCTGGAGGCTATGGCCGAGCGCCAGGTGACGGTCGGTCGCACCAGTTATCCGTTGCCCAACCTGTTCCTGGTGATGGCCACCCAAAACCCCATCGAGCAGGAAGGCACCTATCCATTGCCCGAAGCGCAACTGGACCGGTTTCTGCTCTATGTACGCATTGGCTATCCCGACGCGCAAACTGAACACGCCATCTTACGCCTGACGCGCGAACAGGCGCTGCAAAGCGCTGCAACCGCCAGAGAACCCCCCCGGGTGTCTCAGCAACGGGTATTCGCGGCGCGGCGCGAAGCGCTGGCGCTGAACCTGTCGCCGGCGCTGGAGTCGTATATCGTGGCTTTGGTAATGGCGACGCGCAATCCGGCCTCCTATGGCGCAGAATTGTCCGGCTGGGTCCGCTATGGCGCCAGCCCACGGGCGACCATTGCCCTGGATCGATGCTCCCGCGCCCACGCCTGGCTTCAGGGCCGCGATTATGTCAGTCCCGAGGATATTCAGGCGATTGCCCCCGATGTGTTGCGCCACCGCGTATTGCTGACCTTCGAGGCGGAAGCCGATGGCATCGATACCGAGCGCTTTATCGCCGAACTGCTTGACCGGGTTCCCGCGCCTTAACGAGCGCATTCCGTGAACTCAGCGCAGACCCGCGCTGACTTTGCAACGCGACTTGATCTTTGTGTTCTCAACGATTACGCCATGTGGAAAGAAATCGGCAAACGTCTCTGGCCGAACGTCGTTTCGAGCCAATCGACCCCGAGCGGGCCGCTTCCGTCAATGCCAACCCATATCCCGGGACTGACTGTTTCCATTCAAGAACTGCTACAGCTGCGCGATCAGGCAGTCGGTCTTGGATTTTCTCGCCAACGCAAGGCGCTATCCGTTCAGGCCGGCGGCTACCTTTCGCCTTACCGGGGTCGCGGCATGGAATTCGAGGAAGTGCGCGCCTACCAGCCTGGCGATGATATCCGCAATATGGACTGGCGGGTCACCGCGCGCACTGGGCGGCCTCACACCAAGTTGTTTCGGGAAGAACGCGAACGACCGGTGCTGTTCCTGGTGGATTTAGGGCCGAGCATGGCCTTTGGCGCACGGGTCGCCCTGAAATCGGTCGCGGCGGCGCGGGCAGCGGCGTTGCTGGCCTGGGCGGCCCGCGATAACGGCGACCGCATCGGCGGGGTGGTGTTTGCCGGGGAGCGACATCGGGAATTACGGCCCGCTGCGCGGGAACGAGGTCTGTTGCCTTTTTTCAAGGCGCTGGTCGAATTGCAGCCGCATGTTCCGACGCCGATCGCGACACCGGCAAGCACCTCGCACAGTCCTTGGGCAAACGCATTGCAGCGGTTGACCGGCATTGTTCGCCCCGGCAGTCTGATCTTTCTCCTGAGCGATTTTCGCGGCGCGTCGCGCCAAGCTGAACAAGCGTTTGCCCGCCTGGCCGCCCATAATGAGATGGTCGTTATCCTGGTGCACGATCAATTGGAAGCCGAAGCGCCGCCCCCTGGCTATTATCCAGTATGCGATGGGCAACGCTTCACTGTCCTGGACACGGGTGCTCCCGGCGTAGCCGACGCTTATCGACAGCGATTTACCTTGCGACGCGATGCGGTTCGCGCGTTGTGCCACCGGCATAGCGGGCATTTCCTGATGCTGGCCACCCATCAGCCAGCCCCGGAATCCTTGCGCCATGGCCTGGCGATCCATCGCCGGCGTCCCGGCGCCTTGGCTCGACGCGCTTAGCCCCATGCCTACAGCTAACCCTCTGGCGAATTTGCGGGATATTCATCTTCCCGATGCAGTTTCCTGGTGGCCTCCGGCGCCGGGTTGGTGGCTGTTGACCGTGCTGTCGCTGATGATCATCGCTGGGCTGATCGCGATCTGGCGTCGCTATCGGCGTGAGTCGCCTCGGCGCGCTGCGCTCACAGAACTGGCGCGGTTACGCACCGACTTTCTGCGCGATGGCGATGGAACCGCCGTTGCCGTGGGCGTCTCCCTGCTATTGCGCCGGCTGGCGCTGGTTTATTTCCACAGAAATGAAGTCGCTGGCCTGGTCGGCGCAGCCTGGCTGCAATTTCTGGATCGCACCGGCGGCGGCGGATTCAGCGAAGGACCGGGACAGGCGTTGACCCGCGCGCCTTATCGACCCAGCGAAGCCTTCGCCGTGGAAGAACTGCTGAAGATCGCCGAAACCTGGATCAAGCGGGCTGGTAAACGCGGGAGGAGGGTCACCTCATCATGATTCACTTGGCATGGCCGTGGGCGCTGCTGGCGTTGCCCTTGCCCTGGCTCGCGATGCGCGGGTTGCCGCCTGCACCTTCCAGCAAGGGTTCGGCGTTGCGGGTTCCGTTTCTGGAAGAAATCCTGGCGCTGCACAACGAAACGGACGGGCGCAGGATGCGGCGGCAGCGCTGGACAAGCGTTGCGCCGTGGCTGACCTGGTTGCTGCTGGTGCTGGCCGCTGCTCAGCCGCAATGGCTGGGCGAACCGGTGAGTTTGCCGACCAGCGGGCGAGATCTGCTGCTGGCGGTCGACCTCTCGGGCAGTATGGCGCAGGAGGATTTCATGCTGAACGGACAGCCAGCGAATCGTTTGCAAGTCGTCAAAGCCGCCGCCCAGGACTTCATTGAACGACGCACTGGCGACCGACTCGGACTGATTCTGTTTGGCGCGCAGGCTTATTTACAAACCCCGCTGACCTTTGATCGCGACGCCGTCGCGACTCTGCTTAATGAGTCCGTCGTGGGTCTGGCGGGAAAAGAAACCGCCATCGGCGACGCCATCGGGCTGGCGCTGAAACGGCTGCGAGATTCCAACGTTCAGGATCGGGTGCTAATTTTGCTAACGGACGGGACGAATACCGCCGGAGAAGTGACGCCGCGCCAAGCCGCTAAACTGGCGGCTGAACACGGCATGCGCATTTACACCATCGGCCTGGGCGCTAAACCGATGCGCCGCGACACCTTCTTCGGCCCGCAAATCATCAACCCTTCCGCTGACCTGGATGAAGCGACGCTGCAAGCCGTCGCCAAGATGACCGGTGGCCGCTATTTTCGCGCCACAGATCTTGCCTCCCTGGAAGCCATCTATCAGGAACTGGACCAACTGGAACCGGTTGCTCGGGACACGGAATATTTCCGTCCGCGCCAATCCTTGTTCGTTTGGCCACTGAGTTTCGCGTTGTTGATCTCAGTCCTTCTCGCCGCCCGCCGCCTGTACTGGCCCGCGATAGCGTACGCTAGAGAAGCAAGGGCCGCACGAGTTGGAGTCAACCGGTGAGCGCTTTATCCGAATTTCATTGGCTGCGCCCAATCTGGTTATGGGCCTTGTTGCCATTGACGTTTATTGTCTGGCGGTTGCTGCGCCAGTCCAGCGGAGCGTCCGCTTGGGACAATCAGTGCGACCCGCACTTACTGGCGCGGCTACTGGTGCGCCGCACTTCACATCATCATCTGCCGTTGTTGTTGCTAGCCGTGGGCTGGGCGCTGGCAGTAATCGCCCTGGCGGGTCCGGTGTGGCAAAAGCTGCCCCAACCGGTTTTCCAGGCTCAGGCGGCGCGGATCATGGTCCTCGACCTCTCTCCCTCCATGAATGCGCCGGACCCGCGTCCCTCGCGCATCGACCGCGCCCGCTTCAAGGTGCTGGACCTTCTGGCTCGCTTTCGGGAGGGTCAAACCGGTCTGGTCGTTTTTGCTGGGGAACCCTTCGTCGTCGCGCCGTTGACGGATGACACGAAAACCATCGCCGCCCTTCTGCCGGCGCTTGCTCCAGAATTGATGCCGGCGCCGGGCGACCATGCCCATACTGCATTGCGCATGGCTGACGATTTGTTAAGTCAGGCAGGCATCCAGGATACCGGGGAAATCATCCTGGTAACCGATGGTTATGATGATCCGGCGGCGGTTCTGGAGGCGGTGGCTGCGCTGCGCGCCCACGGTCGGCGGGTGTCGGTGTTGGCGGTGGGCACCTCGGAAGGCGCTCCGATTCCGCTGCCGGAGGGTGGCTTCCTGAAAGACGCATCTGGGGCGATTGTCATACCACGCCTGGACCAGGCGACGTTGACCGAGTTAGCGCGCCAGGGTGGCGGCCGTTTTGCTCGTCTCAGCGTCGACGACCGGGATATTGAAACCCTATTGTCTGCTCAGGAGCGCCCTCGGGAAATTCGTCAGGAGCCCTCGCATCAACGGTCCACGGATCGCTGGCGGGAAGAAGGGCCGTGGCTGGTGCTGCTTCTGTTGCCATTGGCAGCTCTGGCCTTCCGGCGTGGCTGGCTGATGGTCATTGTTCTCGGCATCTTAGTCACACCGCACCCGGCGGCGGCCTTCGGCTGGAAGGATTTATGGGCGCGTCCTGATCAGCAAGGCGTTCAAGCGCTCCAGGCCGGCGATGCGCAACAGGCAGCAAAGTTACTTCAGGATCCGGCCTGGAAAGGTTCGGCGCAATACCGGGCCGGCGACTACGAAAAGGCCCTGGAGAACTTTGGGAAACAGGAGACCGCCGACAGTTTTTATAATCGCGGTAATGTCCTGGCGCACCTGGGGCGATTGCAGGAAGCCATTGGTGCTTACGAGCAGGCGCTGAAACGGAACCCGAATCACGCCGATGCGCAGCATAACAAGGCGCTGATGGAGCAGTTGCTTGAACAGCAAAAACAGCAGCAAAAACAGAAACAGCAGCAGAAAAACGCCCAAAACTCGCAAAATCAGCACAGCGATCAGAACTCACAGGCGCAACAGGATCAGAAGTCATCCAACAAGCCGGACTCGCAGTCGTCAAGCGGTCAGAACAACCCGCAGAAAGATCAGCAGAACGGCAAAGAAAACAAGCCATCCGCAGCCGGTAAAGAAAACTCCAAGCAAGATCAGCAGAAGGGCAAAGAAAACAAGCCATCCGCAGCCGGTAAAGAAAACTCCAAGCAAGATCAGCAGAACGGCAAAGAAAACAAACCATCCGCAACCGGTAAAGAAAACTCCAAGGAAGACCAGCAGCAAGGCAAAGAAAACAAGCCATCCGCAACCGGTAAAGAAAACTCCAAGCAAGATCAGCAGAAGGGCAAGGGCAATCAGCAATCCCCGGATTCCAAGCCATCGACTGCTCAAATGGAACAGAAAAAAGCGGATGAAAATAAGGAAGCTCAACAAAACACTCTGACGCCCTCCGCTTCGGAAGCGCCGCAGGATTCCCCGCCGGAAGCCCCTGCCGCTCCTTCCCCGGAACTGACTCAACCTTCGGAAAATGAGCAGGCGCTGAATCAGTGGTTACGGCGCATACCCGATGATCCTAGCGGATTGCTGCGGCGAAAATTCTGGCTGGAACATCTGCGCCGCCAACAACAGGCCCAATAAGGCCGGGAGTCATCATGAAACACTGGCTTTCCATTTTGTTGCTGAGCCTGGTTCAGACTTTATGGGTTTATCCAGCCCTGGCGGCTCAGGAGATCAACGCCTTCGTCGATCGGAACACGGTCGCCGAAGGAGAAACTTTACGTCTGATCATCGAAGTGGCGGAACGCAATCCCAGTGGCGATCCTGATTTATCGCCGCTGTCGAAAGACTTCCAGGTGCTGGGGACCACCAGCAGTAATCAGGTCAGCATCGTGAACGGCGCAGTGAGCGCCAAGACCCGCTGGGTGGTGACGCTGGCCCCGCAACGCAGTGGGACGCTCACCATTCCAGCGATCACCGTCGGTCAACAGCAAACGCAGCCGATCACCCTTCAAGTCGCCAAGGCCGGCGCTGCCCCTGCTGACGGGGCGACGCCTGATCTGTTCGTCGAGACGGAGGTCAAACCGGATGCGCCCTATGTACAGCAGCAAATCACCTATGTCGTCCGCATTTATTACGCGGTGAACCCACGCACACCGCAACTGACGGATCCCACAGCGGCGAATGCGCTGATCGAACGGTTGGGTGATGACCGGCAATACCAGACCCAGCGCGGCAGCCGACGCTATGGCGTCATCGAACGCAGCTACGCCATTTTTCCGCAAAGCAGCGGCGCTCTCACCATTGAATCGCCAATTTTCGCGGCTCAGATTCCCGATACTCGCCAGCCCTCGCACACTAACCCTTTCTTTGGCTCGGGCAGCAGCTTTTTTGGCGCCGATCCTTTCAATTCATTGTTTCAGGCCACCCGCCCGGTGCAGGTGCGCGGTCAGCCCGCCGAAATCAACGTCAAGGCGCGTCCGCCCCAATCCGGTGTTGGCCCCTGGCTACCGGCGGAAAATTTAACCCTTGATGAAGCCTGGTCGCCCGACCCGCCCAAGTTCCAGGTGGGGGAGCCAGTCACGCGAACACTGACCTTGAAAGCGCGTGGACTAACCGGCGCCCAGCTTCCCGAACTGCCCTTACCTTCTCAGGACGATTTGAAGCTTTACCCTGACCAACCAGTGACTGAAACCCAATCCGACCCCACAACCGTGATAGGGAAGCGCGAGCAGAAGATCGCTATCGTCCCCACGCGCCCCGGCGATTTCGTGTTGCCGGAGATCCGCATTCCCTGGTGGGACACTCAAGCCAATCAAATGCGTGAAGCCGTCGCGCCCGCCCGGAAAATTACCGTTGTGGGCAAAGCCCCGGCTTCAGCACAACAAACGCCGGCCCAACCAGCTCTGGCCCAAGCGCCGATTGTGAATCCCAAACCGCAAACTCAGGAATCCCTCTCTCCAGTGGCCAAGGAAACACCGCCGCAACCTGCATCAACTCCGTCAATTCCGCCTGTGGTCACACCGGCCTATTGGCCCTGGATTGCGTTGGCTTTTTTGTTGGCCTGGATCGCAACCTTGTTCCTGTGGTGGAAGACGCGCCGGGAGGCGCGCACCGTATCCATATCAACAAACGAACAGGAACATAGCGTCCTCTCTCAGCAACAAGCCCTGCGTGACTTGAAACGGGCTTGCCAGACCAATGACGCCGAGCGGATGAAAAGCGCGCTTTTGCATTGGGCAACGATTCGATGGCCCGAAAATCCCCCGCGGTCCGTGTTAAGCATGGCGGCGCGAATCAACGACGACGGGGCGCGTCAGGCGTTGAAGCAGTTTGATCGGTGGCTATATCGAGACTCTGGAGAAATCCTGGATGGCGCTGCGTTCTACCAACAAATTTCCACAGCATTCAGGATGAAGGCAGATAAGGTCGAGCACGGAGCGAAAGGAGAGGCACTGCCAACATTGTATCCAGCATGACTGATCATGGATTAAAGCATCGGTAGCTGTAGAAAGAGTAGTGGACTCTTACGCAACGGCGACGGACAGGGTTTTATTGTAATGATGAATAAAAGTTGCATACCGCATTTTCCCGGTTACGCTACTAATACCGCTTCTCGATAAGTTTTGAATCATAGGTTCCCCCCTTTTTCAAAGGGGGGAGCTTCTGCGCTGACCCTATCCGCTACATTCGCTAACATAACGAGAATTGGTATGATAATTTTCATCCAGCATCGGGCGCATGAGCACAAGTGCGGTAATCCGCCGCGCGATCCAGGTCAATTCCAGGGCTTCATCAGCGGACAAGGGCCGTCCCAGTAATTCCAGCTCCCGATACGACAGCCATTTTTTAATCACCTGATAGCCGCCCAGCGTGAATTCCCAGACCGGGCGCGGGATATTTTTCCAGTAGCATTGTGCATTCAGGTAAATATCCAGGGTTTCCGCGCCTAAACCCGGCTGTTCGGCGTCGGTTAAGGCGCGGCTGACCGCTTTCCCTTTGCCGGGCATGGTGACGCCGCCTTTGCCGGCATGACCCCAACCGGCGGTGACTTTAAGATGTTCCGGCGTGAGTGCGACATCATTCGGAAGAGTCAGCAGGGCGATGGCCGCCAGTTCCGGGCGTGGTTTACCTTGAGTGATGCCGGGCAAGGGTGTTTCAATATCGAGCAGGGCGGCGATTTTCTGACCTAATTCAGCGGAGGCGAGCAGCCGCTCTCGCGTGGCGGGTAATGGAATGCGCGGCCAGTCCTGTTTCAGCGCTCCGGCATTGTCGGTGCGATAGGCGGGGGCGTGAAGAATGGCGACGATGTGGTGAAACAACGCTGGCGCGTCGGCATCGAGGCGGGTGAGGTAGTTGGCGGCGGCAGGGCTGAGATTGGGTTGGTAAGTGCTTTGGCTGGCGAAGGGCTTGAGATAGATGGGAAAAAGATTTGCGCCTCTTTCAATCAAATGTCCCGCGCCAATTCGCTGAATCACAACGGGCGGATCAAAGTCGCGCCGTAGTTTTTGGGCAGAAGCAACCCATAAATTATGTTGGAAAACATGCGGAATGTATTCGCTCCGATTTCGATCAAGCAATTTGGTTTCCGCTTCCCAGTACAACCACCGAACATCAAAGGGCCGATAAACATAACGCACGATATTTTCCGGCCTGAATCCACGTTTTTGCAGAGTTGCGCGTGTTGCTTTCGGATCAAAGCTGCTGGTTTTCTCCATCAAAGCAGGCGCAATTCTTCGTATTTCTTCATCGCTGACCTTCGGATCGAAATACTTGCGCATCCGTTGTTCCAGCGCGGCGCGGTCAATGTCGACCAAGGCATCGTCGCGGCTGGTTTTGACGCCGGGGTAGGAGGCGGGCAACAATTCGGGCAGGCGTGGCCAAGCGAGATAATACGCCTCCACCTGCATGGGCATGAAGGGCAGGCCCAACGCTAGTGGCGGTTGCAGCACCGAGTAATGAGATTCCGGCGACGGGTCGAGGCTTTCGGCAAGTTCTTCACGCTTGCGCTTGCCCCACCAGTGACGGAAATGGAGCAAAGTCTTTTCAGTTCCCCCCTTTGGCAAAGGGGGGCTAGGGGGGATTTCTGAGTCTGCACTAAATCCCCCCCGACCCCCCTTTTTCAAAGGGGGGAGATCCGCATGAGTGATTTCCAAAGGGGGGAGATCCGCATGGGTGATTTCCAAAGGGGGGAGATTATCGCTCATGGGAGTTTCTGTATTTTCAGGGATTTTCCGCGCCATCAAGGCAATCGCCGTCCCGACCTGTATCCCTTCCGGGTTGAAATCGGTGGAAAAAACGCTGGGATCAGGCAACCCTTCCGGGGTCAGCTTGCCGGTTTTGTACTTGTCGCCATTCAGGCAATCAATCCAAATCCGGTCAAACTTCTCCAGATAGCGTTCCCGCATTCCAGTAAACGACAGCCCATCCAGCCAGGAATAATTTGAGATAAAACAAACCACGCCCCGCCCACTGTGTTCGACGATATGCCGCTCCGCCATCCGGTAAAACCGCACATACAGATCATTCAAACCCTGCCCTTGCGGCGCGGGCGCATGGCGGGTTTGCCGATAGGCGCGGGTCAATTCCTGTTCCTCGTCCACCGCCACCCCGGCGAATCCGTTGTAGGGCGGATTGCCTAGAATCACCAGAATTCGCTGTTCCTGTTTCACTCGACGCGCCGCCTGATTCTCCGTCATCAACTCCGGGAAGTTCAGCATCAGTTGCGCCATGCGCCGCTTGCCTTCCTCATCCGGCGGTTCCCAACCGGTCAGCGCATTGGTTAGATAAACGCCTAGCCGCTCCATTTCGCTGGTCAACGGATCGGTTTCCAGCGTCGCGCCCCCCTGTTGCAGCAGCAAACCCAGTTGCAAATGCGCCACCACATACGGCGCGGGCAATAGCTCGAAGCCAAACACCCGCTTCAGCGCCGCCTGTTTCAACTTCGCCCCGGCCAAGCTGCCCAAACCCTGTTCATCCAGCCGGGCCTTGATCAAGCGCAACACCTCGGTCAAATACGCGCCGGTGCCGCAACACGGATCGAGAATGAACACGCCCGGATCGGCCAACCCGTCCGCAATGCCCAATTCTTCCCGCAACACCGTATCCACCCGCGCCACCATATAGCGCACGATCTCCGGCGGCGTGTACCACACACCCAACTGCTTGCGCAGTTCCGGGTCAAATGCTTGCAGGAACGGCTCATAGAAATACTGCACGGCGTTACCGGCGGCGAACAGGCGGAAAAACGCCTCCCGATCCACCCGGTTCAACACCCCATTCACCCAGTCCAGCACCTCGGTCAGTCCCAGCGGCAACAACCGGGACGGCTGCGACAATTGTTCAAACAACCCGCGAATCATCGGTACGCGCAAGATCCAGCTGGCCAGCCGCCAGTCGAAACGATCTTGCCGATTCGGTTGTTCCTGAGACCACAACACCCAGGCGGAAAACACCCCATAGAACAAGGTCTGAATCAGCGTAGACCGGAAAAAATGCTCACCCTCCTCCGCCTCGAAATGCAGGCCCAGCGCATTCTCCAGCGCCGACCGCAGCGCCAGCAGCGCCGGCAAATCCGGCTTATCCGCCAATCGCGTCCTGGCCTCGCGGGCATACGAGGCCAGGAACCAGGCCACGTCACGCGGACTGTTCAACGGCGCAGCGCATAACATGACCCGCTGCAAATACTCCACCAGGCGTTCACCGTGGGTTTGGGCAAACGCACGAGGCTGTTGCAGCCGGGACTTGAATTCATCAACCGATTCCGCGAGCCGCAAGGTTTCCAGCATCACCGACTGCCCCTGCCGATCCGCACCAATCAACAGAAAATCCCGATAATTGGTCACCAGCACCAGCCGGTAGCGCTCCCAATACTTGCCGACCTGCGCCCCACCCGCCGTTAGCCAACTATCGTCCGCCATCCCCTTGATCTCGACCACGCCGCGTTCCGGCAACTGGCCGGGCAACGGTTCGGCGACGCCTTTGGGTAGTTGATTCGCGGTGAACAAGCCTACATCCGGGTTGCCCGCCCCGGTATTCTGCAATTGCGACACCGCCAGCACACGCGGCTTCAGCATCTCGCCGACCGCATTCAGCAACTGGATCAGCGCCGGATAATAGGACGTTTCCTGAACGCCGCCGCCCGTGGCGCGAATCTCAGCCAGGACAGTAAAGTAGGTTTCGGCAGGGGAGGTCATCGTGGGGGAGTGTTGGGGTTAGGGAGTATCCCCCTAACCCGCTTGCTAAAGGTGAGGAAACCATAGCAGGGACGCTTTGCTCCCCTTTGAAAAAGGAGATCTGGGGATTCCTCTTCTGCGCCGCTACGCCAGATACACCCGCTCCAGCGCACTGCGTGAGAAGTTCCCCTTGCTGTCTTCCGCCTCGATGTAGTAACGCACATCACCCGCGCCGACTGGCAACTTCGCCGTGTAATAATTTCCGGTGATTGCCGCACTGGTTTGCGTGGGATACGGGCCATGATCGGTCATCGCCAGCCGCGTTTCGCCGTTCGCATCGCGCAATATCAGCGTCACCTGCTTCAGCCCGCTGATGTCGTAAACGAAGGTATGCACCGTACCCTCGCGCGGCGCATCCAGCAGACAACCTTGCCCCCAACGCTTGCCGCCGGGATTTTCCGGGGTCACCCACGGCGCAAAAATGGTCGGTCCAGTGCGATCTTTGCCAGCGGCTAGCAGGGCGTCAACCTGACTCTTCACCACGCGATAACCCTGATTGGCGGCGTTGGTGACTTGCTGATCCCAAACGTGTTGCCCGGTCCAGTACCAGTAGCAACTGGTCTCGGCAGCCAGCATCAGCCAGGTAATATCATGCAGTCCAGCCTGGTTGGGATCGACGTCTTCCAGGGTATGCACGACATTCTGGAACGCAGTCAGCACCGCCCAGGAATTGAGATCCGGCGAATAGGGCTGATCGTAACGGCTGAACCACTTCATGAACTGCGGATCGCCATTGTCGGCCCCGCTCCAGGAACCCGGTTCGATATGCGCCGCTTGTTCTGGATCAGGCGGGAACCGATCGAGGTAGTCATGCACCGAGGTCAGTTCAAAGCGCGGATCGCCTTGCAGCCAACGCACCATTTCCCCAGTGTTGTGGTTGTAGTAGCTGTCCGCGCCGCCGCCGTGATTGTCGCCGTCGGAGTGCAGCAAGAAAAACGGCGGATGCTTGGGGTCAAACGTCCCAGTGTCGACGATCCGGTTATAGACCTGGCCCAGCACGTCGGGATATTGCAGCGCCCCGAAGCCGCCCCGGGCGTCCTCGTTGCCGATATAGCGCTCCGCTGGCACCGCGATGATTTTATGAACCTTGCCCTCTGGGTCTTCATACTGCACATATTCCGGTTTCAGCAAGCTCGGCGAGATTTTCGACCCGGCCCAGATATTGTGCAGTTGCAGCCAGTCATTGACCGGCGGATTGACCTGTTCGGCGGGATTCGGCGGCAACATGCCCTCATTAATGCCTGCGTAAGGATAATCCTGGCAGGCCCGGAAGCGATGGATCGAATCATAAATCACCGCCTTGACTCCGGCCTGATTCAGCGCCGGGATCATGCGAATATGGAAAGCGGTTTCCGGGGGGAACATCACGCTGGACGCTTCCACGCCAAACGCCGAGCGGATGATGTTCCGATGCCATTCGACCTGCTTGACGATGTCCCGCTCCGGGATCAGCGCCATCAATGGATGAAAGAACCCGAAGGCCACGAAATCCACGCGGGGATGACCCAGCACGGTTTTTTCCTGGGCGATGGCGCGCAACTCATGATTCCAGTTGCCGAACCGCCCGCCGCACAGACCATCGGTGGCGCAACGGTCCAGTTGCTCGATCAGCGAACCGCTCCAACTGGTCGACAGACCCCCATGCGGCAGGCCGCCGCTGATGTATTGACGCGCGGCGGTGGGAATGAAATGCGTGTAGGGGCCGCCGCGCGCCCCGAAGATGCCGTCCTTTTCGCCATCCCAGTAATACTGGTCAGTGACGTTATAGTAGGGCTGGTGCATGTGCTTGTGGATGCCAAAGTACAGCTTGACCGGAGTATCGCCCGGCCCGGTGGCGACCCGAATCACCGGCTTGGCCTTGACATTCGGCGCGATGCGCAACTGGCGAAATTCCTTGATCCAGTCGCCGCCGCCGGCCTGTTGAATATCGGCCTTGCGGCAACCTTCCGCCTGTACAGTGATCGTGTTGGGCCACAACAGTCCCGCTGGAACGGTGGCTGTGTAGTGGTAATCGCCATCGACGACCGTTTCCTCCAACGCCTCACCGGTGATCAGGCGCTGTCCGTCCGGCGCGTGCAGGATCATCTGGGGAAACGGAACCTGGCCATCAGCGACGAACGTGAGGGTAAAGGCCGGATTTTTGCCAGATTCGTCACATTCCAGCGTTTCGGGCAGTTCAATCTGCAGAATACGGTTAAAAACATCAGCCATTGCATAACCTCGCGTTGATGGGAGTGGTAGCAGTCTTCGTTTCACGGTAGAAATTTGTCTAAGTCAAAATTGTTGCTATTAAACTCTACAAGTCTAATCCAGTCTATCGCCCCGTTTTCATCACAGAAACGGTCGATAAATTCCTTGGTAAATCGGTTTGTTACATTGCTCTTCCCAATGAAAAACATTGCATTGTGTTCTTGGGCCATATATCCAACAGGTTCGATAATTTCTGTATAGAGATGCTGATTCCCGCTAACAAGATACCAGAAGTTCTGCCCTACTACTTTCATATATCCGCGAACGTAGCTTGTTTTTGTTTTTCCATAGCAGATACCCAGCACAGGTTGAACATTCATGCCTCGCTTCGATTGCTTGACTCGGGTTACGGCATTTTTCAGATCCTGTTCCAATTTGTTTTGTTGAGAGCTGTTACCCCAATTTGTTCCTGATTTTACGGAGATCACATAATGAACGCTGTTATTGATGAATTCCAAATCCACTCCTGGAGCAGTAGACTTGTGGCCTCCACAGGTCATCTCGGCAATGTAAACAGCTAATCCTTCTAAAAAATCCCCAAATAGCTTTTCTTCGGAAGAAGATAAGAAAGCCTCAAGCAGGTTAGATATTAACTCACTTGCAGTAGCGACATTTTTTGCCTTGAAGAGATAAGGATTTTTAGTCAACAGTTTATCAAGTTTAAGTTCTTCAAGTGATTTAATGCGACGGTGGTGAAAGTCTGCCACATGCTCATTAACATAAGTACAAACCTTATCCAGATCAAGAAGATTCATTAGTGGAACACTTTTTAAGAAAGATATTTAAGAGGTTTAATAAATTTCTTGTTCTTCCACAGTATCAGGCAATTGAATTCGTATTTGAGTTAAACGGTTCATAGAAACATCGATATATTCAGGATTAATTTCAATTCCTGAATAGCAACGCCCCATCTGCGCTGCTGCTACAGCCGTTGTGCCAGAGCCAACAAATGGATCGAGCACAACATCACCTTGCTGAGTAAAAAGTCTGATGAACCACTTAGGTAAGTCAATGGGAAAAACAGCGCTATGATTTCGATTAGAGCATTCGGTAGCCATGTGAATAACATTCGTCGGATATACCAAATTACGCCCTAACCAGTTTGAGATATTTTTTCCAAAACCGCTGCCTACTTTGGATTCATCTCTCATTTTGTCGGTTTGACTCAAATTAGACAAGCGATCTTTTGCCCAGTCCCCTACTGGAACCATAACTTCTTGCTGATACATATTAAATTTCTTATTTTTATTAAACTGAATGAGTCTTTCCCAGTTATCCCGAAACCGGTTCGGCCATTTACCAGGATATGAATTTTTTTTATGCCAGATAAATTCCTCAGTCCAAAGCCAGCCTTGTTTTTGCATGGCCAATATAAGTTCTATAACATAAGTATGTCGTTCTCCATCTACGACTCGCTCTTTAATGTTGAGTATAAAAGTCCCGGTAGGCTTCAATATACGGAGTAATTGTTCCGATTTTGGCAAAAACCAATCAACATATTCATCAGGATTGACTCCACCATAAGTTTTTTGGCGTTGATCTGCGTAGGGTGGCGACGTAAAAATTAAATCCACTGAGTTATCAGGGAATGCTTTTAGGACATCACCACAATCACCAGGAAAAATTCTGTTCAGAATTTCCACCGTTACGCTCCTACACAGGTTTTAACCGAAAACCTAAACACTAAGACAGTTTGTGAAAGATTTTACCAAAATGGTCAGGCAACCCGCCGCCGCCAATTGCCGAAAATAAATTTGCTGGGTCCTACAGCAAAAAAATCGTTGCCAGCCCCAGAAAAATGAAAAATCCCATGCCATCGGTGATAAAGGTCAGTAAAACGCTGGAACCTAGCGCCGGATCACGACCCAGACTGTGCAAAATCAAGGGAATGGCCACGCCCATTAGCGCAGCCAGCAACAGGTTCAGCAGCATTGCCGCGGCCATAACGCCCCCCAAGGGCAGGTTCCAGTATAGCAGGTAGGCGAACAATCCCACGGTGGCCCCCCACACGATGCCATTAAGCAGCCCCACGCCCAACTCCTTAAATACCAGATGCCAGGTATTCTCCGGGGTAATTTCACCCAGCGCCAGGCCACGCACCACCAGGGCCGTAGTTTGATTGCCGGAATTGCCGCCGATGCCCGCGATAATCGGCATCAAGGTCGCCAGAGCCACAATTTGCGAAATCGTCCCTTCAAACAGACCAATCGCTCGGGAAGCGATGAACGCAGTACAGAGGTTGACCGACAGCCACAGCCAGCGGTTACGGGCGCTGTCCCAGATCGGCGCGAACAGATCCTCGTCGCCGCGCAAACCCGCCATGTTCAGCACATCCTCTTCCGACTCCTCGCGGATGTAGTCCACTACTTCATCCACCGTCAGCCGGCCCACCAGCCTACCCCGTTCGTTGACCACCGGCGCGGATACCAGATCGTAGCGTTCAAAAGCGCGGGCGGCGTCATCGGCGTTGTCCGTGGCGTTAAAAACCACGGAATCCGTTAGCATCAGCTCCGCCACAGACGTTTGCGGTTCATTAAGCAATAGCGCCTGCAACGGCAACACGCCTTTGAGCAGATGACGGGCGTCGACCACGAACAGGCAATCGGTGTTCGGCGGTAAATCCTCGCGGCCACGCAGCAGCCGTAACACTTGTTCAACCCGCTGATTCTCGCGCACGGTGAGGACATCCTGACTCATCAAATGACCGACCTGGTCTTCGGTATAGGCCATGGTGGTCCGCAACCAGTCGCGGTCGCGGGCGTTTAATGACTGCAGGACTTCCGTTAGCACGTCGTCGGGCACGGCCTCGGCGAATTCCGTCAAATCGTCGGCGTCGAGTTGACCTAGCACCCGCACCAGGGCAGGCCGTTCCAGAATCTCGATCAGCGAATCCCGCACGGCGTCCGAGACTTCCAGCAAGACCTCTCCACCCTGCTCATCGGGCATCTGGCGCCAGACCAGCAACCGGTCATCGACCGGCAACGCCTCAAGGATGAAGGCAATATCGGCTGGATGCAGACTGCGCAGTTTAAGTTGCAATTCCACCAAGTGCTGACGATGCACCAGCGATTCGATCAGATCATGGCGAGGACTGCGCCGGTCACGGTCGATCATGATCTCGACCAGCTGATGCTTCTCCAGTAGCTTGACGATTTGCCGCAGATGATCCTCCACCTTATGGGAAGATTGGCGGGTCATGGCGGCAGAATCAGAATCGGTCATCGGAAGTTCACATTAAGTCGTCTTGAGCATTTAGCCTTGGGCCTCGTAACGCCGCGCCACATAATCCGCGACAATTTGCTGGAATTCGACGGCGATGCTTTCACCTTTCAGGGTCACCGTCTTCTGGCCATTCACGTAAACCGGGGCCACGGGAACCTCTCCGGTACCGGGCAGACTGATGCCGATATTAGCCTGTTTGCTTTCGCCAGGGCCGTTCACGACACACCCCATCACTGCCACTTTCAATTCCTCGACTCCGGGATAACGCTCACGCCACATCGGCATTTGTTCACGCAACCAAGTCTGAATGTCCTGGGCCAGGCGCTGGAAATAGTCGCTGGTGGTGCGCCCGCACCCGGGACAGGCAGTGACCTGGGGGGTAAAAGAGCGTAGCCCCATCGCTTGCAGAATCTCCTGGGCGACCTGGACTTCCTGACGACGATCGCCGCCCGGTTCCGGGGTCAGCGAAATGCGGATGGTGTCGCCAATGCCCTCCTGCAACAGCACCGCCAGCGCGGCGGTGGACGCCACGATGCCTTTGCTGCCCATGCCGGCTTCGGTCAGCCCCAGATGCAACGGATAGTCGCAGCGCGCCGCCAATCGACGATAGACCGCGATCAAATCCTGCACTCCGCTCATCTTCACCGACAGAAGGATGCGATTGCGACCCAGACCGATTTCTTCAGCCCGCTGGGCGCTTTCCAGCGCCGACCGGATCATCGCTTCATGCATCACTTCACTTGCCGGTTCTGGCTTCGGCAAACGCGCATTCTCATCCATCAGCCGCACCGCCAGCTCCTGATCCAGGCTGCCCCAGTTCACCCCGATACGCACCGGCTTGTCATGCCGACAGGCGATTTCAACGATCGTGGCAAACTGCTCGTCCTTCTTCCGGCCACGCCCGACATTGCCAGGATTGATGCGGTACTTGTCCAGCAACTCGGCGCAGGCAGGATATTTGCTCAGCAATCTATGGCCATTGAAATGAAAGTCCCCGATGAGCGGAACGCTCACCCCTTGCGCAGCCAACCGTTCCCGGATAACTGGCACGGCGGCGGCGGCCTCCTCGGTGTTGACGGTGATGCGCACCAGTTCCGAACCCGCTTCAGCTAATTCGGCGATCTGTTGGACTGTGGCCTCGGCGTTGGCGGTATCAGTATTGGTCATCGACTGGACGACGATGGGCGCATCGCCGCCCACAGTGATAGGGCCAATGCGCACGGCGATGCAGGGCCGGCGCGGGAGAGGAGAAGCAGCAAGAGCCATAGGGAGTATTCCTGTGCGGACTTAACGCAGAAATTCACGACTGATCTCGCGAAACCGATCCGTGCCGGACTGATGCAGCCACTCAAAGGCAACCATTTCCCGGCTGACCACGCGCACCCCCTCGACGCGCATCCGCTCCAGCGCCAGATCCACATCGCGTGGCGATCGTGAGGAAACCGCGTCAGCGACCAGGTAAACATCCTTACCCGCCATTCGTAAATCCAGCGCAGTTTGCAATACACAAACATGGGCTTCGGCACCGATGACGATAATTTGCTGACGACCGAGCGCATCGATGCGCCTCATGCAATCTCGTTCGGCGGCGCAGGAGAAATGGGTTTTTTCCATAAATGCTTCCACTGGCAGTAGATCGCGGATCGCCGCTACTGTAGCGCCAAGTCCTTTCGGATACTGTTCCGAAGCGAGCACCGGCACCTCCAGTCGCTGGGCGATCTGGATCAACCAAGCGCCATTGGCCACAACGCGGTCAGCCTCGTGAATCGCTGGCATCAGTCGTTCCTGGAAATCAACGACTAACAAGCAGGAAGTTTCGGCTCTCATCAACATCGGTCAATCCTCTCAATCAGCAATCAAGATAATAAATTCTTTGGGATTGGAACCCGTAACCCGCTGGGTTTGCAAGCCTCGCCAGGCGGGGATCAGTAAATCCATCGGAACATGAGAGCGTGGGTCATCCACCGCGAAAGTGAAGAGGCGCATCCGGGGTTCGCGCTTCTGACGACTGATGCTGCCGACCCAGATCGGCGCATCACTTTCCCGCAACCGCTCGCCGATATCCCAGAACCGCAGCAGCCAGCGGGTTTCAGCATGGCTACTGTAATGAACCATGATGAACTCATCTTCGCGTCCATTGTGGAGTTGCGGCAACACTGGAAGCTCCTCCAATGTGATTTGGGGATTTAGCCAGAGTAGCATGCTCTTAAAATTCAGCTTTGGCGCTAGGCGCCAACCGGTTTCCTGCAACCGTTGTTGCAATTGTTCGCGGTTTCCCGCCCATTGCAGCAACAAATCTTGGCGGCGATGTCCCTGGAAATCCAGCCGTTGCTGGGGTAATTCCCGCCAACCGCCTTGCCACCACTGATCCCGCGTCTGCGTATGCAGCACGGTTTGCGGCTGATAACGATGCAGATCGGCCTGGTAATCAAGACTGACATGCAGAAAATCAGTGGCCAATAAGGCAACTACACCGTAAGCCAGCAGTCCGCGCCAATGCAGGTTCGTTTTCGGATGACGGTTATACGCAATGGCTAGCACCGTTACCCAAATCAATCCGAGGCATAGACCCGCCAGGGTATCGGTCAGCCAATGGATACCCAGATAAAGACGAGCGAAGGCAATGGATATAATAATGAATGCTACTGCCAGGTAAACGAGCCAGCGGCGAACCAGCGGAATCTCTCGGGCAATCAGCGCTGCCAGGAATCCAAAGACCAGGGTGCTGAACGTCGCGTGGCTCGAAGGGAAGGAGTAGCCTTGTAAACCGTGTGCGACATCATCTGGACTGGAAACGGGTAATAATATACGGAACAGCAAATTAGTCGCCATGCCAAAACCCAGCGCTGCCAGCCAGTGCCAAATCGCTGAGTGGTTGCGCTGCCAGACCAACCAGCCGAAAACCACTAGACTTACAGGTAAAGTTACCTGATAATCACCTGCTTCAGTGATAAACACCATCACGGCATCGGCCCAAGGCGTGCGTAACTCCTTAAAAAAGTGATAGAGACTTTGATCCAGACCACTGGGCAACTGTCGACCGGCAGCGCTCAGACTCAGGCCGAGGAGCACTGTCCCACCCAGTAACAGCGTCGCCAGGGTCGCTAAACCGCGCAACTCTCCTTCGCGGGGATCAAGCAGCGAGGCGCTGATCGGACCGATAAAGCGCCGGCCCTGGCTCCAGACGGTGAATCGCTGCAACCAATCCGTGGCGTGGGCCTGGAATATCCGTACTACATGAGTGACTAACCAGACAGTCAGCCACAGCAGTATAGCGACGATCAGGATTAACACGACTAACCGTCCAGCCACACGCGAGGCGATGTCCAGTGAGGCGCCGAACGCCATACCGGGAATCAGATAAGCCGGCGCCCACAGGATTGCCGAGATCACGTTAGCGATCATGAAATGCCGCCAAGTCATGTCCATCATCCCGGCCACCGTAGGAATCGTCCCACGCACCGGCCCGAAGAAGCGACCAAACAACACGCTTTTACCACCATGCTTGCGGAAGAATTCCTCGCTGCGGGCAATCATCCCGGGGTGCTTAGTGAAAGGCCAGACTTGCCGAATACTCTGATGGAACGCGCGACCCATCCAGAAACTGATGGCGTCGCCGACAATAGCGCCTCCGGTTGACCACCAGTAAGCGGTCCAGAACTCCAGATGTCCCAAGCCGATCAGCGCGCCCAGACTGAACATCACCAAAACGCCGGGGATGATGACGCCGATAATGGCCAGTGATTCCGTCATGGCAGTGATGAAGATGACGAGACTCATCCAGCCAGGATGGGCGGCTACCCAGACAAACAGCGCATTGACGAATTCGGATTGCATCGGTTTCGGATAGATAGGCAGCAGTAAATGTTAACTATAGAGGTTCCAAGTATCAGGAATGGAAACAGGGAGTTGTTCCCGAATTTGTCCGGTTTCCATCTGGAAAGACAATAAGATCGCAGGTCAACATTTCATTTTAGGGTTGGAATAATGAGAGCGAACTCTACATCGGGCCAAACTGGCCCGTTTCCGGTTAGATACTGTCACTCGCTGATAAGTCTGGTCAATCATCCTATATTTGAAGGTCATCTGGTCCATGGAAAATTCGGTTCAAGATGACAGGAGGTGAGGTGAATCATTCGTAAAATTCATTATCTAACAAGGCTCTCAAGGCAAACTGAAAATTAGGTACGATGTTTGCATACCAAATAAATTGTAATAAGTAACAAATCATTTTAGGATTGGATTACAGGAGCCAGTTTTGATGAACACGCAGATCCACCGCAAACAACTTATTATTTTGATGCTGGCTATGGCGCTCGCTGCAGTTTCCTACTGGATTCCCCTGCCGCAGCAATCCGAATCTTATCCATCACCATCGATATTGCATGAATCGACCCGTTTAGCAGCGCCAAAAGAAGAGATTACTTATGCACGCGAGCCTGCAACGATCTGGCGATTTCCGGTAACCATCCAGGCGCCGCGCACTCCGGTGCGAGCTGCTGCCACGCCGCAGACAAAAGATATCCAATCAGTTCAGACATCACCCGCGACGCAGCTGATAGATCCGCGGGATTTTGCCAATGGGATCGGCATGCCAATAGTCAATCCTTCTCTGGTGCCAGTTAAAGAGCTGAATTACGATCTGAAACGCTAGATTATAGTCTGGCAACCTGTTTAGCCTGCATTCCAAGGTACGCGGTGCGTACCCTGCATCGACTACGTCGACGACGTTGATACCGATCATTCAAAAGTAGGGTACGCACCGCGTACCGCTGCAGTGAATAGCCATGACCCGGAATGTAGGGATAACGGCGAGCAAGACAATAAGAGATAGATTCTTTAGGAGCCGGTCATGATTGACCGGTTTGTAGCGCCCGCTCAGACTTATCCCCTCTCTATCTTCTTCAAGTCATCGTCAGTATTTGCATTTCCCTCTGTTATTCTGCTTGAATTCTTGCTAACCCGGTTCATTCTGGCCTGTGGTATCATTTGCCATCACTTATTGTAGGCAAAAGCGAATCGCGCACGGCGTTCTCGTGCAATCCGCGCTGTGGCGGTTGCCCCCAGAATCAAACTGGCCTCGCCCATCACCGTTCGGTAAGGAGAATAAAGCATGAATTACGAAAATATCCGGGTCGAAACCCGCGGCCCGGTCGCCCTGATTACCCTGAACCGGCCCAAGGCGTTTAATGCCTTGTCCAACGATCTGATGGATGAGCTGACCCAGGCGCTGGATGCTGTCGAAGCGGATGAGGCGATTCGCGCTATCGTCCTGACCGGCGGCGAGAAGGTGTTTGCCGCTGGCGCTGACATCAAGGGCATGAAAGATTACTCCTACATGGACGCCTATAAGGCCAACTTCATCACCCGCAACTGGGAGCGGGTCAGCCGTTGCCGCAAGCCGGTGATTGCTGCAGTAGCCGGCTATGCGCTGGGCGGTGGTTGCGAGCTAGCGATGATGTGCGATTTCATTCTGGCCGCTGATACTGCCAAATTTGGTCAGCCGGAAATCAAGCTGGGCATTCTGCCCGGCGCTGGCGGCACCCAGCGCCTGACCCGGCTGGTCGGCAAGTCCAAAGCCATGGAACTCTGTCTGACCGGGCGGATGATGGATGTTGAGGAAGCTGAGCGCGCCGGTCTGGTCAGCCGAATCGTGCCGGTTGCCGAACTGATTGAGGAGGCGGTTAAAACCGCCGAGACGATTGCGGGCTATTCGCTGCCAGCGGTGATGATGACCAAGGAATGCGTCAACCGCTCTTATGAAACGAGTCTTGCCGAGGGGCTGTTGTTCGAGCGCCGGACTTTCCATGCGGTATTCGCAACCGAGGATCAGAAGGAAGGCATGGAAGCGTTTGCCGGCAAACGCGCGGCGCAGTTCAAGCACCTCTAAGGTTTGAAGAGACTGATCCGGCCAGTGACGCGCCGTGGATTGGGTTGACCGGATCGTTGATTAAATCCACTATGTTTGATGTTGTTAATGCCTGGCGCTTCTCGGTCGCCAGGAATTCGTGTTGTTAAAATCTAGAAGGAATAGACAATGGAAATCAAAAAAGTTGGCGTAATGGGTTGTGGAGCGATGGGATTGGGCGTAGCGCAGGTCTGCGCACAGTCGGGCATGCCGACGGTCGCGGTTAAAGCGACGCCGGGTTCAACAGACAAGATTCGCTCAGGACTGGAAAAATCATTGGGCAAGATGGTCGAACGCGGCAAAATGACCGCCGAGAAAAAAGACGAAACCCTCAGCCTGTTGCAATTCACAACTCAGGAAGAAGAGGTTGCGGGTTGCGATTTGATCATTGAATCCATTATTGAAGATCTGGACACCAAGAAAGCGCTCTTTCAGCGGCTGGAGGGTATCGTCTCGCCACAGGCGCTGCTGACCACGAATACTTCGACGCTTTCGGTGACCGCAATGATGGCGGTCTGCGAGCATCGCAACCGGGTGGCGGGTCTGCACTTCTTTAACCCGGCGCCCGTGATGAAACTGGTCGAGATCATTCACGGCTTTGAGACTTCCGATGACGCGATTGAAACGCTCGATACGTTTTGCAAGAAACTGGGCAAAGACCCGGTTATTGTGCAAGACACGACGGGTTTTATCGTTAACCGCCTGCTAACGCCTTATATGCTGAGCGCTATCCGCCTCCTGGAAATGGGGACGGGCACGATTGGCGACATCGATCACGCGATGAAGTCGGGCGCCGGACATCCAATGGGGCCGTTTGAACTGGCTGATTACATCGGTTTGGATGTTGTGGAAGCCATGACGCTGAACATTTATCAGGACATGCATCAGCCCCATGTATCTTCGCCACATACTCTGACCCGGTTAGTCCAGCTCGGCTATCTGGGCCGCAAGACCGGCAAGGGTTTCTACGATTATTCAACCAAGCCGCCGATGCCGAATCCGGCGTTGCGTCATCCAGTTGCATGATGACCTATTGATGCAAGAAACGCTTCCAGTCGGGCGACCCGGTTGGAAGCCGGTTCATGGGTTACCACCCGCCATAGCGCTGTTCCAGCCAGCTAAACACCGCGCGCAGAGTCATCGCTTCGCCGCCTTCCGGGCGTCCGGGTTGCGTTTTGAGGTTCCATGCCATCAGATCAAAATGCGCCCATGGAATGCCGTCCGGTACAAATTCCTTCAAAAACAGCGCTGCGGTAATGGCTCCAGCATACGAAGAATCCGAGGCGTTGGCGAGATCGGCGATCTTGCTATCCAGCATTTCGCGGTAAGGGGAATACAACGGCAATCGCCAACAGGGGTCCTGTTCGCGTTCCGCCGCCGCCAGCAGACCGGATGCAAGCGTCTCGTCATTGCAGAATAGCGCCGGTACTTGTGTTCCCAGCGCCACTCGCGCCGCGCCAGTCAATGTAGCGAAGTCAATGATAACCGCTGGTTGCTCAGCACCCGCTTCGGCCAGGGCATCGCTAAGGATCAGGCGGCCTTCGGCGTCGGTATTGTGAATTTCCACGGTTAATCCCTGGCGCGAGCGAACAACATCGCCGGGTCGAAACGCGTTGCCCGCCACCGCATTGTCCACCGCCGCGACCAGCAGGCGCAACCGCACCGGCAGTCGAGCGCTTATGATCAGGCGAGCTAGACCCAGCGCGGTCGCCGCCCCCCCCATATCCTTCTTCATCAACCGCATGGCGCTGGATGGCTTCAAGTCCAGTCCTCCGCTGTCGAAACAGACGCCTTTGCCAACCAGAGTTACTTTGGGGTGCCCCGGATCGCCCCAGCGCAGATCCAACAAGCGGGGCGGATGGGCGCTGGCCCGGCCCACAGCATGAATGAGCGGAAAATTGCGCGTCAGCAGCTCCTCGCCAACCGTTTGCTCGAACGTCGCACTGAATTGTTGGGCAAGCGTTTGCATCGTCTCGGCAAGCTGCTCCGGCATCAAATCTTCCGCCGGGGTATTGATCAGATCGCGAACTAGAGTAACCGCATCGACCATGCGCTGAATACGGTCAGCGTCGCAAACGGGATTCAGCGCCAGCCGCGCGATGGTACGTTTGGACGCCTTGTAGCGAGTAAATTGATAGGCGCCTAACGCCCAGCCCAGGGTTAACCGCTCTAGCTGCTGGGGGTCAAATGCCGCTTCCAGCGCGTAATCGCCTTCGGGTAACACCGTGGGCAGACCGCCCAGCGCCCACAGGTGGTCAGCTTTGCCGATCACGATAATCACGACTCGCAGCTGACCCTCCACGCTGGGAACCAGGCTGAATTGACCCGGCTTGGCTTTGAAGCTGGTCGCGCTCAACCAACGGCGCAAGGGTTCATCCTGCTGTTCCAGCCAGGTTGCGAACTCGCTCTCGGTGACCGGGATCACGGGAATATTGCCGTTAGTACGACTTGAGATTACGTTGTTCATGAGTTTTCAGTTCTACAAAAAGTAGGGTTTTTAGCGCTGCTTTATCAGATTATGGAGCGGATGGAAGCGGGGGCGCCGGAAGCGGATCACCAAGCGTTACAGCACCTGTTGAGTCCGTCAGCGTGGCCTGAGCGGGCGGTTCTCGACCCCATTGCCCAAGAGGCCAGCTAGCGGCGGTTAGGGGATAATGAGAAGACTTCGTTAACGATTGATATCAGAGGCACTCTTACTTCACCGGGATGTATCCGTTGTGTCGGATGATCTCGGCGCCATCAGGACTCAACAAATATTCGACGAACCGCCTGGTGAGTTCACTTACCTTTGTTATGTCGGCAGGAAGATATATGTATATTTTACGGGCAAGAATGTACTTTCCTGATTGTGCATTGGAGAAGTTGGGCACCACACCATTCAAGGCAAGGGGCTTCACCTTGGACTCGTCGACATGCCCAAGGCTCATGTAACCAAGGGCATTTTTGTCCCAGGATACCACTACCTTCATTTTATCGTGGTCGTCGATAATATTAGCCGTCGTTGTTGGAGTCTCGTTGGGCATAACCTTTTTGAGGAAGACGGACCGGGTTCCGCTTCCGGCGTTTCGGTCGTACAGCGAGATCGGGCTGTCGTCTCCCCCGACCTGCTTCCAGTTGGTGATTTCACCGGCGTAAATCTTCCTTACGGTATCAGTGGACAAATTCGATATGGGATTCGATGGATGGACAACCACGGCGATCGCATCGATGGCAAGGGGTATCGTTTGCAGATCATAATGCTGCTGCTCCTTCGGCTTCAGCAAGCGTCCTGCGTTGCCGATGTCGATGAGGCCCTTGCCAATCTGCTCGATGCCAAAGGTGGAGCCGCCGCCTCTGACCAGGATATGGATATTCGGATTGAACTCTTCGATTCTGTGCTTTAGCTCGTACATGATCGGCAGATGGGCCGTGCCGCCGGCAATCAAAATATTGCCTTCTAATTGGTTGAAGCTTTCAAGACCGTCGGCTACAGCATGCGAAAAGAACAGCAAAGTTGAAGCCATCAAGCCGACAATGTTTAGAACTTTCATAACAAATCTCCATACGGTATTGCTTTAGTTCAGTTATCATTATAATGTGACTTCTTACCCAAATGTCTGATTAAAAACCTTATCTCAAAAATTCTACTGAACCGCTGCCTCGTCGGTCGCGGTCGGCAACCATTTGATGAGGCACTCATTGAGTTGGGATAAGGGCGTTGGCTTGGCCAGGTACTCGTCCATACCGGCGGCCCGACAGCGCTCGGCTTCGCCCTTCAACACATTGGCCGTCAGGGCCAGAATGTGCGTGCGGCCGGCGCCGCGTTTTGCCTCCTCATCCCGGATCGCCTGGGTGAGCTGGTAGCCATCCATGTACGGCATATGGATGTCGGCCAACAGCAGCCCATAGTCGCCGTTCAGCCATTTACCAAAGGCCTCGCGCCCATCGGCGGCGATGTCACAGCAGTAGCCCAGCAGGGTGAGCTGCTGCTCGATTACCGCCTGGTTGGTCTCATTGTCCTCGGCGACCAGGATCAGCCGCCCCTGGCGGATGGCCTCCTCGCGGCTGGGAAGGCTCGTCTGGGCCAGCGACAGGTCCCCGGTATCGGTGGCGGTGGCCATCAGCTTGGCCTTGTCAGCACGGGGAAAGGGCAACCGGGCGGTGAAGGTGCTGCCGACATCCGAGATGCTTTCCACCCGAATCGCACCGCCCATCGCCTCGACCAGCCGCGTGCTGATGACCAGCCCCAGCCCGGTGCCGCCGTACTGGCGCGTAGTCGAGGTGTCGGCCTGGGTGAAGGGATGGAAGACGCGGTCGATGGTTTCCGCGTCCATGCCGATGCCATTGTCGCGCACCGACAGCGTGACCCAAACCGGATCGCCTTCTCCTTCGGCCAACCGGACGGTCACCGTGACCTCCCCGGGGCGGTCCAGACCGCTGGAAAACTTGATGGCGTTGGAGAGGAAGTTGGTGAGGATCTGGCGCACCCGCAGGGCATCGCCCTTGAGGATGTGGGGGATGTCCGGATCCACCGCATGGCGCAGCGTCACCGCCTTCTGCCGGGCCTGGCCGGCGAGGGCGGCGCAGGTCTTCTCGACCATGTCAGTCAGAGCGAAGGGTTCGACGGAAAGGTGGAGCTTGCCGGCCTCGATCTTGGAGAAATCAAGGATGTCGTTGAGGATGCCGAGCTGCGCCTGGGCGGAGTCGTAGATGACCTGAGCCATTCGGCGCTGTTCATCGGTCAGGCGCGTTTTGAGCAGCGCCTCGCTCATGCCGATCACGCCGTTCATCGGCGTGCGGATCTCATGGCTCATGTTGGCCAGGAACAGAGACTTTGCCTGGTTGGCAACCTCGGCCTGCCTTTTTGCCAATTGGAGCGTTTCTTCGGTATTAATCCGTTCCTCTATGAAATCGGCGATGGTTTTACTTAGAAATTCAAACTCATTAATTCCCTTGTAATCGGGTTTTGCGCCACATTGGACAGGTTCAATCAACTGGCGAATCGGTTTCGAAACAGTATTTACTATGGTCAGCACAAGCATAACAATTGCGGCGATCAATAGTATGGCGAGACCAGCAAGTACATATAGCGCGTCACCCATAAACTCATAATATGCGCTATCGTCCATAATAAAATCAACCCGCCAGTCCCAGGGTTTGAAATATAAAGATTCGGAGTAATCGATACGAAATACCTTGGCCAACATATTTACCAGTTTGGACTCAGCCAGTGACGCGCGATTAGCGAATATGGACGTATTGTCTATCTCGTAAATGATTCTGTCTCCTTCACTGATTTGTGCCCAAAGTATCATGTTTCTGGAAAAGGTTTCTATGTTTGCCATGCCCTTGGCCTTTTGGATAAATACTCCCTTGGACTTGGCAGTCCGGCTCGCCATGAAAAACGATTGATTGAGGGTATTGAATATCTGCTCCCCAATATTATGCTTGACTTCCTGAACTTGGTTGAGCGCGTAGCGGTGGAAAATCATAAAAATGGCTATCGCCACCACCAGGATGAGAACGGCCATGTGGATGGCCGTTGGCACGAGAAGCCGGTAGGCAAGGCTGTTCTTTTTGAACAGGTTGGTAATGCTCATAAGGCGCCAGCCCGGCTGCTTCGCGAAAAAGATAACTTGTCGATTTTGTAACACAACGATATTTCGGTCTTTCTGTAAGACACTTTGGATTACTCGCTACCAATTCTATTTTTCAGATTTATACTTTTGATTTATATTTATAAATAAACATAATCCGATTTTGATCGAAAGGCAAGGTGGATTAAGGTAGCCTATGAAAGGACTTTCCCAGAAGCAGGAAAAAACGCGACCGTGGCCCAAAGCCCACTTCAAAGCACGATGACTGCATCGTCAAGCCCATCCCTTCATGCGTGGCCGGGATTCGGACGCTCTTGGACCCATTCTGACCGCGACTAGGGTCTTCAGAGATGGAGTAAAGGAATGTTTGAATGGATGGCCTGATCTCACTCGCTGCTGTCCCGGCATCAGTGCTATCATCCATAGAAACTGCAAAATTGCGGAAACTCTCATCAGCCAATTTCCGCCCCAACCAGCGACGAGCGCGACGCATGAACGACCCGCATTATGATGTCATCGTAATTGGCACCGGCCCGGGAGGAGAAGGGGCCGCCATGAAAGCCGCTAAGGAAGGTCAATCCGTAGCCGTGATCGAGAAGCATCACCTGGTGGGGGGCGGTTGTACGCACTGGGGCACCATTCCCTCCAAGGCCCTGCGGCACGCTATTAATCGAATGCTGGAATTCAACACCAGCGCGACCTTCCGCAGCGCCCTGGGACATGCCCTGAAACTGTCCTATCCCGAATTGCTGCGCTCCGCAGAATCAGTCATCGCCCGTCAGACCGCTATGCGCCGGGATTTCTACGAACGCAACCGAGTCACGCTCTATCACGGTCATGCCAAATTTCTCGATGCGCATACCCTGGAAGTTCGCGCTGGCAATCAGGGCGAACCGGCGGTGCTGGCCGCCGACGGTTTTGTCATTGCCTCCGGTTCTCATCCCTTCCGGCCCCGCGATATCGATTTCAACCATCCGCGCATCTTCGACAGCGACACGATTCTCAGCATGTCCACCACGCCGCGCTCGATCCTGATCTATGGCGCTGGAGTGATCGGTTGCGAATACGCCAGCATCTTCCGCAATATGGGCTGCAAAGTGGATCTAGTGGATACTCGTTCGCAGTTGCTTTCCTTCCTCGACGATGAGATCAGCCACGCGCTCAGCTATCACTTGCGCGACCAGGGGGTGATGATTCGCCATAACGAGGAATATGAAAGCGTCGAAGGTTTGCCGGATGGCATGTTCATGCACTTCAAGTCTGGCAAGAAGATCAAGGCGGACGCGCTGTTGTGGGCGAATGGCCGCACTGGCAACACGGCGAACATGGGCTTGGAGGAGCTGGGCATCACCCCGAACAATCGCGGCCAGATTAAAATTGATGACAACTACCGCACCGCCCTGCCGCACATCTACGCGGTTGGCGATGTGGTCGGCTACCCGAGTCTGGCCAGCGCCGCCTATGATCAGGGCCGTTTCGCCGCAACGCATCTGGTGCAAGGCAGTTGCGACCATCACCTGGTGGATTACATCCCGACCGGCATTTATACTTCACCCGAGATCAGTTCCATTGGCCGCACCGAGCGCGAACTGACTGAAGCGCGGATTCCCTATGAAGTCGGACACGCCTATTTCAAGAGCCTGGCGCGCGCCCAGATCACCGGACGCACTGTTGGGATTTTGAAGCTGTTGTTTCACCGCGATACGCTGGAAATTCTGGGCATCCACTGTTTTGGCGACCAGGCGGCGGAAATCGTGCATATCGGCCAAGCCATCATGGCGCAACAGGGTGAAGCCAACAACATTCAGTATTTTGTTAACACGACTTTCAATTACCCCACCATGGCCGAAGCGTACCGGGTTGCGGCGCTCAACGGTCTGAATCGGTTGGCCTGAGAGAGGACTCTATCTTGGATATCACTCCCTATCTCAAACTTATGGTTGACAAGGAAGCCTCTGACCTGTTTTTCCATGTGGGCGCGCCGGTCAATATCAAGATTGGCGGCGTAGTCCGGCCCATTGGTAATAAAGTGCTGGGTCCCGGCGGCGTGCGCGAAGTCGCCTATTCGGTGATGAAAGATGACCAAATCAAGGATTTCGAACACGACTGGGAACTCAACTTCGCCATCCCGCTGCATGGCGTAGGCCGCTTCCGCGCCAACGTGTTCAAGCAACGCGGCGAAGTATCGATGGTGATCCGCTACATCAAGGGCGACATCCCCCAGGTCGAGGAACTGGGCCTGCCGCCGCTGCTGCGCCAGATCGTGATGGAAAAGCGCGGCCTGATTTTGCTGGTCGGCGCGACCGGCTCGGGTAAATCGACCACCCTGGCGGCAATGATCGATCATCGCAACTCCAGTTCGCCAGGGCATATCATCACCATCGAGGATCCGATTGAATTCACCCACCAGCATAAAAAATCGGTGATCGCTCAGCGTGAAATCGGCATTGACACTCATAGCTACGAGTATGCGTTGCGCAGCGCCATGCGCGAAGCGCCGGACGTGATCCTGGTCGGAGAAGTTCGCGAACGCGATGTGATGAAATATGTGTTGACGTTCTCGGAAACCGGCCATTTGGTGCTGTCCACCCTGCACGCCAACAACGCGAATGGAGCGCTGGAGCGCATCGTCAACTTTTTCCCCGAGGATGCCCGGCCTCAGTTGTTGATGGACCTGTCGCTGAACCTGCGCGCCATCATCTCCCAACGCCTGGTGCGCGCCCTGAACGGCGGCATGGTGCCTGCAGTAGAGGTCCTGCTAAACACGCCCTACATTGCTGACCTGATCCAAAAGGGCAAGATCGATTACGTCAAGGACGCTATGGAACAATCCACGGAAGCCGGCACCCAGACTTTTGACCAAGCGCTGTTCAAGCTGTATAAGGAAGGCAAGATTTCCAAGGATGAGGCGATTAAGAATGCAGATTCCAAGAACAACGTCGGCCTGCAAATCCGGCTGGCGGAAGGGATGGAGTCGAGCAACAAATCGTCGGCTAACATCGCTGATCTGGTGCTTCACGACGATGATCAGGAAAAGAATCGGATGTTTGGGATATGAATATCCCTCCTCGCCCCCAGCCCCCCTTCCCAGCTAGGAGAGGAGAGTTCATCGGACTCGCCCGGCGGATGGCGGATATTGCGCCGTTTCATGTCATGGCGCTATTGGCGCGCGCCCAGGAACTGGAGGCGACAGGCCGTTCCATCATCCACATGGAAATCGGCGAGCCGGATTTTCCAGCAGCGGAGCCGATCATCGCCGCAGGTCAACAAGCGCTGGCGGAAGGACGCACTCGTTATACCCCCGCTGCCGGTCTGTCGGCACTGCGCCAGGCGATCAGTACTCATTACCGGGAGCGCTACCAGGTCGCGGTTCCAGCCCGGCGTATTCTCATCACCCCCGGCGCATCTGGCGCGTTGCAATTGGCTACGGCGGTGTTGATTAATCCTGGCGACCGGGTATTGGTGGCTGATCCGGGCTATCCCTGCAACCGGCATTTTGTGCGGCTGGTGGAGGGCGAAACCGTCGGGATTCCGGTCGGACCGGAGACCGGCTATCAACTCACTGCAAGTCTGGTTGAACAATACTGGGATACGCAGACGGTAGCGGTGTTGCTGGCCTCGCCGGCTAATCCCACGGGCGCCGTGGTTCCTCCCGAGGAACTGGCGGCAATTGTCGCAACGGTTGAGGCGCGCGGTGGGCGAGTGATCATGGACGAGATTTACCACGGGCTGGTCTATAGCGCGCCGCTGCAAACCGCGCTGGCGTATTCGGACCAGGTCTTTTTGGTCAACAGTTTTTCCAAGTATTACGGAATGACCGGTTGGCGGCTAGGTTGGTTGGTCGCTCCCGAGGACAGTGTTGACGCTGCCGAAAAGCTAGCGCAGAACCTGTTTCTAGCAGCGTCTACCCCGGCGCAACACGCCGCGCTGGCCGCTTTTACCCCAAAGGCGCAGGCGATTTTCGAGGCGCGGTGTCGGGAATTCCAGGCGCGGCGGGATTTTCTGCTGCCCGCCCTGCGCGAACTGGGCTTTGTCATGCCCGTGACTCCAGATGGCGCATTCTATCTCTATGCCGATTGTGGCCGTTTCACCGACGACAGCTACGACTTTGCGTTGCGCTTGCTGGATAAAGCGGGCGTCGCCATCACTCCCGGCATTGACTTCGGCTGCCATCGCGCGAGCCAGCATGTGCGTTTTGCTTACACCAACGCCATCCCGCAGCTGGAGAAGGGCGTAGAGCGCATCAGACAGGCGTTACAGAATTGACGTGTTGTAAAGCGCGTTCCGCCGCCGTCATGTTGGCCCGCAAATGCTCCGGATTCAGCGTTCCTACTACTACGCTGCTGACCCCCGGTTCCGCGAAAATCAGATTCAGCGCAGACTGCACCGGGTCAGTGCTCTCTACCAGATCGAGATGGCCGCTGAGCAAGCCCTTCTTGATGAACACGCCCTTGCCCGCGGCGTGAGCAGCCTGGATAACGGGCAATTCTTCGCGCTGGGCCAGATTATAAGTGACCATCACCGCATCACAGCACTCCACCGCCCGCAAGCCGCCGGCAACGGTCTTGCTGGACATTCCTACCGCGCGGATTAAACCCGCCTGCTGCAGATCGCGCAGGGTCGGCAACACCTCCTCCTGCTCCAGGATAGCCAGGTCGTCACCGCTGGAGTGGATCAACACTACATCCAGCGTCTCCACTCCCAATCGCCGTAGACTGCGCTCCACGCTGGCGTAGGCAGCGGCAGCTGAGAAGTCGAATCTGGAGACGCCATCGTGGAATTCTTCGCCGACTTTGGTCACGATCACCCAGTCCCGTCGGCATTGTCGCAGCAACCGGCCTAGCCGTTCCTCGCTTTTATTGTAAGCCGGCGCTGTATCCAGCAGATTAATGCCCAGATCCCAGGCCAGCTCCAGCAACGTCAGCGCCTCCTGATCCGAAGGCAGTTCAAATGGTCGAGGATATTTGACACTCTGGTTACGACCGAATTTGACTGTACCCAGCCCTAGCGGACTCACCTGCAGACTGGTTGATCCTGGTAATCTCATGCTTGTTATCATCAGATGCGTTTACCATTCAAGGGCATTACAGCTAATAGGTAATCCCTCAAAAGATCGAAAATCATATTGGAGCGATCTGGTGTTTTATCCATCATTATAACAAAATCTTGTCGATCTCTGCTGTATAAAGGTTCACTATAACCTGCAGGACTACCACAAATCATAGGCAATGCTATGAGATAACACGATAGCGTATGGGATGGCAAGAGTGATTATAAACTGAATTTGAAGTATTTTTTAGATCATATAGAGTTCGATGAAGTGAAAATTAAAATTGCGACCTGGAATGTCAACTCCTTGAAAGTGCGCTTACCACAGGTGCTGGACTGGCTCGCACAGCACCAGCCTGATATGTTGGCCCTCCAGGAAACCAAGCTGATCGACGCCGATTTCTCGACTCTGGATATCTCCAACGCTGGCTATCAATCCGTGTTTGCCGGGCAGAAGACCTACAATGGCGTAGCAATTCTCAGCCGGTTGCCGGCCAGCGATGTGATCACCGACCTGCCGAACATGGATGATCCGCAACGTCGGGTGCTGGGCGCGACCTTGGGCGAACTGCGCGCTATTAATCTTTACATCCCCAACGGTCAGTCGGTCGGTTCCGACAAATACGCCTACAAAATCGCTTGGCTCGAAAGACTTATCGCCTGGGTGGAAACCGAGTTGGCGCGTTATCCAAAACTTGTCATCCTGGGCGATTTCAACATTGCCCCAGAAGATCGCGATGTGCATGATCCAGTAGCCTGGACCGGGCAGGTGCTGTGTAGCAAATCCGAGCGAGCGGCGTTTGAACGGCTATTGAATCTGGGACTGCGCGACGCCTTTCGTTTGTTCCCTCAGGAAGAGCACAGTTTTAGCTGGTGGGACTACCGCGCTGCTGCATTCCGGCGTAATCTTGGCTTGCGTATTGACCATATTCTGGTCAGCCCGGCGCTGGCGGCGGACTGCGTCGCCTGTAGGGTGGACAAGAAACCGCGTCAACTGGAACGTCCTTCTGATCATGCCCCTGTCGTGGCTGAATTCACAGCACCCTCTGATGCCTGATACCTGATGCCTTGCTCATGAACCACCATCCACGCAATGTTCTCGTCACCGGCGGCGCCGGCTTCATCGGCTGCAACTTCGTCCGCTATCTGCTGGTTGCTGATCCCGATATCCGCATTGTCACGCTTGACCTGCTAACCTACGCGGGTTCAATGGACAACCTGTGCGACCTGCCTGATCCCGCCCGACATCTCTTCATCCAGGGCGATATTTGCGATCGGGCGCTGGTCGACCGCCTGCTGCGCGAGCATCAGATTGACACCATTGCCCACTTCGCCGCCGAGAGCCATGTCGACCGTTCGATCACTGGGCCTGCGGCGTTTGTGCAGACCAATCTGGTTGGAACATTTACCCTTCTGGAAGCGGCGCGCATCGCCTGGTTGGAGGAAAAAATTGCTGAATCTCCCCGCTTCCACCACATTTCCACCGACGAGGTGTACGGTACGCTCCAGCTCAGCGACCCGCCATTCACCGAAACGACTCCTTACGCGCCCAATTCCCCCTACTCCGCCTCCAAAGCCGGCTCCGATCATCTGGTGCGGGCTTATTTCCACACCTATGGCCTGCCGGTCGTCACTACTAATTGCTCCAACAACTACGGTCCCTTCCAACACGGCGAGAAGTTTATTCCAACGGTCATTCGCTCCTGCCTGCTGCAAACCCCGATTCCGGTCTATGGCGATGGCAGCAATATCCGCGACTGGCTCTATGTTGAAGATCACTGCCGAGGCATCGAAACCGTCATTCGCCAGGGCCGATTAGGAGAAACCTATAACATAGGGGGTTGCAATGAATGGGCGAACATCAATATTACTCGGCTGATCTGCCAGTTACTTGATGAGCGTCGCCCGGAGCACGCACCGCATGAACGATTGATTACCTTTGTAACCGACCGGCCAGGTCATGACTGGCGCTACGCTATCGACGCCAGTAAGATGGATCGCGAACTGGAGTGGCAACCGCTGGAAACTTTCCAAACCGGTATTGCTAAAACCGTGGACTGGTATCTCAAGCGCCATGCTGCTGATCCCGCTTGGGGCGGCATGACCGGCTGAGTTTTGACAGGTATGGGACAGGATTTTTCGCAGGTCTGGCCCCGAACGCGCTCGACCGGCGAACTCTTGTCAGGCAACGCTCCGCTTATGCCCAACCTATCATTGTCTCGCTAATAACAATCCCTACATCCCAGAACAATTAATTTTATATTAATTAAGCAAAATCAATTTCTTGCTTAAAATCTGACCTGATTTCTACACTAGCAACACTAGATATTTATTGCGAGTTACCCTAATAGAGAGGCCCTCCGGCATTGTCGTCAAGGGGCGCCATTGCATCGCTATACTATGTGAATACCGTTGATCGCTGTCCAGCCCGAAACACAAGGAGCGCCAATGCAACTCTCTAATTCCAGTAATCTTCTACAGCGTCTGGAACATCTTAACCGCATCGGCATTGCATTGTCCAAGGAGCGGGATACGCTAAAGCTGCTGGACATCATCCTGATCGCCGCCAAGCGCCTGCTCAATGCGGACGGGGGTACGTTATACCGACTGGTGGAAGAGCAAGGTCGCCAACAACTTCGTTTCGATGTGGTCTACAACGATTCGTTGCATATCCATATTGGCGGCGCCACGGGTACTGATTTCCCTGATGGCTTTCCCCGCTTTATTCCACTCCATGATGCTTCCGGTCAACCAAATACCGGCATGGTGGTCACTTACGCCGTACTGAACAATACCACGGTGGTGATTGACGATGCCTATGTCGAACAAAGTTTCGATTTCTCAGGAACCCACCGCTTTGATCAACATACCGGCTATCGTTCCCGCTCCTTCCTGACGGTGCCGATGAAGAATCATGAGGAGGAAATCATCGGCGTCTTTCAACTCATCAACGCTCTCGATCCGAAAACCGGACAGGTGCGCACCTTTTCACCCGCCGACCGGCAACTAGCAGAATCACTGGCCTCCCAGGCCGCCATCGCGTTGACGAACCGGCAACTGATCAAGCAACTTGAGAATCTGTTCGAAGCACTAATTGCCCTGATTAACACCGCTATCGATCATAAATCTCCTTACACCGGCGGGCACTGCCAACGGGTGCCGATTCTCACCATGATGATCGCCGAGGCTGCTCAACGCTCTAAACGAGGTCGGCTCAAGGATTTCTGTCCTACTCCGGAGGAATTGTACGAACTCAAGATCGCCGGACTTTTACATGATTGCGGCAAGATCACCACTCCTGTACATGTAGTGGACAAAGCAACTAAACTCGAAACCCTCTTTGACCGCATTCACTTGGTGGATACTCGCTTTGAGGTGCTCAAGCGTGATGCCGAAATTGAAATGCTTAAGGGGAAACTGACTGCCCTGGAAAGTGGCGATCTGACCACTATTTCCTGCTTGGAACAGCAGTTTAGTGAAAAATTGACTCAATTGGAGGAGGAACGCGCCTACGTGCGCCACAACAATATTGGCGGCGAGTTCATGAGCGCCGCAGATCAGGAGCGGATTCGACAAATCGCCGCCCGCCGCTGGGTCGGACCCGATGGTCAGGATAGCGCCTTCCTGTCCGAGGACGAGGTTCATAACCTTTGTATTGCCAGAGGCACCTTGAATCCGGCGGAACGCGCCATCATCGAGGAGCATGTAGCACTCACCATGAGGATGCTCAATCAACTGCCGTGGCCCAAAAACCTGCGCAATGTCGCCGAATATGCCGGCAGCCATCATGAAAAACTCGATGGCCACGGCTACCATCGGGGTTTGAATGAATCATCGTTACCGTTACCCTCACGCATTATCTGCCTGGCCGATGTATTCGAAGCGCTGACCGCGCGCGACCGCCCCTATAAACCGGGAAAGAAAATGAGCGAAGTACTCACTATTCTTGGCCGAATGGTGCAAGACCATGAAATCGATTCCGATTTGTTCGATGCGTTCGTTCGAGAAGGAGTCTGGCTGGACTATGCCCGCCAGTGGGTGCAACCGGAGCAAATGGATGCGATAGACATTAGCCAAATTCCGGGTTATACCCCTTGATGATTGGCTGCATTGTTCTCCGCTCTCCAGGAAACTCGACATGCAAATTTATAAAAGCGGCGACGCCCTGAGCAAGTTAAGTGAACAATTTAAACGCATTCCGCTATTGCGCGCCTTCGCGGGGGAGCCTCTCAAGGAAATCCTCAATGCCAGCCGCATGCTGGTCTATGGCCAGGATGAGGTTATTATTCCCGAAGGCGAATTCGGAGATCATCTGTACGTACTGATCAACGGCAAAGTGCGCGTCGTCAAGAACCAGCGATCTATCGCGGTGCTCGACCAGGTAGGAGAGGTGTTTGGCGAAATTTCCGCGCTGGACCATGAGCCGCGCACTGCCTCGGTCATCGCCGCCAAGCTGACCTGGTGCCTGGAACTCAATCCAAGCGCTCTGGAAAATCTGCCCTCTGAGGACCAGGATGCCTATTACGCTTTGCTTTACCGTTTTATTGCTCAGGTCATCGCTGAACGACTGAAGAAAACCACTGATGAACTGGCTCTGGCTGTTAAAGAACTCGAAACGACCCGATGCAAGCTGAAGGAATTGCGGCAAGACTCCGGTCAAGAAAAGATGGATGACGAACTGGAATTGGCCATTGAACAACTGCGGCGCACCAAGGAAAAACTGTCGCGGCTGGGAGGCGCGACTGAACCATTGTCGATGGCCTGACGCTATCGGCTATGCCTTGGAGGATATCATCATGCACTCTGCATTGATTCTTGGAATTTTTTTAGGCGCTATGTCGTGGATGTCGCCTGCGCCAGCCAGCAAATCGGCTCCAGAGGAATTCATCGTACCGTTGCAGGCAACCACCTCACGCTCAACGCTACGCAATTCTGGCCGGGTGCGCCTGGTGAAGAAGGATGAACTCACCGGGAAACCAGCGTTTCAGGCGAAAAACGCGCAAACAGCCATCATCGCCGCAATCAATCAGAAAACTTCGGGCTGCTGGATGATCCGTTATGGAACAGATTTCGGCTGGGTGGCTGCCAGCAACATCCACTATTCCGCCTCTGATAATCCCGTGACATTGCGCCGCTCTCAACAAGAAGCCCGCTTCAAGGCGTTTACTGATGCCCGAACCCAGTTGGCAGGCTGTTTGCGCGCGTTGTCGCCAGAGGCGCGACGCGCTGTTGCGAAACGTCTGGAACAGGATAGTTCGATCCAGTTGGCGTTGATCAATCTGGCGACTAACGATGCGGAAAAATGGGAACAGGCGTTGCGTATTCTGGCGCGCGGTTTCGTCGCTTATTCGGTCGAAGAAGATACCGCCAAGCACTCGCACTCGATCCAGGTCAACCTGGTCACTACTTTAAAAACTGCGACCCAGCTAACCCGTCCTGCGGCGAACGCTATCGAAGCAACGTCGATTCAGGAAGGACTGGCGCAGTTGTTGGCTGAAATACAGGCCGGTTTAATTCCGCCGGTCGGCAACCGGTTGATTGTGGTCAATGCGTCGGGCGAACTCACACTGGTGGGCTATGCCATTAACCTGATTGGGGTACATCCGAATGCAGCGGCCCAGGACAAGCTTCGCGTTGATGCCGAGAAAATCGCCACGGCGCGCGCTACTGAAGCCATCATTGGTCTGGCGATCGGTGATGATACCCGATGGCAACACAACTTGGACGAGATCAGCCAAAGAGAGGTCAGAACCGCTGCCAGTGGCTATGATGATAACGAACCCAGCGCCAACCGTTTCAGGCAAATTCGTGATTTGGTCATGGCTTCGGCCAAGGATGACCCAGGGTTGCAAACGCTGGTTGAGGGAAATCTGCCCTCATCAGCGGCGATCAAGCGCTTTGGCGAGGAGGACCGGGTCGCGGTAGCCGTGATTTACACTCCGACAGTTAGGAAACCCGCACCACCGCCACCGCCACCGGCTACGCCTGTCGTTGAACCTGCCAATGATTCACCCGTCATGCCATCGGTCACCGAGCCATCGCCAGGTAGTTCACCCCCGCCGCCCGTCCCGCCTGCCGCCGAGTCATCCACTACGATACCCCCCGTGATTGAATCTTCAGAGCCGACCGAAACCCGTTAAAGCTGACAACGCGGACAAAAATAGGTCGACCGTTGCCCCAGCCGGCAGCGGTCAATCGGCTCCCCACAAACCCGGCAGGGCAATTGGTAGCGACCATAAACGCATAACTGTTGTTGAAAGTAACCGGGTTTACCCTCGCCGCCGACAAAGTCGCGCAAGGTCGTACCGCCCTGGCGAATGGCCTCGCCTAAAATCTCGCAGATGGTTTCTGCTAACCGCTGGTACTCATCCAGCGCCACTTGTCCAGCCGGGCGCAAAGGGTTGATTCGGGCGGCGAACAGCGATTCACTGGCGTAGATGTTGCCCACGCCGACCACGATATGGTTATCCATAATGAAAGGCTTGACTGCTATTAAGCGACCTCGTGCTCGCTGGTGCAACCAGTCACCGGAAAATCCCTTGTCCAGTGGTTCCGGCCCCAGCGCCCGAAGCAGGGGATGCCGCTCTGGCGGCTCGACCGTCCACAATACAGCCCCGAAGCGACGGCTGTCGTTGAAGCGCAGACAGTGACCATTAGATAGCGTCAGATCAACGTGATCATGCTTTTCATAAGGCGTGTCGGCGCGCAAGATGCGTAAACGTCCGGTCATGCCCAGATGAAAGATGACGGTTCCGATATGGGTATGCAGCAACAGATATTTAGCCCGTCTTTCGACCTGTTGAAAGATCTGTCCAGACAATACCGTTGCCAATTCATCCGGCGCTGGCCAGCGTAACCGGGGTTGCCGCACTACAACGCGAACGACCTGTTGACCGATGAGGTGAGGGGCAATGCCGCGCCGGACGGTTTCGACTTCAGGCAATTCAGGCATCATTGACTCTTTGGAGCAAGCGACTGCCGGGATTCAATGGGCGGCGCCAGAAAACTTGCCGCCGCGCTGGTTAGCAACCGATATAGGCGATCAGGGCAGAGATGAACCATCGCTCCGGTTTGCACATAGCGCAAACCATCGGTGGGCGCAGTCGCGCCGAAGCGGATTTCCTGACTGTCGAACCTGAGTCGCAACCGGGGTGGATCAAGGGATAACGCTTTCAGATCAAGCTCTCCGCCCAGATATCGACGTGGACAATGCATGGTTGCTTCTTGAAGCAACTGGTTGATTAAAATTGGATTGGCAGGCCCACTGTTGGGCGCGGTCATCCACCAGCGTCCCTCCTGTTGTGTAAATGCTATCGTTTCCTGATCTGGCCGCAGCACTTCGATGTGTTTTATTTCAGTAGGCGATACCTCTAACAGCGATGGAATCACCGACGATTCCTGGCTTGGCCCCAAAAGTTCCAGCATCACCAATCCACCCGCCAGAATTAGCAGCCCCAGATTAACCGCCCACTGTCGCGTCAGCGCATTCATGATCAACTCAACGTCGCCGGCGGCGGAACCACCAGATTAGCCAGCCGCTGCTCATCAGTCCTGCGGGCAAAATCACCAGGAACAGCGCCGCCAGTAGCGCCAGAGCGCTTTCCGAAAGGCGCAGAGTTGGATCGGGAACGGATCGGGGCGGAAGCGCAATCAACGCCTCATCCAGCACCAGCCAATTAAAAATATTCAAACCCAGTTCCAGATTAGCGCCATTACCCAAATAGGTGTTGGATAGAAAATCACCATCGCCGATGATAACCACCCGTTGCCGGGCGGCATCTCCAGGTTCTTCACCAGGTTTTAGCCGAGATAGCGCCAATCCTAAGATCAGTGGACCCGGTCGCTCAAGGGTATTCGGATCGAACTGAATCTGACCTTCCAGCGCGCCGGTTTCGCTCCAACTGGAAGACCGACTTTCCAGCAGTACGTCCGTTTGCCAACCGGCTAACGGTTGGCTGTCCAAGGCGACCGACTGGGGCAGCAGAGCGGGAGCGCGCAGGGGTGCGGTGATCGGATGGGGGCCATAATCGGCGATGGGAATAAAGGTTGGATGGTGAATGCCCAGTCGGAGCGTATCCGCATCCACCACCACGCCCGGTAGAAGGGTGATCCCTAGCAACGCCGCCAGCGCGTGCAGGCCAGAGGGGTCCTCTGGCTCCAGCAACCACAGCAGATGGCCGCCGCGTTGCACATAGCTAAGCAGGACCCGGATTTCACCCACTGCTAATGCTATTTGCGGTCCAGCGATCACCAGTCCATCGGCATCAGCGGGGATATCCGGTTCTGTCGCCAGATTGAGTCCACGCGTCTGGATGCCAATTTTCGCCAATTCGCGCCCGAACGCGCCCAGATCGTGATTAGCAACGCCCTGTGGTTGGCGTTCACCATGACCTTCGAGGAACAGCACGAGCCGATCCTGACGGCGGCTCAGGCGCTGCAATATCTGGGTCAAGGCTTGTTCGCCGGGGTGTTGCAATGTTTCACGGCGTCCGGCGTATTCCACGGATAACTCACCATCCTCGGTAATTCCCAGTTGACGCACTTGATCCGGCAACAGATCGGGATTAACGAAGGTCAGCGTCATATCAGGCTTGTAACGCCGATAGCGGTCGACTAACCGGCTAATGCCCTCCCGGAGTGGCGAATGATCGTGGATATAGGCTGTTATGCGGACCGGTCCATCGAGGCGCATCAACCATGCCTGGCTGGCTTCGGACAAGGTATTGCGACCACTGGCGGTCCAGTCAGCCTGCACCGGATAGCGGACGCTCAGCCAGGCTAAAAGGCCGATCACCAGGCTAAACAGCAGTAGAAATAGCAGATGCTGAAGCCATAGTCGGCGACGCACAGAGGAATCAAGGCGCATGGGGATTAATCCCGCAAGCGCAGATCATCCAGCCGACGAATCGCTAGGCCTAGAAACGCCAGACTGAATAGAAAATAATAGGCAAAGTCAGTGCTGTCGAATAACCCAAGCAGGAAGGAATCATAATGACGCCGCAGTGATAGATAGCCTAACAGATTGCTGCTGGCTGTTTGATCAACGCGGGCCGCGTCCACCATCCACAGCGCCAGTAATACCCCTAGCGTCGCGACCGCCGCTACAGCGGGCTGGGTCGTCAACGTGGACAAATACAGACCGACCGCAGTTGCCGCCGCCGTCAGCAGGGTTAGCCCCAGCGCTCCCGACAGCAATTTGCCAAAATCAAGGGTGGCGCCGACAGCCAGCGACAGCGGCATCAATGTGATCAAGGCGATGGCGCTTAGAAAAAAAGTCAGCGCCCCCAAATACTTGCCCAACACAATCGCAGGAATCCCCACCGGAGCTGAGAACAGCAGATCGAGGGTACGGGTTCGGCGTTCCTGACTAAACAGGCGCATGGTCAATAGCGGAATCAGCAATAGCAACACCCAGGCGGCGACGCGGAATAACGGCGCGGCTATCAGATCAGTCACACCAGGCGCATTATCCAGCCCGGTCAATTGCCCCTGTAAATTTCGGAAATCCTCCACCAACAACACAAATATCCAAGCCAGGAGTCCCTGAACCACTGCCAGCAAAGTCCAGGCCAGCGGCGATAGAAACAGACTGCGCCATTCACGGGCGGCAATGGTAAGAATCATCGGTCCGTGTCGGTTTCCAGAATCAGTTCAACGAAAACCTGCTCCAGATGGGCAAGTTCCGGTGTCATTTCCCAAAGCCCCCAGTCATTGGCCTGCTGAATTAATGATGCCGTAAGCGCAGTGGCGGCGCTATGATGGAGACGGAAACGCCCCTCACCCAGTTCATCGACCCGGTTCACACTGGGTAATTGCTTCAGAAAAGTCAGCGGTGGCGGCGTTTTCAGACCAATCCGCAACCGGGTAGACTGCCGACATTCCAGGTCGCTCAGAGTGCTGGCATATACCAACCGCCCCGTGCGCATGATCTGCACATGGGTGCAAAGCGTTTGAACCTCCGCCAGTAGATGCGAGGACAAAATCACACCGCGCTCCTGCCCCAGTTCGTGAATCAACTCACGGATTTCCCGTGACTGGATCGGATCGAGTCCGACCGTGGGTTCATCCAGCACTACCACTGCTGGATCGTGCAGCACGGCCTGAGCAATGCCGACCCGCTGGCGGTAACCCTTGGACAAATGACCAATCAGACGGCGACTGACCTCGGTCAACCCACAGCGTTGCTTGATGCTCGCCACGGCCTGACGGCTGGCTCTGTGGTTCAGCCCGCGTAGACGCGCGCTGTAATGGAGTTGCTCATCCACAGTCAGTTCGCTGTACAGTGGCGGATGTTCAGGCAAATAGCCCAGCGCCCGCTTAGCCTGCACCGGTTGGTCCAGCAGATCAATGCCATTAATCATAATACGTCCGGCATCCGGGGCCAGTACGCCAGCCAATATGCGCAAAGTTGTGGACTTTCCCGCGCCATTGGGACCCAGAAATCCCAGAATCTGTCCGCGAAACAGGGTAAAACTGACATCGTCAACCACCCGCACATCGCCATAACAACGGGTTAGTCTCTCTACTTGCACGAGAATTTCATCCATCATCACTTCTTCCATACACATGGAACGATATGGGACGAATTGCATGTGATTACCCGCTTCTGCGTGCGAATTTTGGCGGTGCTAATGAACTTGGTAATTATGTGGAGCGTTGCTAACGTAGGGTGGATGTTCTACCAGCGAGCGATGATATCGCCGGTGGGATTGCTGAATGTCAATGATATTTTGGCCAGCTTCAGCGCGCTCATGGCGAGGAAAACGTAAACGAGAAACCCGCCTGACAGCGGGTTCATTTCAATCGGACGACCCTCCATAAGCCAGCCTCTACTTGATCTTGGCTTCCTTATAGGGGACATGTTTGCGAACTACCGGATCGTATTTTTTCATCTCCAGCTTTTCCGGCGTGGTCCGCTTGTTCTTGGTGGTGGTGTAGAAATGTCCGGTACCTGCAGTAGATACCAGTTTGATCTTGTCGCGCATGGTGAATGCTCCTCAGAATTTCTCGCCTTGGGCGCGCAGTTCAGTGAGCACTGCGTCAATCCCTTTCTTATCGATAATACGCATACCGTGCGCCGACACGCGCAACTTTACGAAGCGCCGTTCGCTTTCGACCCAGAAGCGATGCTCGTGCAGATTAGGCAGAAACCGACGGCGAGTCTTGTTATTGGCATGGGATACATTGTTTCCGGTAGTCGGGCCTTTACCCGTTACCTGACACACTCTGGACATTGAATTTCTCTCCAACCGGCATAACCGGATTAATACTGTGTGGGGCTTATAACAAATTTTGCAATCCATCACAACGAGATGCTTGCGCATCACAAAAAACCCTCACTGCAATGCGCGAGTGAGGGTTTGGGGGAAGGCGCCTGGCGATGACCTACTTTAGCATGAGTAACCTCACACGATCATCGGCGCGGCGCGGTTTCACGACCGAGTTCGGGATGGGGTCGGGTGGTTCCCGCGCGCTAGGATCGCCAGGCAAAAAAGGGCGAGACATGCGATTCGAGTGAGGGGAGGGGGATCGCCCCCCCCAAGGCTTGGGTGTTAGCGGATCAAGCCGCACGGTCGATTAGTACGGGTCAGCTTCACGCCTTACGGCGCGTCCACCGCCTCGCCTATCCACGTGGTGGTCTGCCACGGACCTTCAGGCGTCTCAAGGACGCGGGAGAACTGATCTTGGGGGAGGCTTCCCGCTTAGATGCTTTCAGCGGTTATCCCGTCCGGACGTAGCTACCCGGCGGTGCGTCTGGCGACACAACCGGTACACCAGCGGTCCGTCCATTCCGGTCCTCTCGTACTAGGAACAGCGCCCCGCAATTCTCCAACGCCCACGGCAGATAGGGACCGAACTGTCTCACGACGTTCTAAACCCAGCTCGCGTACCACTTTAAATGGCGAACAGCCATACCCTTGGGACCGACTACAGCCCCAGGATGTGATGAGCCGACATCGAGGTGCCAAACACTGCCGTCGATATGGACTCTTGGGCAGTATCAGCCTGTTATCCCCGGAGTACCTTTTATCCGTTGAGCGATGGCCCTTCCTTTCGGAACCACCGGATCACTAAGACCGGCTTTCGCCCCTGCTCGACCTGTCCGTCTCGCAGTCAAGCACCCTTGTGCCTTTGCACTCACCGCGCGATTTCCGACCGCGCTGAGGGTACCGTCGCACTCCTCCGTTACGCTTTGGGAGGAGACCGCCCCAGTCAAACTACCCACCATGCACGGTCCCTGAACCCGTTTCAGATCCGAGGTTAGAATCCCGAGCATTCCAGGGTGGTATTTCAAGGTTGGCTCCACGAGAACTGGCGTTCCCGCTTCAATGCCTCCCACCTATCCTACACAAGAAGGCTCAAAATCCAGTGCAAAGCTGTAGTGAAGGTTCACGGGGTCTTTCCGTCTTGCCGCGGGTACGCTGCATCTTCACAGCGAGTTCAATTTCACGGAGTCCCGGGTGGAGACAGTGTGGCTATCGTTACGCCATTCGTGCAGGTCGGAACTTACCCGACAAGGAATTTCGCTACCTTAGGACCGTTATAGTTACGGCCGCCGTTTACCGGGGCTTCGATCAAGAGCGTCGCCTTGCGGCTAACCCCATCACTTAACCTTCCGGCACCGGGCAGGCGTCACACCCTATACGTCCACTTGCGTGTTGGCAGAGTGCTGTGTTTTTAGTAAACAGTCGCAGCCACCTGGTCACTGCGGCCCGCCTCGGCTCGACCCGCAAGGGGCTTCACCTACTACAGGCGCACCTTCTCCCGAAGTTACGGTGCTATTTTGC